>JAURJZ010000037.1 GCA_030831965.1 Verrucomicrobiota bacterium
CGCCGCGCTCGCTCCAGCCGCGGACTTACCGTTGCCTCCGCTGACGACCGGACAACCCACCGCGGGGAAACGTGTGGCCGTCACGGCCCCGGAATACGCCGGCACCCAGGTGCACCACCTCATCGCATTGCCGACGGACTGGAGCCCTCAAGCCCAAGCCCAAGGCAAGCGCTGGCCGGTGATCGTCGAATACACGGGCAACCTGCATCCCGCCTCCGGCTCCACCGGGGAGGTCGAAGGCGCCGCCTTAGGCCACGGGCTGAGCCGCGGTCAGGCCATCTGGGTTGTCCTGCCCTACGTGGCGGCCGACCGTCGGCATAACGAGGTCACCTGGTGGGGTGACGTCGTCGCGACGGTGGCGTACGCCAAGCAACACGTGCCACGCATCTGCGCGGAGTACGGCGGTGACCCTCGCCAAGTCCTGCTCTGCGGTTTCTCACGCGGCGCCATCGCCGTCTCCTTCCTCGGGCTCCATGACGATGAGATTGCCCGACTCTGGTGCGGCTTTTGGGCGCACGACCACTTTGACGGGACGCGCAGTTGGTCAGGACAGGCTTGGAGTAGCCCCTTACCTCGCTATCAAAAGGAAACCGCCGCCCGGCTCGAACGCCTGCAAGGCCGGCCTTTACTGGTCACGCAAGGCATCGCTGGCACGGGCACCCGCGAGTTCCTGACGCCGTTGCTCCCTCCTTCCGCCTGGACTTGTCGCGACGTCGACATGACGGCCGTGGGCGGCCCCTTCCCAAACACAATGGCGAAGGATCCGCACAATGACCGCTGGCTCCTGCGGGACTCCCCGGCTGCCGAGGAAGTCCGCCGCTGGTGGGCGCAGGTCTTGAACGATACCAAAAAGAAGCCCCGGTAGGAACCGGGGCTTCGGAGGAGTCGGGGCTTAGGCCTTAGGCTTCGCCACCTTCGCTGTCACCGCCGCGTTCGCGGAAGGGACGGCGTTCGCCGCGTTCCGGACGGTCGCCACGGGGGCGGTCCATCGGCTTCGGGGCGGGGGTGTATTCGCGGCCTTCCTTCTCGGCGATGGCGGCGCGGCGCGAGAGGCGCACGCGACCCTTGTCGTCGATGCCGACGCACTTCACGATGATCTCGTCGCCGAGCTTCACGATGTCTTCGACGCGGTTCACGCGGAAGTCAGCGAGCTCGGAGATGTGCACGAGGCCTTCCTGACCCGGGAGGCATTCGACGAAAGCGCCGAATTCCTTGACCGAGCGCACGATACCCTTGTACGTCTTTTCGAGTTCGATCTGGGCCGAGATGAGGTTCACCTCGTTGACCGCGCGGGCCAGCTTTTCGCCGTCCGTCGCGAAGATCGTGACCCAACCGGAATCGTCCTGGTCGATGTCGATCTGGCAACCCGTGTACTCGGTGATGCGCTTGATGTTCTTGCCGCCCGGGCCGATGAGGGCGCCGATCTTGTCGGACGGGATCTTCATGCGGTGGGTGCGGGGGGTGTGCTCCTTGAGCTCGGCGCGGTGGGCCGGCAGGGTCTTCTCCATGATCCCGAGGATGGCGTCGCGGGCCACCGTGTTCTGGGCGACGGCCTCCTTGACGATGGCGAAGGGCAGGCCGTGGATCTTGAGGTCGAGCTGGAAGGCGGTGATGCCCTCGCGCGTGCCGCAGATCTTGAAGTCCATGTCGCCGAAGTGGTCCTCGGCGCCGATGATGTCGGTCAGGACCTTGTGGGCGACGATCCTGCCGTCCCTCTCATCCGAGACGAGGCCGCAGGAGATGCCGGCCACGGGGGCCTTGAGGGGCACGCCGGCGTCCATCAGGGCGAGCGAGCCGCCGCAGACCGAGGCCATCGAGGTGGAGCCGTTGGACTCCATGATCTCGGAGACGAGGCGGATGGAGTAGGGGAAGTCCTGCTCGGAGGGCAGCACGGAGAGCAGGGCGCGCTCGGCGAGGTTGCCGTGGCCGGTCTCGCGCCGGCTGGTCATGCCGAAGCGGCCGGTCTCCCCGACCGAGAAGGGCGGGAAGTTGTAGTGCAGGAGGAAGGAGCGGGTCTTGGGGCCGCCGGTGATGGCGTCGATCTCCTGGGCGTCCTTGGAGGTGCCGAGGGTGGCGAGGACGAGGCCCTGGGTCTCGCCGCGCTGGAAGAGCGAGGAGCCGTGGACGCGGGGGAGGACGTCGATCGCGCAGCTGATCTTGCGGAGGTCGGCGGGGCCGCGGCCGTCGGCGCGCTTGCCGGCCTCGAGGATGGCGGAGCGGTAGACCTTCTCCTGGAGCTTCTCGAAGGCCATCTTGACGTGGCGGGCGTCGAAGGTGGCGCCGATCTCGGCGGCGCAGGCCTCCTTGGCCTTCTCCATGACGGCCTTGACCGCGTTGCCGCGGGCGGCCTTGGACTCGATGAAGATGGCCTTGCGGAGCTGGTCGCCCTCGGCGGCGACGCGCTCGCAGACGGCGACGACCTTGGCGTCGGGCAGCTGGAGGGCGAAGGTGCGCTTGGCCTTGCCGATCTTGGCGGCCAGCTCGCGCTGGGCCTTGATCAGGGGCTGGATGGCCTTGTGGCCGAACTCAAGGGCGGCGAGGAAGTCGGCCTCGGCGATCTGGTCGGCCTCGCCCTCGATCATCATCATGTCGCGCTCGTTGCCGACGTAGATGAGGTTGAGGTCGGACTCGAAGATCTGCGAGTGGGTGGGGTTGGCGACGAACTGGCCGTTGACGCGGCCGACCCGGACGCCGGCGATGGGGCCGTTCCAGGGGATGTCCGAGGTGAAGACCGCGGCGGAGGCGGCGGTGACCATCAGCGCGTCGGGGTCGTTCTCGCCGTCGGCGGAGAGGACGAGGCCGATGACCTGCACCTCGTTGAGGAAACCCTCGGGGAAGAGGGGGCGGAGGGGACGGTCGCAGAGGCGCGAGGTGATGATCTCCTTGTCGGAGGGCTTGCCCTCGCGGCGGAAGTAGCTGCCGGGGAAGCGGCCGGCGGCGGCGAACTTCTCGCGGTAGTCGACGGTCAGGGGGAAGAAGTCCTGGTCGGGGTTGCGCAGGCCCTCGGCCGCGGTGGCGGAGACGAAGAGGACGGTGTCGCCCTTGCGGATGGTGACGGAGCCGTTGGCCAGCCGGCCGATGCTCCCGGTGCTGATGGTGATGCCGAGTTCCTCGACGGTCACGCTGTGTTCTTGTTTCATGTGGGTTGTTTTGGGTTGGTGCCGGCGGGATGCCGGCGGGTTTGGGTTTGGTGGGTGAAGACGGAAGGAGGGGCTCGCCTCGCGGCGGGCCGCCCGGGGTCCCTGGCTCAGGCGCTCACTTGCGCAGGCCGAGCTTGGTGATGATCGCGTTGTAGCGCTCGACCTCGTTGGCCTTGAGGTAGTTGAGCAGCTTGCGGCGGCGATTGGTCATCTGGATGAGCCCGCGGCGGCTGTGGAAGTCCTTGCGATGGCCGCGCAGGTGCTCGGTCAGGTGGTTGATGCGAGCGGTCAGCAGGGCGACCTGGACCTCGGGGGAACCGGTGTCCTTGGCGTCCTTCTGGTGCTGCTTGATGAGGTCCGACTTGTCGGGGGTCGACATGGTGGTGTGGTGGGTTTGTTGGTGTTGGGGCCGTCCTGGGGTTGTTCCCGCGGGCCAGCTACGCGCCGACCTCGCCGTGTGGGAGCGGGGTTTCCGCCGGCCCTTGCGAGAGGGGCTCCGCCCCGCTCACTCACGAAGATTAGGGGTTCTAAGTGTCGAGTCGACGTCCCGATGGCAAGGACAAACGAGGGGGACAAAAGGGGCTCGGGGGATGATGCCTGAAGTTCCAAAGCCTCGGGCTCCTTCCTCTCTTCCTCCCGGCGCTCTGCGCCATCCGTGCCCCTGTGCCCCTGTGCAGCCGTGCACCCCGGCAGCGCTTGCGCCGCCGCTTATTTAACCGTCCTGAGGTGTTCCCAGAGGGCCTTGAACTGGGCCTGGGCTTCGCCATCGAGGACGTCGGTCAACTGGGTCTGCCCTTCCTCGTCGGCGTACTTGGGCATCTTGGTGAGGGGGTCGACGCGGGTGGGGGCGAGCATCCAGCGCGCGTAGAAGGGCTCGCGGAGGCGCTTGGTGGCGGTGGCGAGGTTGGTGGCGGGGGCCTCGAAGGCGCCGGTGGCGGGGCGGCTCGAGACGGGGTGGCACTGGATGCAGTTGAAGCCGCCGGCCTGGCCGAGGAGGGTCTCGCCCTGCCCCGCCGCCTCGGCGTCAACCGCCGGCGCCTGCGGATCCGCGACCGGGAAGCCGTGCTGGTGGCTGAGGCCCTCGGCGAGGCCCTTGGCGTGGGCGGCGTACCCGGGCATGCGGTGGGTCATCCAATAGCGGGGCTTGTCGGCGAGCTCGCCTGCGATGAAGGCGGCGGACCACTCGGGCCTCAGCTTCTCGCCGAGCCAGGTGAGCGGAGGGATGCGGCCGTCGGGGATGGGGTCGCCCTCGGCGGGAGCGGGAGCCTTGGCGCGGAGCGCGGCGGCCTCGTCCTTGAGCCCGACGATGGGGGCGGCGCGGCCGTCGTGCTCGTGGCACTGGACGCAACGCAGCTCGGTGATCTGGCGAAGGGCGAACTCGGCGGGGACGTCGGCGCGAAGCGAGGAGAAGTCGGTCTTGGAGAAGGCGCGCAGGGCGGCGATCTGCGCGGGCGCGAGCGCGAAGTCGAGGCCCTTGCCGCGGGCCGCGGGCCCGTCGGCCACGCAGCCCTTGTCCCACCCCTTGGCCAGCGTGTCGGCCAGGCTGGGATGGTTGCCCACGGGGGCGTTGGCGTGGCAGTCGAGGCAGCCGGAGCTCGCGAGGAGGGCGGCGCCCTTGGCGGGGTCGCCCTTGGGAGCCGCGGACAGCGAGCCCTTGGCGCTGGCGAGCAGGTAGGCCGCGAGCTGGCTTGCCTCATCCAGGGAGAGGCGGAAGTTGGGCATCCGCGACGAGGGATGGTTCTTGGCGGGGTCGCGGAGGTAGTCGACCAAGGCGGCCCCGTGCCACTTGGCGGCGACGTGAGCGAGGGGGAGGCGCTCGGCGGCGGCCTTGGGTGCGTCCGGCTGGCCATGGCAGGCGAGGCAGCCGAGGTTGGCGAAGAGGGCGGCGCCCTTGGCGGCCTGCTCGGGTGTGAATGCCGGCTCGGGAGCAGGCTTGCCCTGGGAGACGAGGAAGGCGGCGAGGTCGGCGGCGCGGGGATCAATGGCGCCGTCCTTGCCCGCGGGGAAGACGCGGGGCATGAGGGTGCCGGGCCGGAAGTGGTGCGGGTCCTGGATCCAGGCGGCGAGGTAGCCTTCCCTCATGCGCTCGCCGTAATTGGCGAGGATGGGGGCGGACTGGGCGAGCTCGGGCATGCCTTGCCCGGCGGCGGGGACCTTGTCGGGGCCGAGGTGGCACTGGGCGCAGCGGAGCTGGGCGAAGAGGAGCCGGCCCTCGCGGAGGGCCATGCCGGGGGCGACCTTGGCGGGATCATGCCGGAGCGCATCGGGCGGGACGGGCTCGCGGGGGAAGGCGCGCGAGGACCAGTCGAGGCGGAAGGTGGCGTCGCCCTGGGCCGGCGAGGCGTACTCGACGACCAGGGAGTTGTCGCCCTTGTTCAGGGTGACCTCCTTGCCCTCGGCGCCCTCGAGCACCTTCCGGCCGTTGAGCGTGACCGCGGCCTGCCCGTTGTGCGTGGCGTGGAAGCGCACCTCCATGCGCAGGTCGGAGACGAGGACGCCCTCCCAGCGGGCCTTGAACGGTCCGGCGGGGAGGAACACGGAGGGCGGCTGGCCGGCCGGCACGTGGAGGGCGGCGAGGCGGTCGCGGCGGGCGTCGACCTTGCCGCCCGACGACAGCTCAAGGGCGAGCCCGGTCTCCGTCGCCGCCGGGAGGGAGGCGAGGGAGAGGGCGAGGGTGAGCGCCAACCGGAACCGCGGCATGCCTTACTTCTTGCCCGAGCAGGACCCGCAGCCGCAACAACCGAATCGTCTGCGGAAGATCCGCCAGATGACGGCGGCGGCGACGACAAGCCCGGCCGCGAGGATCCAGCCGGGGGTGCCGGAGGCGCCCTCGGAAGGGGCGGACGCGGCGGCCGGCGAGAGGATGGAGACGTAGTCCCTGCCGGCCTGGGCGGCGGGGGGGACGACGTTGATGGTGTGGCAGATCTCGTCGGGGACGCGCGAGCCGTCCTCGGCCCTGAGGTTGAGCTTGATCCGCGAGACCATGACCGGCTTGAGCCCGGGCACCTCGAGGAAGACGGACTTCCGGTCGGGGGCGAGCTTGACGGACCTGATGGCGACCGGGGTGGTGCCGTGGCCCTTGGCATCCTTCGCGTCCTTGGCGTCGAGCTTGAGCTCGGGCGAGCCGTAGTCGGCGGACCAGCGGACATTGTTCTGCTCGAGGGCGTAGTTCTGGAGGTCGGAGGCGGAGGCCGGGTCGAGCGGGCCGGTGAAGCCGACGGTGATGCCGGCGTCGGTCACGCCGAGCGTGGCCGGCAGGGTGACGGACTTGCCGTTGAAGCGGACGCGGTGGATGGCGCCGTCGCGGGCCGCGTTGGTCTGCCAGCCCTTGAGGCCGCCGACATACAGCTGGCCGTCATAGGGGCTGAAGCGGGGGCGCATGATGCCGCTCCCGAAACGCAGGGGGAGCTTGACCACCCCGCCCTGCTGGACATCGCCCACGCGCTCCTGGAGCACGAGGAAGAGCGAGGACTTGCCGTAGGAGGTGTAGAGCATGCGGCCCTTGAGGGGACCCCACCGGTCGGAGGTGACCCAGGCCTGGCCGCCGTTGGAGTTGTCGACGTCGTGGGGAATCCAGCAGAGCGGCTTGGGCGTCGCCTTGTCCGGGGCGGGCGACCGATGCGAGAGGTCGGGCACCATGACGAAGTGGGGAGCCTTGATGGCGTGGCCGGGCTCGGGCAGGATGCTGAGGTAGTCGACGGGCACCCAGGTGCCCTGGTTGTCGCCGTTGGAGACCTCGCCGTTGGGGCCCACGCCCATGCCGTTGGGGGCGCGGATGCCGGTGGCGACGACGTCGAGGCGGGAGCCGTCGGGCGGGAGCCGGAAGATGGCGCCGTGGTGGGGGCTGAGGGGACCCCAGCCGCGGCCTCCCGGGTTCACGGGGCCGCCCTTGAGGAAGTAGAGGTTGCCCTGCGGGTCGACCTGGAGGTCGAAGGCGAACTCGTGGAAGTTGGGCGTGATCTGGACGTCGTTGTTGAAGTTTTCATACAGGTCGGCCTCGCCGTCGCCGTCGAGGTCGGAGAGGCGGGTGATCTGGTCGCGGCCTAGGACATGGACCTTGCCGTTGATGACCTTGAGGCCGAGGCCGTGGAAGAGACCGGTGGCGAAGCGGCGCCAGCTGACCTTGGCCAGGGTGGCGTCGAGGGGCGAGCTGACCCAGACATCGCCGCTCCAGGTGGAGAACGCGATCCGGTTGCCCTCGAGGAAGTCGATCCCGCCGACGCGCATCCACGAGTCGTAGGGGTTCTTCTCGGGGACCGGGATGGTGTCGACCAGGTAGGGCGCGGCCTCGAGCTCGCGGATGCGCTCGGGGTTGGGGTTGCTGGCCTTGCGCAGGCGCTCGAGGGCCTTCTGCTGCTCGACCTCGCCCAGGGTGCCCTCGAGCTCGACGACCTGCGTCCAGCGGCCGGGTCCGCCCTTGGTGAGCGGGGTCAGGGCGGCGGGGGCGGCGGAGCCGGCCGCGGACTTGGCGGCGGCCGCGAGGTCGGCGGCGGGCGCCTTGGCGTAGGTGACCTTGAAGGTGGCGGCCTTGCCGGGGCGGAGCGAGAGGCTGTTGTCGCGGATGACGAGCCCGGCGGGGTCGGCGCCCGGGACGGCGACCACCACGACCTGCTCGCCCTTGCCGGCATGGATGTGGGCCTGGCCGTCGCGGAGCTCCATGCGGCCGCCGGTGGGCAGGTCGGCGAGCTTGACGGCGGCGTCGAGCGAGCCGGCGATGACCTCGAAGGCCCGGGTCATGACCTTGCGTCCGGCCGACTCCTCTACCGCCCCGAGCTCTAGCACCTGGGCCTGGCCCACGGAATACCAGAAGACGACCTGCTCGCCGCTCAGGTAGAGCCCGCGGTACTTGGCGACCGAGGCGGGCACGGGGCCGAGGGGGACCTTGGCGTAGGCGTCGCCGCCCGTCGGGAGCGGCCGGGGATCGGCGAAGGCGCCGTCCTGGCTCCAGCCGGGACCGGGATTGGTCTCGTAGAAGATCTCCGCGCCCTGGGCGGGCCCGGGGTTGGGACCGTGGCCGCCGTCGAAGGTCACCCCGCGGAGGCGGAGCCAACCCCCGGTCCAACCGCCGGCCATGCGGACGGTCTCGGTGTCGAAGAGGGAGCAGGCCTCCCGCTTGCCGTGGCGCACGGCGATGCCCTTGTTGGCCACGCTGCCCTGGCCGTTGAGGGTGGTTTGCCCCCGGGCGTTCTCGTAGGTGGCGCTGAGGAAGGGACCGTAGTCCATCGCCTCGTGGCGAGGCTGGGCGAGGAGCGCCGCCGGCGCAAGGAGCAGGAGGGCGAGGCGGGCGGACGGGGGAATCATGGGTGCAGGGAAAATCGGGTACCGGGGGGTGTCCAGCCAATGGACGTCCCGGCGACGCGGGTGGTTCCGAGGCTAGGCGAAATAATCCACCCCGCCCTCGAAAAGCGGCTGGTGCTTGCGGCCCGGGATGTTGGCCGCGACCCCGGCGCCGCGGCGCTCGCTGTGCCCCATCTTGCCGAGGACGCGCCCGCAGGGGCTGGTGATGCCCTCGATGGCGTGGTCCGACCCGTTGGGGTTGTCGGCGATGGCGTTGGACGGCGCCCCGGCCGGGTCGGCGTACTGGAACGCGACCTGCCCGCGCGCGGCGAGGTCGGCGAGGACGGCGGGAGAGGCGGTGAAGCGTCCCTCGCCATGGGAGAACGGCACGGCGTGGAGCTCGCCGGGCCGCATCCGGGAGAGCCAAGGGGAGAGCACCGAGGCGACGCGGGTCGTGGCGTAGCGGGAAAGGTGGCGTCCGATGCGGTTGTGGAAGAGCGTGGGGGCGGAAGGGTCGATGTCCCGGATCTCGCCGTAGGGCACGAGGCCGACCTTGATCAGGGCCTGGAAGCCGTTGCAGATGCCGAGGCCCAGGCCGTCGCGCGACCGGAGGAGGTCCATCACGCTGTCGCGCACGATGGGCGAGCGCAGGACGGCGGCGATGAACTTGCCCGAGCCGTCGGGCTCGTCGCCGGCGCTGAAGCCGCCGGGGATGACGAGGATCTGCGAGCGGCGGATGGCGGCCGCGAAGGCGGCCAGGGATTCCGCGAGCGCGGCCGGCCCGAGGTTGCGCAGGACCAGGATCTCGGGCTCGGCGCCCGCCTGGCGGAAGGCGCGGGCGGTGTCGTACTCGCAGTTGGTGCCGGGGAAGACGGGGATGACGACGCGGGGGCGGGCGACGCGCACCTTGGGACGGGCGGTGGCGCGGACCGGGTGGGCGAGCGCGGGCGGGGAGCCGGCGGGCTCGGCCGCGCGGGTCGGGTAGACCGGCTCAAGGGTGGCCTCATGGGCCGCCAGCAGCCCGTCAAGGGCGAGCGAGGCGCCCGGCCAGGCGAGGACGGGCTCGGCGGCGGTGCGGCCGAGCACGACATGGGGCAGGTCGCCCAGGTCGGCCGCGGAGGCCACCTCGAGGACGAGGGCGCCGTAGCGAGGCAGGAGGAAGTCGCGCGGCGGGGGGGCGTCGAGCCGGACGCCGACGCGGTTGCCGAAGGCCATGCGGGCGAGCGCGTGCCCCACCCCGCCCTGGCGGACGGCGGCGGCGGCGCGGACCTTGCCGGCGCGCGCGAGGGCGTGGACAAGCGCGAGGCGCCGACGCACCTCGGCGAGGTCGGGAAGAAGCGCGTCGGTCATCGGCGCTTCGACGAGCGCAAGCAGCGAGCCGGCCTGCTTGAGCTCGGCCGAGACCGCGTGGCGCGCCAGGCCGGGCGCGATGGCGAAGGCCACGAGGGTCGGAGGCACGTCGAGATCCTTGAACGAGCCCGACATGCTGTCCTTGCCGCCGATGGCCGCCGTGCCGAACTCAAGCTGGGCCTCCAGGGCGCCGAGGAGGGCGACGAGCGGCTTGCCCCAGCGCGCGGGGTCGGAGCCGAGCTTCTCGAAATATTCCTGGAGCGTGAGCCGAGCGCGCGCCGGGTCGCCCCCGGCGGCGGTGAGGCGGGCGAGGGCCTCGGTCACGGCGCAGACCGCCCCGTGTCCGGGCGACCACTGGGCGACCTCGGGGTTGTAGCCGTGGGCCATGGTCGTGCAGGCCTCGGTCTCGCCGAGGAGGACCGGGAGCTTGGCCACCATGGCCTCCTGGGGGGTGGTCTGGGTGGCGCCGCCGAAGGGATGGAGGACGGTGTTGGCGCCGATGGAGGCGTCGAAACGCTCGACCAGCCCGCGCTGCCCGGCATGGGGAAGGGCGGCCAGGCAGGCGAGCAGCTCGGCGGGCCCGGGAGCCTGGGCGGGCGGGACGAAGGGATGCCGCGTCGCGTCGGGCGCGAGGACGCGCGCGGCGGCGGACTGGGTGACGCCGTTGGTGTCGAGGAAGGCCCGGGCGATGTCCACCACGGGCCGGCCGCGCCACTCCATGACGAGCCGCCCGCTGTCCGTCACGTCGGCGACCGCCACGGCCTCGAGGTTCTCGCGCGCGGCGGCGGCGAGGAAGGCGGGCACATCGGAGGGGGCGAGCACGACGGCCATGCGCTCCTGCGACTCCGAGAGGGCGATCTCCGTGCCGTCGAGCCCGTCGTACTTGAGCGGGACGCGGTCGAGATGGACGTGGAGCGACGGGGCGAGCTCGCCGATCGCGACCGACACGCCCCCCGCCCCGAAGTCGTTGCAGCGCTTGATCAGGCGGCTGACGGCCTCGTCGCGGAAGAGCCGCTGGAGCTTGCGCTCGGTGGGGGCGTCGCCCTTCTGCACCTCGGCCGAGCTCCGCAGCGCGGTCTCGGTGTGTTCCTTGGATGAGCCGGTGGCGCCGCCGACGCCGTCGCGGCCCGTGCGGCCGCCGACGAGCACGATGACATCGCCCGGGGCCGGGGCCTCGCGGCGGACGGCCCGGCGGGGCCCGGCGGCGACCACGGCGCCGATTTCCATGCGCTTGGCGACGAAGCCGGGATGGTAGTGCTCGGCGACCAGGCCCGTCGCGAGGCCGATCTGGTTGCCGTAGGCGGAGTAGCCGGCCGCGGCCTCGCGGCAGATCTTGCGCTGGGAAAGCTTGCCGGGGAGCGTCTGCTCGAGCGGCTGGAGGGGGTTGGCGGCGCCGGTGACGCGCATGGCCTGGTAGACATAGGAGCGGCCGCTGAGCGGGTCGCGGATGGCCCCGCCGAGGCAGGTGGCGGCGCCGCCGAAGGGCTCGATCTCGGTCGGGTGGTTGTGCGTCTCGTTCTTGAACATCACGAGCCACTCCTCGGGACGTCCGTCGACCTCGATGGGCACGACGAGCGAGGCCGCGTTGACCTCCTCGGACTCCTCCTGGTCGTCGAGCAACCCCCGGCGCCGGAGCTCGCGGGCGGCGAGGGTCGCGAGGTCCATCAGGCAGACCGGCTTGCCGTCGCGCCCGAGGCCGAGCCGCACCTGGCGGTAGCGCTCCCAGGCGGCGCGGAAGGGCGCGAGCAGCGGCGAGGGCTCGAACTCGACCGAGGTCAGCGTGGCGAGGAAGGTGGTGTGCCGGCAATGGTCGGACCAGTAGGTGTCGAGCAGGCGGATCTCGGTCACGGTCGGCTCGCGGCGGGCCTCGTCGCGGAAATGGGCCTGGCAGAAGGCGAGGTCGGCCTCGGACATCGCGAGGCCCATCCGGCGGCGCAGCTCGGCCAGGCCGGCCGGGTCCAACCCCCGGAATCCGGCGAGGGCGGCCACGGGCGCGGGCTCGGGCGCGGAGCGACGGAGCGTCGCGGGCTTGTCGAGCGAGGCCTCGCGGGAGTCGACCGGGTTGACAAGGAAGGCCTTGATGCGCTCCAGGTCGGCGGGGCTCGGCGAGCCGCCGACCACGTAGGTGCGCGCGGCGGCGACGAGGGGGCGCTCACCCCCGCCCACGATCTGCAGGCACTGCGAGGCGGAGTCGGCGCGCTGGTCAAACTGCCCGGGAAGGAACTCGACGGCGAAGGCGACCTCGCCCGGGGCGAGGGGGAAGGTTTCCCGGTGGACATCGTCGACCGGCGGCTCGGCGAAGACGGTGGGTATCGCGGCCTCGAGGGCGGAGGCCGGGAGGCCGTCCACGTCGTAGCGCTGGAGGATGCGCAGGCCGGAGAGACCCGGGAGCGCGAGCTGCTCGCGGAGGTCGCGCAGCAGGCCCTCCGCCTCCGAGCGGAAAGCGGGCTTCTTCTCCACGAACAGGCGCCACATGGGGCGACCACTTAAGGGGAGCACCGCCCCGGAGGGCAAGAAGGGATGGAACCGCGGGGAGGCTGGCTCGCCGCGCGTCGGCCGAGAGGAGGCGGGCGTGGCAGCCGGCGGAGCCGTCCCCGGACTCGCGCGCGTCCCGTCCGGCCGGCCGACCCCGCGGGAGGCCGACCGGGCGGACACGGGAGGAGTCGCGCCAGGGCTCAGCCGGCCTTGCGCGCCTTGGCCGCGGCGCGCCTCTCCTCGATCGCGGCCTGGGCGGCGGCGAGGCGGGCGACGGGCACGCGGTAGGGCGAGCAGGAGACGTAGGACAGCCCCACGCGGTGACAGAACTTGACGGAGTCGGGCTCGCCGCCGTGCTCGCCGCAGATGCCCAGCTTGATGTCAGGCCGGGTCCTGCGACCCTTCTCGATGGCGATCTGGACCAGCTGGCCGACGCCGGTCTGGTCGAGCGAGGCGAACGGGTTCTTCTTGAAGATCTCGGCCTCGGTGTAGGCGCCGAGGAACGAGCCCATGTCGTCGCGGCTGACGCCGAGGGCGGTCTGCGTGAGGTCGTTGGTGCCGAAGCTGAAGAACTCGGCGGTCTGGGCGATCTCGTCGGCCGTCAGGGCGCCGCGGGGCACCTCGATCATGGTGCCGACCTGGTAGGCGATCTTGACCTTCCGCTCGGCCTGGACCTCGGCGGCGACGCGATGGATGACCTCGACCTGGAGGTCGAGCTCGCGCTTGAAGCCGACGAGGGGGACCATCACCTCGGGCTTAACCTTGACGCCCTTCTTCTGGACGATGGCGGCAGCCTCGAAGATGGCCCGGGCCTGGGTCTCGGTGATCTCGGGGTAGGCGATGCCGAGGCGGCAGCCGCGGTGGCCGAGCATGGGGTTGAACTCGTGCAGCGCGGCCACGCGGGAGGCGACCTTGGCGGCGGGGATGCCAAGCTTGCGCGCGAGGTCGGCCTGCGACTTCTCGTCGTGGGGGACGAACTCGTGGAGCGGGGGGTCGAGGAGACGGATGGTGGCGGGGAGCCCCTTGAGCGCCTCGAAGATGCCGACGAAGTCCTCGCGCTGGTAGGGCAGGATCTTGGCGAGCGCCTTCTTGCGGCCCTCGACGGTCTCGGCGAGGATCATCTCGCGGACGGCGTCGATGCGGTCGCCCTCGAAGAACATGTGCTCGGTGCGGGTGAGGCCGATGCCCTGGGCGCCGAAGGCGATGGCCTGTCGGGTCTGCTCGGGGTTGTCGGCGTTGGTGCGGACGGCCAGGCGGGTGGCCTGCGAGCACCACTTCATCAGCTGGACGAAGTTGCGGAACTTCTCGGTCCTCTGGGCGGCCTTGTCGCCCTCGATCAGGCCGGTGATGATCTCGGAGGGGGCGGTCTTGATCTGGCCGGCGTAGACCGTGCCCGCGGTGCCGTCGATGGACAGGAAGTCTCCCTCCTTGAAGGTGTGGCCCGCGATGGTCGCCTTCTTCGCGTCGTAGTCGATCTCGACGGCGGCGGCGCCGCAGACGCAGACCTTGCCCATCTGGCGGGCGACGAGGGCGGCGTGGGACGACACCCCGCCGCGGGCGGTGAGGATGCCCTCGGCGGCGATCATGCCGCGGAGGTCCTCGGGCGAGGTCTCGAGGCGGACCAGGAGGACCTTCTCGCCGCGGTCGGCGGCCTGGACGGCGCGGTCGGCGTTGAAGTAGATCTTGCCGGTGGCGGCGCCGGGGCCGGCAGGGAGCCCGGTGGCGATGGCCTTGGCCTTCCTCACCTCGGCGAGGTCGAAGATCGGGGCGAGCAGCTGCTCGAGCTGGTCGGCGGGGTTGCGCAGGACGGCGGTCTCCCAGTCGATGAGCTTTTCCTTCACCATGTCCGCGGCGAACTTGAGGGCGGCGGCGGCGGTGCGCTTGCCGTTGCGGGTCTGGAGCATGAACAGCTTGCCGTCCTGGATGGTGAACTCGATGTCCTGCACGTCCTTGAAGTGCCTCTCGAGGATCGCGCGGACCTTCATCAGCTCGGCGTAGGACTTCGGCATGACCTCCCTCAGCTTGATCACGGGCTCGGGGGTGCGGACGCCGGCGACGACGTCCTCGCCCTGGGCGTTGACGAGGAACTCGCCGTAGAACTCATCCTCGCCGTTGGCGGGGTTGCGGGTGAAGGCCACGCCGGAGCCGGAGGTGGCGCCGGTGTTGCCGAAGACCATCGCCTGGACGTTGACCGCGGTGCCCCATTCGGCGGGGATGTTGTACTTGCGGCGGTAGACGATCGCCCGGTCGTTCATCCATGAGCTGAAGACGGCGCCGGCGGCGCCGCGCAGCTGGTCCCAGGGGCTGTTGGGGAAGTCCTTGCCGGTGCGGTCCTTGACCAGCCTCTTGAAGCGCTTGACGAGCTCCTTCTGGTCGTCGGCGGAGAGCCTGGAGTCCTCGATGTCGCCCTTGTAGCGCTCGTGCTTGAAGGCCTCGATGACGGTCTCGAAGGGCTCGTGGTCCTCGCCCTCGCGCTTCTGGACGCCGAGCACGACGTCGCCGTACATCTGGATGAAGCGGCGGTAGCAGTCCCAGGCGAAGCGGGGGTTGCCGGTCGCCTTCTCGAGGGCGATGACGGTCTGGTCGTTGAGGCCGAGGTTGAGGATGGTGTCCATCATGCCCGGCATGGAGTCGCGGGCGCCCGAGCGGACGGCGACGAGGAGGGGCATGCCCGAGGTGGCGCCGAACCTGGTGCCCATGATGCGCTCCATGTTGGCGACACCGGCCTCCATCTGGGCCTGCAGGGCGGCGGGATAGGTCTTCCGGTTGGCGTAGTAGTGGGTGCAGACCTCGGTGGTGATGGTGAAGCCGGGGGGCACGGGCAGGCCGATGCGGGTCATCTCGGCGAGGTTCGCGCCCTTGCCGCCGAGCAGCGCCTTCATCGCGCCGTCCCCGTCGGCTTTGCCGGCGCCCCAAGTGTAGACGTACTTGGTGGACTTGCCGGAGTTGGACTTCTTCGTGTGGGTCTTGGCCATGGTGGTTGGAAGGTCGTCGGAGGGATATGAACAGGCGTCCACCTGCGGGGGGACGCCAGACGGTGAGCAAGCCCCCCGCCCGCTGGGCTGTCAAAGCGAAAGGGCGGGGGCGCACCATGGCCGCGCAGGGCCTCGAAAGAGGCGCGATGGCCAAGGACCCGCGGCGCAGCCGCTCCCTTGCCTAGGGTCGGGAAGTCGCTAATGCATGGGGCTGACCATGCCCCCCTCCCCCGACACCCCCCTTGCCCCGACCCTGCCCTGCGCGCTTTCCATCGCGGGGTCGGACTCGGGGGGCGGCGCCGGGATTCAGGCCGACCTCCTGAGCTTCGCCGCGCAGGGGGTCTACGGCGCAACCGCCCTCACCTGCGTCACCGCCCAGAATCCGGACGGGGTGTCGGCGGTGCATCCCTGCCCGCCCGAGGTTGTGACGGCGCAGATCCGCCAGGTGCTCGCCTTCTATCCCGTGCGGGCCGCCAAGACCGGCATGCTGTTCAGCGAGGCCATCGTCCAGGCGACGGCGCGGGCGCTCGCCGACGCGGGCAACCTGCCGCTGGTCGTCGACCCCGTGATGGTCGCCTCGAGCGGCGCGCGTCTCCTGCAGGAGGGGGCGATCCGCGCGCTGGCCGGCGACCTCATCCCGCTGGCGACGGTCGTCACCCCCAACCTCGACGAGGCGGAGATCCTGCTCGGGCGCCGCCCCAGGGCCACGGAGATCGGTCGCATGGCCGACGCCGCCGAGCTGGCGCGCAGGCTCGGGGCGGCCGTCCTGCTCAAGGGAGGGCATGGCGAGGGCGACGAGCTGGTCGACCTGCTCGTCGACGCCGGCGGCCGCGCCCTGGCCACGCGGCGGGCGGCGAGGGTCGGCGGCGTCGACACCCACGGGAGCGGGTGCACGCTCTCGGCGGCGCTCGCCGCTAGGCTGGCCCTCGGGGACACGCTGGCCGACGCCTTCGCGGCGGCTCACGCCTACCTCCAGCGCGGCCTCGCCGGGGCGATCGCGGTCGGCCCGCGCCGCCAGATCCGCCACCTGCCCTGAAAGCGAGGCGGGCGCCCGTCGGGCGCCCGCGTGCGGCGAGGACGGGGGCGTCGCTCACTCGGTGAGGATCTCCATCGCGGACTTCTTCTGCGGGATGAAGGGGAGGACGTGCTCGGTGTAGGGCACGATGACGTCGAGGAGGTAGGGGCCCTTGTGGGCGAGCATCTCCCTGATGGCGGCGCGGAGCTCGGAGCGCTTGGTCACGCGGCGGGCCTTGACGCCGAAACCCTGGGCGATGCCCACCATGTCGGGATAGATCCCGTCGAGGTTCTCGGGCGAGCCGATGTTGTTGGGGTCGCCGAGGATGGTGTGGCCGCGGACGCCGGCGTAGAAGCGGTCCTCCCACTGGACGACCATGCCGAGGTGCTGGTTGTTGAGGAGGAGCACCTTGGCGTCGATCTTCTCGACCACCATGCAGGCCATCTCCTGGATGTTCATCAGGAAGGAGCCGTCGCCGTCGATGTCGATCACCTGCTTGTCGGGCCGGGCGACCTTGGCGCCGATGGCGGCGGGCAGGCCGAAGCCCATGGTGCCGGCGCCGAGCGAGGAGATGAAGGTCCGGGGCTCGTCGAAGTGGTAATACTGCGGGGCCCACATCTGGTGCTGGCCGACGCCCGTGCTGATGATCGCCTTGCCCTTGGACTCCTCGAAGAGCACCTCGACCGCCTCCTGGGGCAGGATGTGGGGCGACTTGGAGTGGTCGTAGACGAAGGGGAAGGGATGCTGCCTCTTCCAGCCGTCGATCGTCCGGTACCACTCGGACAGGTTGGGCTTGCGGAAGCCGCGCTTGGCGAGGGCGGCGAGGCGGGCGAGCGCGTGCTTGGCGTCGGAGTGGATCGGATGGTGGGCGAACTTGTTCTTGTGGTGCTCCGACCGGTCGATGTCGATGTGGACGATGGTGGCCTCGGGGGCGAACTTCTCGATCGCCCCGGTGATCCGGTCGTCGAAGCGCGCCCCGACGCAGATGAGGAGGTCGCTCTTGCAGACCGCCCAGTTGCCCGCGACGGTTCCGTGCATCCCGTACCAGTAGAGCGACAGGCGGTGCTTGGCCGGGAAGGCGCCCAGGCCCATCAGGGTCGAGGCGACGGGGATGCCGGCGGCCTCGGCGAAGGCGCGCAGCTCGCGGTGGGCGTGGCCCGAGAGGATGCCGCCGCCGACGTAGAGGACGGGGCGCCTCGACTTCTCGATCAGGCGCAGGACGGGGAGCAGCTCGGCGTCGGGGGCCTTGGGGGGGACCTGGAGGCCGGGAATGTCGACCGCGTCGGGCGTGCGGGGGAAGACGGGCACGAACTCGGCCTGCTGGACGTCCTTGGGGATGTCGATGACCACGGGCCCGGGGCGGCCGGTGGTGGCGATCTTGAACGCCTTGTACATGATCATGGGCAGCTCCTCGTGGTTGAGCACGAGGAACGAGTGCTTCACGATCGGCAGGGTCATGCCGTAGAAGTCGGTCTCCTGGAAGGCGGCGCGGCCGATGAACTGCTGGTAGACCTGGCCCGTGATGCAGACCAGGGGGATGGAGTCCATGTGGGCGTCGGCGATCGCCGTCACCAGGTTGGTCGCGCCGGGGCCGGAGGTGGCCATGCAGACGCCGGGCTTGCCCGTGGCGCGGGAGTAACCCTGGGCCATGAAGGCGCCCCCCTGCTCGTGGCGGGGGAGGATGGTGCGGATCTTGCGGGTGCGGGTCAGCGCCTGGTGCAGCTCCATCGAGGCGCCGCCCGGGTAGGCGAAGATGGTGTCGACCCCCAGGTTCTCCAGGCAGCGCACGACGACGTCGCACCCGCGCATGACGCCGCCCGTCCTCGCCGAGACGGCGGTCATGGGCTTGGCGGTGGACTTCTTGGCGACGGTTTTCTTGCTCATGGGTCTGGGTGGGGCACGGCCCCGGGGAATGGGTGAGAAAAGGAGCCCGACATGGGGGGGCAAGTGTGAATAACCGCCCAGGGGCCCTCCCGGCCGTTGCCAAGCCCCGAAAATCCCCCTAAAACTCCTCCATGCTGGTTTCCTGCCTCGCCGCCCTTGCCCTGCTTGCGACGGCACCCGGAGGGACCGGCGCGGCCGACAAAGACCGGCCGCCCGACATCCTCATCGTGCTGGCGGACGACCTCGGATACTCCGACCTGGGCTGCTACGGCGGCGAGATTCCCACCCCGAACCTGGACCGACTCGCCGCGGGAGGTCTCCGGCTGACCGAGTTCTACAACACCGCCCGCTGCTGGCCCTCGCGCGCCGCGCTCCTCACGGGATACCATGCGCAGGCGGTCCGCAGGGACGCCTTCCCGGGAGCGGACTTCAAGGGCGCGACCGGCCGCCGCCCAGCCTGGGCGAAGCTGCTTCCCGAGCGTCTCAAGGCCGCCGGCTACCGAAGCTTCCTCTCCGGCAAGTGGCACGTGGACGGCCAACCCCGGGAACAGGGCTTCGACCGCGCCCACACGGTCGACGACCACAACCGTTACTTCTCCCCGCGGGATCACACCCTGGACGGCAGGCCGATGCCCACGCCGGAAGCGGGCTACCTTGCCACCACCGCGATCGCCGACCATGCCATCGCGTTCATCCGCGAGCATGCCGCGGCCCACGCCGGCAAGCCCCTCCTCGGCTACCTCGCCTTCACCGCCCCCCACTTCCCCCTGCAGGCACCCGCCGAGGACATCGCCCGCCACGCCGACCGCTACCTCGCGGGATGGGAGAACGCGCGCGCCGCCCGCCACGCCCGCCAGGCCGAGCTCGGACTCGCCGTCGGCGCCCTGGCGGCGGTCGAGCGCGACCTCGGCGGCCCCCATCCCGCGGCCGCGGCGGCCCTGGCCAGGCTCGGCCCCGGCGAAGTCGACCGCTCGCCGCCCTGGGCGACGCTGCGCGACGGCCAGCGGGCGTTCCAGGCCTCCAAGATGGCGGTGCATGCGGCGATGGTCGAGCGGATGGACCGCGAGGTCGGCCGCGTCGTCGAGGAGCTGCGCAGGCTCGGCCGGCTGGACGACACCCTCATCCTCTTCCTCTCCGACAACGGGGCCAGCTCGGAGCTGGTGGTGCGCGGCGACGGCCACGATCCCGCGGCCCCGCCGGGATCGGCCGCGAGCTTCCTCTGCCTCGGGCCTGGCTGGGCCTCCGTCGCCAACACCCCCTTCCGGCGCCACAAGTCGTGGGTGCACGAGGGAGGCATCTCGACCCCGCTCATCGCCCACTGGCCGTCGGGCATCGCCCTCCGCGGCGCCATCCGCAGGGGCACCGGCCATGTCGTCGACCTCGCCCCCACCCTGCTTGAGCTGGCGGGTCTGCCCGCGCGCGCCGCCGAGGGCGAGCCCGCGATGCATGGCTCAAGCCTCCTGCGGCTGCTCCGATCGGGCGAGGAGCCCGGGCCTCGCCGTCTCTGGTGGCTGCACGAGGGCAACGCGGCCTACCGGGACGGCGACTGGAAGATCGTGCGGGAGCGCGGGAAGCCCTGGGCCCTGCACCGCATCACCGACGACCGCGCGGAGCAGAACGACCTGTCCGCCCGCGAGCCCGCCCTCCTCGGGCGGCTCACCCAGGCATGGGAAGACGAGCTGCAATCCCACATCCGCCTCGCCACGACCGGCGCGCCCGCCCCCGACCCCGCGCGATGATCCAACGCCTCCTCCCCTTCCTTGTCCTTGCCGCCAGCCTGGCCGCCAAGCCGCGCAACGTCGTCTTCCTGTTCTCCGACGACCACGCCCTGAGCGCGATCGCCGCCTACGGGCCCAGCCACCTGTCCGGTTTCGCGCGAACCCCCAACATCGACCGTCTGGCCAAGGAGGGGATGCTCTTCCGAAATTGCTTCGTCCATAACTCCATCTGCACGCCCAGCCGGGCCGGCGTGCTGACCGGGCGGCACAGCCACCGCAACGGGGTCCACACCCTGGCCGACGCCATCGACCCCCAGCGTCGGCATCTCGCGCATTTCCTGCGCGACGCCGGCTATCAGACGGCGGTCTTCGGCAAGTGGCACCTGCACACCCAGCCCCAGGGCTTCGACGCCTGGGAGGTCTTCCGCAACCAAGGGGAGTACGAGAACCCCGTCTACCTCAGCGCGGCCCATCCGAACGGCAGGAGGGAGCAGGGCTACTCCGAGGACCTCTCCACCCAGAAGGCGCTCGACTGGCTCGGCGCGCGCGACCCGTCCAAGCCCTTCCTGCTGATGCTCCATTTCAAGGCGCCTCACCGGAACTGGATTCCCGCGACCCGCCACCGGGAGCGGTTCGCCGGCGTCACCCTGCCCGAGCCGCCGACGCTGATGGACGACCACCAGGGCCGCTCCGTCGCCCTCACCCGCAACGGGCAGACCATCGGCAAGGACTTCCGCGTTCGCGACGACCTCAAGCTGGACCCACCCGACGGGCCCAAGGGTCCGGAGCTTCGCCTCTGGGCGCTGCGCGAGCTGGGCAAACGACACGGGGGGCTCAGCGAGGCGCAGGCCGCCGCCCTCGCGGAGTTCGACCCGGCGCTCTATCGCCGCTGGTCCTACCAGCAGTACGCCAAGGACTACGTCAACACCGCCCAGGCGGTGGACGACAACGTCGGCCGGGTCCTCGACTGGCTCAAGGCCAGCGGGTTGGAGCAGGACACCGTCGTGGTCTACAGCTCCGACCAGGGCTTCTACGTCGGCGAGCACGGGCTCTTCGACAAGCGCTGGATGTACGAGGAAAGCCAGCGCATGCCCCTTCTGGTCCGCGCGCCCGGCGTGACCAAGCCCGGGTCCGAGGCCAAGGCCTTCGCGATGAACCTGGACCTCGCCCCCACCCTGCTCGAGCTCTGCGGCGTCGCCGCGCCCTCCGGCGAGGCGGAGCGCTTCGACGGCCGGTCGCTCGCGCCCGTGCTGCGCGGCGAGACGCCGGCCGACTGGCGCGACCTCGTCTACTACCGCTACTGGGAGCACAACTCGGGGGAGCACCCCGTGCCCGGCTGCTACGGCATCCGCACCGCGCGCTTCAAGCTGATCCATTACCACGGCAAACCCCTGGGCATGAGGGCGGCCAACCCCAGGCCGACCGAGCCGGAATGGGAGCTCTTCGACCTCGAGAGGGACCCCCGCGAGATGCGCAGCGTCTACCACGACCCGGCCTACGCGGCGACGCGGGACGAGCTCAAGGCCCGCCTGGCCGCGGAGCGGGCCCGCATCGGGGACAGCCGCTGAGCAAGCCCGCGCCCGGAAACGAAACGGGCCCCTCGGCGAGGGGCCCGGAGCCTGGCGACGGGCCTCAGCGCCCGCCCGGACCGTAGCCGGCGACGGGCTTGCCGTCGTCGCCAAGCTTGCCGGCGGACCAAAGGAGGCCGCGGGCGACGAGGTCGAGGTAGCGCGCGTCGCCAACCGTCTCGTTGTTGTGGCCGAGGGTGAGGCCGAAGACGCGGGTCTTGCCGGGACCGTACGTGGTGGCCCAGCCCATCACGAGGTCGCTCGTCTTGTCCTTCGCCGCCTGGCGGCCGCGGATGATGGCGGTGCCCTCGGCGATTTTCACGTTGTTGTAGAGCTCCTCCTTGCCGGTGGTCCAGGCGGCGAGACCGACGGTGATGGGGTGACGGGGCTCGGTGAAGACGACCTCGATCGGGAGCTGGGGCCCGTGCCCGGTCGTCTGCAGGCCCAGGAACTCGACCCACTTGGGGTTCTTGCCGATGCCGTAGGAGTGCATCGCGCAGTGGAGGTTGACCGCCGGGACGCCGTCGCGGTGGGCCTTGAGGATGCGGTCAACGTAGGCCTCGTCCTTGATGTCGGCCGTGCACTCGTCGTGGATGACGACATCGAACCCCTTGTGCCAATCCTCCTTCTCATAGACCTCGAAGCGGGCGCTGGTGGCCTTGGACGGGTTGAAGGCGTGGACAATCTCGACGTGGGCGCGGGCCTTGAGACCCTCCTCGAGCAGCTTGCGCTGGGTGGCGTAGTCGTGGCAGCAACCCCCGGTCACCAGGAGGACGCGCAGGGGCTTGGTTTCGGCGGCGGCCATCGGGGCGACGGCGGCGAGGAGCAGGGCGATGAGGCGCATGGGCATGGGCTAGCCGACAACCCCGCGCTGGCAAGGTTCCGTTTCGCGTCAGGCGCCGGGAAACAGGGTCGCCGGGGAGCGGGGCCCTCAGTGGCCGGCCAGCCAGCGCTCGGCCTCGATGGCCGCCCGGCAGCCCATGCCGGCGGCCGTGATGGCCTGGCGGTAGACATGGTCGGCGCAGTCGCCCGCGACGAACACGCCGGGGATGGGGGTCGAGACCGTGTTGGGGCCGGCGACGAAGTAGCCGTTGGCATCGACCGGCAGCTGGCCCGCGAAGACCTGGGTGTTGGGCACGTGCCCGATGGCGACGAAGACGCCCTTGCAGGGGATGACCCGCTCGCCCGCCGCCTTGTCGGCGACGCGCAGGCCCTCCACCTTGCCGTCCGCGCCGCCGAGGACCGCGAGGGGCGCGCAGTTGAGCGCGAGGCTGACCTTGGGATGCTCCTTGACGCGGCGGACCATGATGTCGGACGCCCGGAAGGCGTCGCGCCGGTGCACGAGGGTGACCTTGCTCGCGAAGCGCGTGAGGAAGAGGGCCTCCTCGCAGGCGGAGTCGCCGCCGCCGACCACCACCACCTCCAGGTTCCGGTAGAAGGCGCCGTCGCAGGTCGCGCAGGTCGTCACGCCCTTGCCGCCGTAGTACTCCTGCTCGCCGGGGATGCCGAGGAGCCGGGGCGAGGCGCCGGTGGCGAGGATGACCGCCTTGGCCTCGTGGGTCTTCTCCGCGCCGCGCAGGCGGCGGACAGGCCCGGCCAGCTCGGCGGACTCGATCCGGTCGTACTCGAAGCGGGCGCCGAAGCGCTCGGCCTGGGCGCGCATGGCGCCGATCAGCTCGTTGCCGTCGACACCGTGGGCGAAGCCGGGGAAGTTCTCCACCTCCGAGGTGGTGGTCAGCTGGCCGCCGGGCTGGCCGCCCTCGAGGACGAGCGGGCTGAGATTGGCGCGGGCGGCGTAGATGGCGGCGGTCAGGCCGGCGCAACCGGTGCCGAGGATGATCACGTTTTCGGGCATGGGTGCATCCTTTGGGGGCGGGGACGCCGGGGGCAAGGCGAGAGCGACAGCCCTTCCTCCTTGCGCCGCGCGGCCCCCGGGGGTTGATTGGCGGCCGACCATCCCGCGATGTTCCTCGGACTCCTCAAGCTCTTCGCCGGCAGCCACCACCGCAGGTTCCTGCGCCAGTGCGCCCCCATCGTCCGCAGGATCCACGCCCACCAGCGCGCCTACGCCGGCCTGTCCGACGACCAGCTCCGGGCCAAGACCGGCGAGTTTCGCGGGCGGCTGGCCAAGGGCGCGACCCTCGACCAGCTCCTTCCCGAGGCCTTCGCCACCGTCCGGGAGGCGGCCAGGCGCCTCTGCGGCACCCAGGTGGAGGTCTGCGGCCACAGCCTGACCTGGGACATGGTCCACTTCGACGTCCAGCTCATCGGCGGCATCGCCCTCCACCAGCGGAAGATCGCGGAGATGGCGACGGGCGAGGGCAAGACGCTCGTCGCCACCCTGCCCCTCTACCTCAACGCCCTCTCCGGGCGCAACTGCCAGCTCGTCACGGTCAACGACTACCTCGCCCGCCGCGACTCGGAGTGGATGGGGCACCTCTTCCGCTGGCTGGGACTGACCGTCGGCTGCATCCAGAACCACCTCGGGCCCGCCGAGCGACGCGCCGCCTACGGGTGCGACATCACCTACGCCACCGCCTCCGAGCTGGGCTTCGACTACCTGCGCGACAACGGGATGGCCTTCTCCGCCGAGGAGCAGGTCCAGCGCGAGCACTTCTTCTGCATCGTCGACGAGGTCGACTCCATCCTGGTCGACGAGGCCCGCACCCCCCTCATCATCTCCGGTCCCGTCACCGAGGAGCGCGAGCCCGCCTTTCCCCGGCTGAGGGGCGACATCGCCCGGCTCGTCGACCTCCAGGTCCGGCTGGTCAACCGCCTGATGGCCGAGGCCGAGGCCGAGCTCGGGCGCCTCGGCGCCTCCGACCCCGTCCCCGACGCGGTCGCCGACAAGCTCTGGCTCGCCGCCCATGGCATGCCCCGCAACCGCGTCCTCCTCCGCCTGATGGAGAGCGGCCGCTGGCGCAAGGCGCTGGAGCGGCAGGAAGGGGTCCTCGCGAGCGAGCTGGAGAAGAACCGGCGCTACCAGCTGAAGGAGCGCCTCTACTTCGCCGTCAGCGAGCGCCAGCACGAGGCCGACCTGACCCAGCTCGGGCGCGACACCCTGCGCCCCGGCGACCCCGACGCCTTCGTCCTGCCCGACCTCGCCTCGGCCTTCGTCGCGCTCGACCAGGACGCCGCGCTGGCCCCCGCCGACCGGGCGGTCCGCAAGCAGGCGGCCGAGGCCGATTATGTCCGGGTGAGCGAGGACATCCACGCCATCGGCCAGCTGCTCCGCGCCTACGCGCTCTACGAGCGCGACGTCCACTACGTGGTCCAGGACGGCAAGGTCTACATCGTCGACGAGCACACCGGCCGCATCCTGCCCGGGCGCCGCTGGAGCGACGGCCTCCACCAGGCGGTCGAGTGCAAGGAGAACGTGCCCCTCGAGCGCGAGACCAAGACCTACGCCACCATCACCATCCAGAACTACTTCCGGCTCTACGAGAGGCTCTCCGGGATGACCGGCACGGCGGAGACCGAGGCCTCCGAGTTCCACGACATCTACGGCCTGGGCGTGGTCGCCATCCCCACCCACCGGCCCTGCATCCGCGTCGACGAGAACGACATCGTCTTCAAGACCCGCCGCGAGAAGTTCGCCCACGCCATCAAGCTGATCCAGGAGGCCCACGCCAAGGGCCAGCCCGTGCTCGTCGGCACCGCCTCGGTGGAGTCGTCCGAGACCCTCAGCCGGATGCTCGGCATCGCCCGGATCCCCCACAAGGTGCTCAACGCCAAGCAGCACGCGCTCGAGGCCGAGATCGTGACCCTCGCCGGCCAGCGCGGCGCCGTCACCATCGCGACGAACATGGCCGGCCGCGGGACCGACATCAAGCTGGGCGAGGGCGTGCGGGACCTCGGCGGCCTCTTCGTCCTCGGCACCGAGCGCCACGAGTCGCGCCGCGTCGACCGCCAGCTCCGCGGCCGCTGCTCCCGCCAGGGCGACCCCGGCCGCTCGCGCTTCCTGGTCTCGCTCGAGGACGACCTGATGCGCCTCTTCGCCAACGCGGGGACCATCTCCAACCTGCTCGAGAAGTCCTTCAAGGAGGGCGAGCCGCTCGAGCACCCCCTCCTCAACTGGTCGATCACCACCGCCCAGAAGCGGGTCGAGGGCCAGAACTACTCCATCCGCAAGCGGCTTCTCCAGTACGACGACGTCCTCAATCGCCAGCGCGAGGTGGTCTACGCCATCCGCAACGGTGCCATCCGCGACGCCGACCCCCGGCCCGGCCTGATGGGCCTCGTCGCGGAGGAGATCCAGGAGCGCGTCGCCGCCGTCTTCCCCGACCCCCGCGGCCCCGGCATGCGCGAGCCCGCCGAGGCCTTCGTCAGCTGGGTCACCGCCGCCTTCCCCATCCGCCTCACCGCCGACGAGCTCCTCGCCCTGGGCGCCGGCCGGGCGTCGGACGAGGTCGCCGCCCGCGTCGCCCGTCTCCACGCCGAGCGCGAGCAGTACGAGGACCCCGCCGGACTCCGCGCGCTCGAGCGGCAGGTCGTCCTGCGCGCGGTGGACCGCAACTGGCAGGACCACCTGACCGAGATGGAGGACCTCCGCCGCTCGGTCGGCCTCCGCGGCTACGCCCAGAAGGACCCGCTCAACGAGTACAAGTCCGAGGCCTTCGGCGCCTTCGGCACGATGCTGGGACGCCTCCGGGCCGACGCCTGCTCGGGGCTCTTCCGCATGGCCACCTCGATGGAGGCCTTCGAGGAGACCATGCGCCGCGCCCGCGGCGAGGCCGTGGCCACGGGACCCGCGGCGGCCGCCGCGACGGCCCAGCCGGCCGCCGCGAAACCCTCGCCCGCCCGGCGCGAGCTCCCGAAGGTCGGGCGCAACGCCCTCGTGCGCATCCGCAAGGGCGACCGCACCCAGGAGCTGAAGTGGAAGAAGGCGGAGGTCCTCGTCCGCGAGGAGGGCTGGGAGCTCGACGCCATCCTCTCCGAGTGAGCCCATGGCCGCCGGACCCGGACGCCATCTGCCCTGGGTAGCCGGAACGGCCTCCGCCCTCCTGCTCTTCCTCGCCTTCCTTCCGGGAGCAGGCGGGTGGGCGGGCTTCGTCTGGGCGATCCCCCTGGCGCTCTGGTCGGCGTCCCAACCCGCGTGGGGCAGGTGGATGCGCGTCACGGCGGTCGCCTCGGGGGCGACCTGGCTCGGCCTGCTGGCCTGGCTTCGGCACGTCCACCCCCCGCTCGGCTGGGCCGGCTGGATCCTCCTCTCGCTCTACTGCGCCGCCTACCTTTGGGCCTGGCTGCTAGCCCTGCGCTGGGTTTTCGGGACGCTCGGCGAGCGCGGGGCGGCCGACCGCATCGCGGGTTGCGCCGGCCTGGCCGGCCTCTGGGTCGGGCTGGAGGCGCTCCGGGGCTGGGCCTTCACGGGTTTCGGCTGGCTGCCGCTCGCGGCGAGCCAGTTCGAGAACCCCGTGATGCTGGCGCTTTGCCAAGCGACCGGGCCGCTCGGACCCTCCGCGGCGCTCGTGCTCGCCAACCTGGGGCTGGCGCGGTGGGCGCTCCGGCAGCTCGCGGAGCGGACGGCGCCGGCGGGCGGGCCTCTCCGGGGGTTCACGCCCGAGCTCTACCTCGGCCTGCTTCCCGTGGCCGCGGCCTTCTGGCTGCACATCGACGCGGCGACGGGCCGGCCGGAGACGGTGGCGGTGCGGGTCGCGGCGGCGCAGCCCGACGTCGACCCCAACCGCAAGTGGGACGCCGCCGGCGCCAACGAGCTGGTCCGCTCGCTCGGCGAGATGACGCTCGAGGCGGCCGGATCCAAGCCCGACCTCATCCTCTGGCCGGAGGCGGCGACGCCCTTCCCCCTCGACTCCCCCGCCTACGCCTCGCGCCTCCGCGCGCTGGCGGCGGCGAGCGGCGCCACCCTCGTCGTCGGGGCGATCGAGCGGCGCGAGCCCGGCTACGCCAACGGCATCGCCGCCATCGGACCCGAGGGGCCGACCGGGCCGGCCTATGCCAAGCGGCGGCTGGTGCCGTTCGGGGAATATGTGCCCGGGGCCGATTGGCTGCCCCTGCGCAAGGTCGTGCCGATTCCCGAGGATTGCGTGCGCGGCGAGGGGCCGACCCCCTTGCTCGCCCCGCTCCGCGACGGGGGCACGGTCGCGCTTGGCGCGCTGGTGTGCTACGAGGACATCTTTCCCGGGCTGGCCCGCGACCACGCGCTGCGGGGCGCCCAGGCCCTGGTGGTCCTGACGAACGACGCCTGGTACGGCCGCGAGCTCGGGGCCTGGCAGCACGCCGCCCACAGCGGCCTCCTCGCGGCGTCGACCCGCCTGCCGGTGCTCCGCTGCGGCAACGCCGGCTGGAGCGGCGTGGTGACGGCGTCGGGGCGCGCCGCGCCGGCGCTGAGGGGGGGCACGATCTATTTCCGCGGCGCCGCCGACCTCGGCGAGGTCCTCCTCCCGGCCAGGCCCCTGCCGAGCTTCTGGACGCTGCGCGGCGACTGGCTCGTGCCGCCGGCGCTCGCCCTGGCCGGGCTCGCCGCCTTGCGTCGACGGCGTTTTGTCCCAAGGTGGCGGCTGCCCGCCCCCTGATCCGCAACGCATGCGACGCCTCCTCACGCTGCTCCTGGTCGCCCTGCTGCCCGCGGCCGCGACCGCGCAGCAGCGCCCGAAGGTCGCCAAGCCGGAGCTGCCCGAGACGGGCTTCGCCTCGGTGCGGCTCGCGATGCGCTCGATCCCCACGGTCAAGGTCACGGTCAACGGCGCGGAGCTCACCCTCGGGGTCGACACCGGCTGCCAGGGCTCGGGCGTGCTGACCACCCGGGCGTGCGAGAGGCTCGGGCTCGAGCCGAGCCTCACCATCCCGACGATGGGCAACACCGGCCGGAGCGAGACCGACTTCGTCTTCATCCGCGAGCTCGCGATGGGCGGGGCGGTCTGGCGCGACTTCCACCTGGCGGTCCTCCCCCTGGAGGGCATCGGCCTCGACGGCCTGGTCGGGGCCGAGATCCTCTTCGGTCAGCCCTTCTACATGGACCTCGCCAACCGGGTGATGATCCTGGGCAAGATTCCCGACACCTCGGGCGCGCGCGAGGTGCCATGCTTCAGCCGCGGCGGGCACGTCAACCTCAACATCGAGGTCGAGGGCCGCAAGGTTCCCATGCTCCTCGATTCCGGCGCCTCCCAGTCCTACGTCACCTCGATGAAATACCGGGGCAAGGTGGCCTACAAGGGCTACGCGCCAGTCGCCACGGTCCGCGGGGTCTCGATGCGCCGCCAGGAGGTCTGCCTGCCGGCGTCGATGAGCCTGGGCGGGCTGCCGCTGCGCGGCGTGACCCTTCACCGGGACAACGAGCACAACATCCTCGGGGACGACTTCCTCCTCGCCCACCCCGTCGCCGTCGACCGGGCCAGCCGACGGCTCTGGCTCTTCGAGCCGATCCGCCTGCATGGGCGGGCGCCCGCCAAGCCCGCCCCGGGCCGCTGACCGGGCTCAGCGCCGCTTGCGGCTGCGTCCGCCGGAGGACCCCTCGCCCTCCTCGCCGCCGGGCTCGGGATCGCGCTCGTCCTCGTCGCCCCAGCGCATGGTCTCGTCCTCGGCCAGCCGCTCGTCGCCCTCGGGCAGGTCCTCGATGTCGTCCTCGGCGGCGCGGCGGGCGGGCTTGTCCTCATCCTCGTCGTCGACGGGCAGCTCATGCCCCTCCGGAACGTAGTCGAGGATGACGTTGATCTCGTCCAGCGTGTGGATGTCGCGCCCCTCGATCAGGGCCTGGTTGCGCAGGTCGCCGACATGCTCGTCGATGTCCTCGAAGGTCAGCTTCTGCTCGAGCTTGATGTTGTCGTTGAGGAATTTCACCCGCAGCCGCATGATGTGCTCGAGGAAGTCGGCGTAGGCGCCCTTGTCGCCGTCCTTGACGTTGGGCAGGCCGAAGAGCTGCTCCTCGGACTCGAGGATGTGCTCGGCGACGCGGGCGAGGCGCACCGTGTCGTCCTTGTCCACCGACTGGATCTGGAAGGGCACGAACGCCGCCTCGATGATCTCGTTGGACAGGCCGTATTCCCGGAGCGGGTCGAGCTGGTCCAGGATCCAGGGAAGCTGGCGGGGGTCGAGGATGCCCAGGCCGTCCGGGTCGTAGTGGCGGGGATCGGAGGTCTCGCGCACCCACCACTTGGCGGTCTTGGCGTCGAACTTGACCGTGCACCAGAGGAGCTTGGACGAGGTGGGGAGCATGGGGGAACCGAAATGTCGAGCCGACGGGGGCTGGCAAGGGTTTTGCTCCGGGCGGTTCCGCCTTCACCCCGCGGCCCGCCCGCCACTAGGATGACCTCATGGGCCTCCTCTACGACCGCGCCATCCGCCCCCTGCTCTTCCGCATGGACCCGGAACGCGCCCACGCCCTCGGGCTCCGCGGCATGGCGACGCTCGGCGCCTGCTCGCCCCTGCGCGCCCTGCTCGAGCGGTCAACCCTGCCCGCCGGCGCGCGCCCGATCGAGCTCGCCGGTCTCCGCTTCCCCAACGCGGTGGGGCTGGCCGCCGGGTTCGACAAGGAGGCGGTGGCCTGGAGGGCCGCCGCCGCGCTTGGCTTCGGGCACGTCGAGGTGGGGACCGTGACGCGGCTGGGGCAGCCGGGAAATCCCGCGCCCCGGATGTTCCGCTATCCCGCGATCCGCGGGGTCGTCAACCGGCTCGGCTTCCCCAACGCCGGCGCGGAGGCCGTGGCCGGGCGCCTCGCGAAGGCCCCCCCGAGGGGCGACCGGGCCATCCCCCTGGGAATCAACCTCGGCAAATCGAAGGTCGTCGACCCCGCCGACGCCGAGGCGGTCGCCCAGGACTACCTCGCCTCGCTGCGCCTGCTGGCGCCCCACGCCGACTACCTCACGGTCAACATCAGCAGCCCCAACACGCCGGGACTCCGCACCCTCCAGGACCGCGCCCCGCTCACCTCGCTGCTGCGCCACCTCATGGCGGCGAGCCGGGATCTCGAGGGCGGGACGCGGCCGGTCTTCCTCAAGATCGCCCCCGACCTCAACCCGCGGCAGCTCGACGACATCCTGGCGGTCGTGGCCGAGACCGGCCTGGCCGGCATCATCGCGACCAACACCACCCTCGCCCGTCCCCCGGGAACCGAGGGCTGCGAGATCCAGGGAGGCCTCAGCGGCGCGCCCCTGCTTGGGCGGTCCCTCGGCGTCGTGCGCTACCTCTGCCGGGCCTCCCAGGGCCGGATTCCCGTCATCGGCTGCGGCGGCATCCTGTCCGCCGCGGACGCCGGACGCTTCCTCGACGAGGGCGCGCGGCTCGTCCAGCTCTACTCCGGGCTCATCTTCCGCGGACCCTCGCTGGCCCGCGAGGTGGCCCGGGGCCTTTCCGTTCGCCAACGCCCCTGGATCTGACATGCACCTCCCCGCCCTGATCGTCCTCGCCGCCGCCACCCTCGCGGCCAAGCCCGCCCGCAAGGGCGACCCCATGGCGCCCGAGACCTGGGTCGCCGCTCCCGCCGCGCACCAGGGCAAGACGGTGCGCACCGCGGCTCTCCGGCTCGAGGAGCCGGGGCTGGTGGCCGGCGACGCGCCCGCGGCCGCCCTCCGCCTGGAAGGGGGCAACGACAAGGGCGAGACCGGCGGCGCCATCATCGCGCTCGTCCCCGTCGGGCAATTCCAATCCTTCGCCGAGACCTACTCCAAGATGGAGGCCGGCAAGGGCCGGGGAGGCTTCGGCGCCATCGCCAAGCCCAAGGTCGTGGCGGGCACCTTCGCCGTCGTCGCCGGCGAGCCCGCCCTGCTGGTCGGCCTTCCCGCCGACGCGGCCACCCGCCTGCCCAAGCCCTCCGAGCTGCTCAAGGCGCAGCTGGCCAGGGCGAGGGAGGAACTGCTCAAGCCGTCGCGCCCCGGCTGGCAACGCAAGGCCTTCGTCCTGTCCCGGCTCGACCAACGCAACCAGGCCGAGACCACGCGCGAGCTCCAGCGCCTGTGCGACCTGGCCAACGCGGCCGACAAGACCCGGCGGCTCACCCCGCGCGAGGCCGTGCGGCTCGCGCGCGAGGGGGAGTCGCTCGTGTTGCCGGATGAGAAGGCCAAGACCGAGTGGCTGCTCACCTGGGAATGAGCGGGCCTCAGCGTGCGGCCCGCCGGACGGGAATGTGCACCTCGCTGCGCTTGAGGAAACCCGGCACGAAGGGGCTGTCCCAGTAGACCGCGTAGGGCTCGCCAACCTCGGAGACTCCCGGCTGCGTCGCAAGCCAGGCGCGGAGGCGCGCCAGGTTCTCCCGGTACGACTTCTCCGTGTAGCTGCCGCGGATGCCGATGGCCGCCACGGCGCGCGCGGGGACGCTCTCCAAGGCGACCTCGGGAGTCGGCCTAAGGTCGACCCGAGCCGCCGAGGCGGCATCGCAATGGAAGATCATCACACCCGGCTCGATCCGCGCCTCGACCGGCGCCGTCATCGGGATGCGGTTCGACTGGATATACCGGAAAAGCTTCCCGAACATCCGGTTGTTGGCGGAAAAATAGCCCGAATCGGAACGCGCGACCATCAGGCGGGAGGCGGGCAGGTCCTTGACCTCGCAGACCGCGGGGTCGGTCTTCGGGTAGGCGAGCTCGACGGCGGGGGCCATGGCGGGAAGGATCAGGGCGAGAAGCAACGGGCACCTCATCCCGACACCCTGCGGGATTTGCCACCCTTGGCAAACCGGGAGGCTTGCCGCTTGCCTCCCGGCGCGGCGCCGCTTGGCTGGAACCATGGAATCCAGCAAGGAATCGGGCACCTTCCTCTCGAGGCTCGGGGGGAATTTCCTGACCGGCCTTCTCCTCCTGCTCCCCCTCGGGCTGACGCTCTGGATCCTCTCCATCCTGCTCGACCTGATGGGCATCTACGCCCAGCCCCTGGTCGAGGCGGGCGTGCGGATCCTGCACGGCAGCCTCGGCCAGCCGGAACCCTCCCTCGAGGGCGGCCTGTGGCGCCAGGGCGTGATCCTGGTCTCGGCGATCCTCTCGGCCATCTTCCTCACCATCGTCGGCTTCCTCTCCAAGCGCCTGTTCGGACGCATCCTGCACAACGCCTTCGCCTCCCTCCTCGGCCGGGTGCCGGGACTGAGCGGCCTCTACGGCTCGATCAAGCAGATGGTCGACGCGCTCACCGGCCAGAACAGGCAGACCTTCCGCCGGGTCGTGCTCGTCGAGTTTCCCCGCCCCGGATGCTGGGCCATCGGCTTCGTGACCAACGAGCAGCCGGAGGCCTTCAGCGAGGCCATCGGCCGGCAGGTGGTCAATGTCTTCGTCCCGAACGCGCCCGCGCCGACCGCCGGGTTCATCCTCCAGGTCGAGCCCTCGCAGATTCGCGAGACGAAGCTGGGCGTTTCCCAGGCCATCGGCCTGCTCGTCTCGTTCGGCGCGATCATGCCGAGGTCGGACGACAAGGCCTGAGATGCCCTCGGGCCCGTTCCGCTGCCTCGTCCTTGGGCGCGAGCCCTCCGGCGAGTCGCACCTGCTCCTCAGCCTCCTTGAGCCCGAGGAGGGCGTGCACCCCTGCCTGATCCGGGCGAACCGCAGGGGGGACGGGCGCCCCGACCTGTTCGACGAGGCGGAGGTGGCGCTGGAGCGCCCGCGCGGGGGGTCCAACCGCTTCGTGCGCGACTACCGCGTCCTGCGCCGTCAAACGGGCATCGGCCGCAGCCCGCAGGCCCTGGAACGGGCCAGCCGGCTCGGCAACCTCGTCCGCCGCAACCCGCCCCCGCCCGAATCCGCCGCGGTCGCCTTCCGCATCGTGCAGGAGACGCTCGACGCCATGGCGGCCCGGCCCCGCCCCGACGCGGCCTACCTCAAGGCCCTCTGGCTCCTGCTCAAGGATGGCGGCTGGCCGGTCGAGGCCGACTGGCTCGGCCGCCTCGGCGCGAGGGCGGCGGCGGCCGCCGCGGTCCTCGCCGCGCCGCTCGACGCGCAGACGGTCGACGCCGCCGCGGTCGCCGCCCTCAGCCTCGACCTCGAGCGATGGGCGGCCGGCGAGGTCCACTACGTCCTGCCCTGATGCGCATCGACGCCGACAACTGGCGCATCGTCCTCAGCGCCCAGGATTTCGCCGGATTCCGCCCGGGTCCCGCCGCGGGACGCGCCGCCCCCGCCTGGCGGGCGGAGGCCGGACGCCAATGGCACGAGACCCTGCGGCAGGAGGCGGACGCCCTCGCCCAAGGCTGGCGATTCGAGGTCGCGGTGGAGGCCGAGCTCAAGGCCAAGGGCTGGATCCTGCGGATCAGCGGCAGGGCCGACCAGTGGCGCGATTCCGGCGGCGACATCGAGATCGTCGAGGTCAAGACCGTGCTCGGCGGGCTTCCTCGGGCGGAGCGTCTCCTGCGCGAATCCCACCCCCATCACTTCCTCCAGCTGGGCGCCTACTGCCACGCCGCCCGCCTCCTGCCCGGCACCCGCTCCGTGCGGGGACGGCTTGTCCTGGTCGACCCCACTCAGGGAAACCGGCAGGAAATCGCCCTGGGCGACGAGGACGAGCGGGCGCTGCAAGCCCAGGCCGAGCTCATCGCCGCCCATGCGGAGAACCGACGCGCCGGCCACGCCCGCCTGCTCGCCCTGCCCGACCGGCTGCCGTTCGCCGAGCCCCGCCCGGAGTGGCTGGAGGCGGGGGCCGAGCTCGACGCCACCGCCGGGCTTGCCCTGCGGCTCCTCGTCGCCCCCACCGGATTCGGCAAGACCTCCGCCGCCCTCCGCCACGGGCTCGC
>JAURJZ010000038.1 GCA_030831965.1 Verrucomicrobiota bacterium
ACCATCATCCAGGGCGCGGGCAAGTCGGCCGACATCCAGGGCCGCGTGAAGCTCATCCGCCGCCAGATCGACGAGACCACCTCCGACTACGACCGCGAGAAGCTCCAGGAGCGCCTCGCCAAGCTGGCCGGCGGCGTCGCCGTCATCCACGTCGGCGCGGCCTCCGAGGCCGAGCTCAAGGAGAAGAAGGACCGCGTCGACGACGCCCTCCACGCCACCCGCGCGGCGGTCGAGGAAGGCATCGTCCCCGGGGGCGGCGTGGCCCTGCTGCGCACCACCAAGGCCATCGACGCCGTCATCGGCAAGCTCGAGGGCGACGAGAAGGTCGGCGCCCAGATCGTCCGCAAGGCGATCGAGGAGCCCCTCCGCACCCTCTGCGCCAACGCCGGCACCGAGGGCTCCCTCATCGTCCAGGAGGTCCTCAAGGCCAAGGGCAACAACGGCTACAACGTCTCCACCGGCGAGTACGAGGACCTCGTCGCCGCCGGCGTGGTCGACCCCACCAAGGTGACCCGCACCGCCGTCCAGAACGCCGCTTCCGTGGCGTCGCTCCTGCTCACCACCGAGTGCCTGATCACCGACCTGCCCGAGGACAAGAAGCCCGCGGCCGGCGGCCACGACCACGGTCACGAGGGCGGCTTCTGAGCCCGACCCGGGCCTCCCGCGCGCGGCGCCCCCACCCGGGGCGCCGCTTTGTTTTTCTTGTTGGCAACCCGCGCCCCGCCCGGCTGTCCTTCCCGCACGACCCATGCGCCCCGCCGCCCTTCTCGCGACCTGCCTCGCCCTCCTCGCGTCCGTCGCCGCGGCCGGACCCCTGCGCGTGCTCTACCTCGACCCCGCCGGCGCGGAGCAGTCGAAGGTCGGCCCCCTCCACGGCCTGATGGAGGGCCTGGGGCGCGACGCCGTCTGGTTCGATTACCAGCCGGGTCCGACGTCCGGCGCGCCCTTGCCCGCCTACGACGCCGTCGCCGTCGGCCCGTCCGCGCCCGCGGGCGACGCCCCCGCGATCCTCGCCCGGCTCCCGGCGTCCCTGCCCGTCCTCCAGGTGCCCGAGGGCGCGGACCCGGCCGCCTTCCTCGCCGACCTCCTCGGCCGCCTGCCCCAGCCCCGGGTCAAGGCCTGGCGGGAGTTCCTCGCCGCGCGCGAGCCCGAGCAGCGCGAGCCCAGCCCGTGGGTCGCCAATTACGAGCGCCGCCCCCAGCCCATCACCTTCCAGAAACCCCTCGCGCCCAAGGGCAGCATGGAGCGCACCCACGTCCCCGCCGACCTGCGCCTGACCCTTTTCGCGGCGGAGCCCGACATCCTCAAGCCCATCGCGTTCGCCTGGGACGAGCGCGGTCGCCTCTGGGTCGCGGAGACCCGCGACTACCCCCACGGCGTGGCCAAGGACGGCCTGGGCAACGACTCCATCCGCATCTGCGAGGACACCGACGGCGACGGCCGGGCCGACAAGTTCACCCTCTTCGCCGACCGCCTCAACATCCCCACCAGCCTCGTCTTCGCCCGCGGCGGCATCCTCGTCTCCCAGCCCCCGAGCCTGCTCTTCCTCAGGGACAGCGACGGCGACGACCGCGCCGATATCCGCGAGGTCGTCATGGGCGGCTGGGGCATCGGCGACACCCACGCCCAGGCCAGCAGCCTCTCGTGGGGCTTCGACAACTGGGTGCGCGGCGCCGTCGGCTACAGCGGCTTCAAGGGCAAGGTTGGCGACCGCGAGCTCGCCTTCTCCCAGGGCACCTACCGCCTCCGCCCCGACGGCTCGGCCATGGAGTTCCTCCACCAGTTCACCAACAACACCTGGGGCCAGTCCGCCAACGCCGTCGGCGACGCCTTCGGCGGCACCGCCAACGGCGCCCCGCTCTTCTTCGGGGGCATTCCCCACTGCGCCCTTCCCCCAGGCATGCGCGCGGCCACCGCCCGCAAGGTCAACCGCGTCGACAAGGCCCACGCCGTCACCCCCAACTACCGGCAGGTTGACGTCATGGGCGGCTACACCTCGGCCGCCGGCTCCAACTTCCTCCACTCCGCCGTCCTGCCGGCCCGCTACCAGGGCATGGCCATGGTCTGCGAGCCGACGATGAAGATCGTCGCCCTCGTCGACGCGCGGGCCGAGGGCGCGGGCTACGCCGGGCTCGACGGCTTCAACCTGCTGGCCAGCACGGACGAGTGGCTCTCGCCCGTCTTCGCCGACGTCGGTCCCGACGGCGCCGTCTGGGTGGCCGACTTCCAGAACTTCATCATCCAGCACAACCCCACCCCCACCCCGGACCGCGGCGGCTTCAAGGGCACCACCGGCGTCGGCGGGGCCCATGAGAACCCGCTGCGCGACCACGCGCGCGGCCGCATCTACCGCATCGTGCCGGCCAGCCGGCCCGACCTGCCCGCGCATGTCGCCCAGAAGGACGACCCGGCCTCGCTCGTGGCCGGGCTCGGCGGCCCGACCCTCACCGGCAGGCTCCGCGCCCAGCGCATGCTGGTCGAGCGCGGCGTCGTCGCCGCGGCGCCGGCGCTCCGCGAGCTCGTCCGCAAGCCCCGCCCGGCGGATCCCCGCGGCGACAACCGCGAAATCCACGCCCTCTGGGCCCTCCACGGCCTCGGCCAGCTCGACGCCGAGACCCATCGGATTGCCCTCGCCCAGCCCGCCAACCCCGACCTCAGGCGCAACGCCGTCCGCGCGGTCGCCGCGGGGCCGGGCGCGCTCAATCTACTCGGCGCCTCGGGCGTCCTGGCCGACACCGCGCCCGCCGTTCGCCTGGCCTGCCTGGTCAAGTTGGCCGAGCTTGAGCCGGCCCCCGAGCTCGAGGCGATCGCCCGCTCCGCCCTGGCCGAGTCGCTGGCGCAGCCCGACCCCTGGCTCAAGGACGCCGCCCGTCTCCTCGCCCGCCGACAGGGCGTCCTGGCGCAGCGGCTCGGACCCAACCTGCTCGCCAACGCCGGCTTCGAGGAGGCCGGCCCCGACCGCCTCCCCGCCGGATGGAGCCGCCGCGATTACAACGGCAACGAGTCCACCCGGGCCGCCCGCTGGGAGCGGGTCGAGGATCCCGCCCTCGCCCGCAGCGGGCGCCACGCCCTACGCTGCGTGGTCAAGCCCGGCGGCCCGCCCGCCGACACCAGCCTGCACCTCGACGCGGACCTGCGCCCCGACACCGACTACCGGCTCAGCGGCTGGGTTCGCGCGCGGGGCGTCCGGGGGAAGGTCTCGCTCAACGACCACATCGGCCGGGCCGAGACCGACACCGTCCAGCGCGACGCCGGCTGGACGGAGGTCGAGGTGACCTTCAACTCCGGCCGTCGCCCCCGGTCCTCGGTCAACGTCCTCTTCGTCGGCTCGGGCGAGGCCCACTGGGACGACGTCCGGCTCTCCGAGATCCTCCCCGCGGAAGACCCCCCCGTCGCGGCCGGCGACCCTCGCCGCGGCGAGACCCTCGTCCGCTCCCATCCCGCCGCCGCCTGCCTCAACTGCCACATGATCGGGGGCAAGGGCAGCGCCATCGGCCCGGCGCTCGACGGGGTCGGCGGCCGCCTGACCGCCGCGCAGATCCGCGAGTCCCTCCTCGAGCCGGGCAAGGTCCTGGCCAAGGGCTACGAGGCGCTCGGGGTCTCCCCCATGCCGCCGATGGGCCTCCTGCTCAAGCCCCAGGAGGTCGCCGACGTCGAGGCCTTCCTCGCCACCCTGCGCTGACCGCTTGGAGGTTGCCCTCGGGCGCGCCCTCGGCCATCCCAGCCGCATGGCCGTCCGCATCGACAACCAGAAGACCAACCCCGCCCTCCGCGCCCTCCTGCTCGTCGTCATCCCCCTGGCGACGCTCGGCGTCCTCTACGCGGGCGTGCCCGGCACCGCCTTCAACGGCGTGCGCGCCGGCGTCTTCTTCGGGATGAGGTTCAGCTTCAACAACGGCTTCAACGGCCAGGGAGCCGGCCGCATCATGGACAGCACCATCAAGTGCACCTCGGCCGAGGCCCAGGCCTTTGTCCGCGGCCAGCTCCGCAACCTCGACGGCGGCAGGTATCCCGCGGACAGCTTCGTCATCGAGATCGAGGCCTACCCCGCCGGCTACCGCTACCGCTATTCCTGCCAGACCTGGTACGCCCAGAAGCTGTTCTCGGGGGGCCGCCTCTTCCGCAAGGGCGCCCAGGTCGGCGACGAGGCGCTCGACGCCGAGGTCGGCGCCAGGCACGAGGCGCTCACCCGCGCCATCGAGGCCGCCGTCGACGGGTATTTCCGCTCGAAGGGGGCGCACTGACGCCAGGATGGGGTGGCTGACGGGACTTGAACCCGCGACCCCCGGAATCACAATCCAGTGCTCTAACCAACTGAGCTACAGCCACCGTCCTGGGAGGTTGGAATGGAGGGGAAGGGCGGGGGAGTGTCAACGCCTTTGCGGGCGTTTAGCCTTCCCTTTCCGCCCCCGCGGGGCTTCCCTTGGGGCATTCATCTGATGTCGACCTTCTCCGAACTGGGCCTCGCCGAGCCCGTGCAACGCGCCCTCGCCGACTGCGGCTACGTCAACCCCACGCCCATCCAGGCCCAGGCCATCCCCGTCGTCCTCTCCGGCCGCGACCTCATCGGCGCCGCCCAGACCGGCACCGGCAAGACCGCCGCCTTCGCCCTTCCCACGCTCTCGCGCCTCGGCGCCGCCGGCGGCGCCCCCCGCTGCCTGGTCCTCGTGCCCACCCGCGAGCTCGCCGTGCAGGTCGACGAGAACTTCCGCAAGTACGGCAAGCACCTCGGCACCCGCACCGCCCTCCTCTACGGCGGCGTGGGCTACGGCGTCCAGGTCGAGGCCCTCAAGGCCGGGGTCGACGTCGTCATCGCCACCCCGGGACGCCTCCTCGACCTCCAGGAGCAGAGGATCCTCCGCCTCGACTCCATCCAGGTCCTCATCCTCGACGAGGTCGACCGCATGCTCGACATGGGCTTCATCGAGGACGTCTCCCGCATCATCCGCCTCTGCCCCAAGGAGCGCCAGACCCTCCTCTTCTCCGCCACCGCCGACGAGCGCGTGGGCAAGATCGCCAACTGGGCCCTCCGCGACCCCGTGACGGTCGACGTGCGCACCGGCCAGACCGCCGCCGAGACCGTCGACCACGCCCTCTACCCGGTCGACGTCTTCCAGAAGTACGACCTCCTCCTCCAGCTCCTCAAGGCCTCCAACTTCAAGTCCGTCATCGTCTTCACCCGGACCAAGCGCGACGCCGACCGCATCGCCGAGTGGATCGAGGGCCACGGGACCCCCGTCGCCACCATGCACGCCGACCGCTCCCAGTCCGAGCGCCTCCAGGCGCTGAAGGACTTCAAGGGCGGCAAGCTCTCCATCCTCGTGGCGACCGACATCGCCAGCCGCGGCCTCGACATCACCGGCGTCACCCACGTCATCAACTACAACGTCCCCGAGCACCCCGAGGACTACGTCCACCGCATCGGCCGCACCGGCCGCGCCTCCGCCGAGGGCGAGGCCTTCACCCTCTTCTCGCCCGACGAGCTCCACCACCTCCAGCAGATCGAGCTCCTCCTCGGCAAGCCCATCCCCCGGCGCAAGCTCGAGGGCTTCCGCTACTACTCGGAGCCCATCCTCAGCACCACCGGCAAGGCGGCCCCGGTGGCGCGCAGGCGCAACCGCTGACCCATGGCGGGCGGCCCCGCCGACCGTCACCTCGCCCGCGCGCTCGGGCTCGCCCGCCGCGCCTGGGGCGACACCCATCCCAACCCCATGGTCGGCGCCGTCCTCACCGAGGGCGACGCCGTCGTGGCCGAGGGCTGGCACGCCCGCGCCGGCGAGCCCCACGCCGAGGTCGCCGCGCTCCGGGCCCTCGGCCGCCGCCCCCTCCCCGGCGCCACCCTGCACGTCACCCTCGAGCCCTGCAGCTCCCACGGCCGCACCCCGCCGTGCGTCGACGCCCTCCTGGCCGCCGGCATCCGCCGGGTCGTCGTCGGCACCCTCGACCCCAATCCCCTCCACGCCGGGCGCGGCATCCGGCTGCTGCGCGAGGCCGGCGTTGAGGTCGTCCTCGCCGACGGCCCCTCCGAGCTCGCCTGCCGCGAGCTCAACTTCCTCTTCAACCACTGGATCTCGCGGCGCCGGACCCTCCTCGCGATGAAGGTCGCGCGCGACGCCACCGGCCGCACCGTGCCGCTCCCGGGCCGGCGCTGGATCACGGGCGAGGAGGCGCGGGCCGACGTCATGCGCTGGCGCCGCCTCTTCCCCTGCGTCGCCGTCGGCGCCGGCACCGCCCTGGCCGACAACCCCGCGCTCACCGCCCGCCTTCCCGAGGGCGCGACCTGCCCCCTGCGCCTCGTCCTCGACCGCTCCGGGCGGCTGCAGGGCAGGGGCGACCTCGCCCTGCTCGCCGACGCCCACCGCGCGCGCACCATCGTCGCCCTCGACCCCGCGCGCGCCCCCTCGGGCCACGCCGACTGGATTCGCGCCCTCGGCCCGGCCGTCTGGGAAATCGCGCCGGGTGATTTCCTCGAGGGGGTCCTCGCCCGCGCCAGCCAGGAGGGGATTGTCGGCATCCTCCTCGAGCCCGGCCCCTCCCTCGGACAGGAGGTCCTTCGGTCCGGACTCCTTCGTCGCGCCTGGGTCTACACCGCCCCCGCCGGCAGGGCCGACCCGGCAAGCCCACCTTGGCTGGCTGATCCCCTCCCTCTGCCGCCGTCGCCTGTCTCCCTTGGCGCCGATGACGCCCTCCTTAGCGGAGAGTGGAGGGGTTAGTTTTCTTAACCACTTGAAATTCAGAGGTTTGCAGGATGGAGCCTTGGACGAGGTTCCTGCGTGGTCTCACTATAATCTCGACTTTTGGGGTTGCCTTTGCTTGATGCGTTGACCGCCCCGAGGGGTCGGTCTCTTCCCAATCCCACGAATCTCCAAGCACTTATGGCCGAAAAACTGCTCGATCTGAAGAAGAAGGAAAAGCCCTCCTACACCTCGCTCATCGAGAAGAAGCGCGACGGGCAGGAGTTCACCGCCGACGAGATCCGCTACATCGTCGACTCGATCATGGACAGCCAGATGCCGGAGGCCCAGCAGGCCGCTCTGGCCATGGCCATCTACTTCCGCCAGATGTCGGCCCAGGAGACCGCCTCCTTCGCCGAGGAGCTTCGCCTCTCCGGCGAGTACATCGACCTCGACCGCCTCACCCAGCCCAAGATCTCCAAGGTCTCGACCGGGGGCGTGGGCGACAAGACCTCCATCGTCCTCGCCGCCCTCGGCGCCGCCGCCGGCGTCATCATGCCCGGGATGAGCGGCAAGGACGAGGCCTACGTCCTGTCGACCACCGACAAGCTCGCCTCCATCCCCGGCTTCAAGACGAAGCTCTCGCTCGACGCCTTCCGCTCGCAGCTCGAGCGCGTGGGCTGCGCCCTCACCGAGCAGTCCGCCGAGATCGCCCCCGCCGACGAGCTCCTCTACGTCCTCCGCCAGCGCACCGGCACCATCCCCTCGCTCCCCCTCATCACGGGCAGCATCCTCTCGCGCAAGCTCGCCGAGGGCTGCGAGGGCCTCGTGGTCGACGTCAAGTGGGGCAACGGCTCCTTCATCCGCGACATCGAGCAGGCCAAGCAGCTCGCGCGCATCATCACCCGCGTCGCCCGCAGCCTCAACCGCAAGTGCGTCGCCCTCGTGACGGACATGAACCAGCCCCTCGGCGACGCCGTGGGCACCGGCCTCGAGATCCTCGAGGCGGTCCGGCTCCTCAAGGGCGAGGGCCCCGAGGATCTCCAGGACCTCGTGATGAAGCTCGGCATGGAGGTCGTCCGCCTCGCCGGCGTCGCCGGATCCACCCTCTCGGCCAAGCAGGCCGTCGAGCGCCACCTCAAGGACGGCTCCGCCCTCGAGAAGTTCAAGGCCATGGTCCGCGCCCAGGGCGGCAAGACCGACTGGATCGACGACCCCGCCAAGTTCCCCAAGGCCAAGTTCATCCGCAAGCTGCCCGCCCCCAAGCGCGGCTACGTGCACACCATCGACGCGGGCAAGATCGCCCAGGGCGTCCGGCTCCTCGCCACCCTCAAGGACGGCTCGCTCGACCCCTCGGTCGGCGTCACCGAGATCCGCAAGGTCGGCACCCAGGTCAAGCAGGGCGAGCCCCTCGTCATGATCCACTACAACGACGAGTCCAAGGTCGAGGCCGCGCTGCCCTTCCTGCGCGACGCCTACCGCCTCGCGCCCAAGCGCCCGAACGTGCCGCCGCTCCTCGTCGAGCGCGTGGCCTGAGCCAGAAGGGGCGCCGGCGACGGCGCCCCTTTCGTTTCCATGGCCGACGACCCCATGGAGCGGCTCTTCTGGTGGTTCTTCCGTCCGTTCCTCGGCAAGCGGGCCGAGCCGATGCCCGAGGGCGTCACGGACGAGGAGCTGATCCGCAAGGGGGACGAGGCCGCCCGACGCCCTTGGAACCTTCTCATCAGCTGCCTGCTCTTGGCCCTGCTGGCGTGGGGTTTGGTCGAGTTGCACGCGTTGACCAGCCTCGCGGCTGTCCGGCGGCCCGATGACATCCATTTCTCGACCTCCACACCCTGGGTGGGGGCCGTCTTCATGGCGATGGGGCTCACGCTCATCCTCCCCATCACCCCGCTGCGATTCGTCTTCGGGCATGATGCCGAAGGCGATCGCGTCCACCGGCTGGCCTTCGAGGCGAGGCACAAGGTCAACGTTCGCCATGCCCTCGCGCTGCTCGGCGCGCTGGCGCTCGCGATGGGCGCGGCCTTCGTCGCCTTCTCCGACGATTACGTCGCCTTCGACCGGCAGACCTTGCGCTGGCGGCATCTCTATTCCGAACACGACCGTCCGGTCGCCGATATCGCGGAGGTGCGCTGGTACCTTCGCAAGGAGACGCCCCGCGGCGGCCCGCGCAGGTGGAACGCCGCCTGCGTGATCTTCAAGGACGGCACCCGGTTGCTGTCCACCGACGGGTTCATGAGCCTCGGCATGACGCCCGAGGCCTGCGCCGAGCTAGCGCGCGTCGCCGGCGCACCCGCCCGGCTCGACCTGGACCTGCTCCCGCTGGAGCGCTGAACGCACCATGATCGAGGCACCCGGACTCAAGGAGAAGCTGTTCATCTGGTTCGTCCGGCTCTTCGCGCCTCGGCGACGCGACGAGGTGCCCGAGGGCGTGACCGACGAGGAGCTCATCCGGCTCGGCAAGGTCCATGAGCACCGCCAGACCCTGCTCAGCTACCTCGCGCTGGCCCCGGCGACCTTGGCGATCGGCGGGCTGTGGCAGGTTTCGGGCCTGGTACCCGAGCGGCGCCCCGACGACCTCGTGATGCGTTCGGACAACCCTTGGCTGGCAGCCTTCGTCCTCGCGTGGGGGCTTTGCGCGGTCCTCGGGGCCACGCCCCTGTCCCGCTTGGTCGGCGGCGCCGAGGCCGACCGCGCCTACCGCCTGGCCTTCGAGGCGCGCCATGGCGTGAACCTGCGCCGCCTGCTGCTGATCTGCGGACTGCCGCTGGCCGCCCTGGGTGCCTATGTCCTTCACCTGTGCGGGGCCTATCTCGCCTTCGACGACCAGGCGCTGCGTTGGCGCGACGCCCGCGGTCCGGAGCGGCTCATGCCGCTCGCGGACATCGCCGAGGTCCGCTTTTACCGTCGCCGCGAGAAGCCGGATGGACGCGCGGCGCTCATCGGCGACGCCGCCATCCTCCTGCGCGACGGCACGTGGTTCGTCCCCAAGCGCGACATCGACGCGAGTATCGGCCTCTCGCCCGATGAGTGCGCCATGCTCGCCCGCATCTCCGGCGTGCCCGCCCGGCTCGACCTCGACCTGCTGCCTCTGGGTGAGAAATCAAAGTAAAGAAATCAAAGTAAAGGTCGCATCTGCGAGCAGGAACAAGGCTATGCCTCCTCCGCCTTCCTTTACTTTGAATTCTTTCCTCTGAATTCTTCTCAGGCCAACCCCCGCTTGGACTCCCTCACAAACCCGAGCCAGGCCTTGCCGACCCGGCCGGAGGCGAGGGGCAGGGCGGCGGCCTTCTCCAGCGCCTGGGTGGCGTTGAGTCCGTCGCGGTAGAAGAGGCGGTGCAGGGCCTTGGCGTCCTCGATCTCGGCGTCGGCGAAGCCGTTGCGCGAGAGGCCCACCCGGTTGACCATCTTGCTCTCCGCCGGGTTGCCGTCGGCGATGACGAAGGGCGGCACGTCCTGCACGAGCTTGGAGCAGGCCGCGACCATCGCGTGGTCGCCGATGCGGCAGAACTGGTGGACGCCGGCGTTCCAGCCGATGTTGACGTGGTCGCCGACATGGACGTGGCCGCCGAGGGCGGAGTGGCTCGACATCACGAGGTGGCTGCCCACCTCGCAGTCGTGGGCGATGTGGGCGTAGGCGAGCAGCGTGTTGTCGTCCCCCAGGGTGGTCCACTCCCCCTCCTGGGTGCCGAGGTGGATGCTGACGTACTCGCGGAAGACGTTGCGCGCGCCGACGCGCAGGCCGGGCTTCCCCGGCCGCGCCTTCAGGTCCTGGGTTCGGCCGCCGATGACGGCGAAGGGGAAGACCTCGCAGGCCGGCCCGAGGGTGGTGAACCCCTCGACGCAGGCGTGGTGGTGCAGCACGCAGCCGTCGCCGAGGGTCGCGTCGGGGCCGACGTAGGCGTAGGCGCCGATCGCGACGCCGACCCCCAGCCTGGCCCCGGGCTCGACAACCGCGGTCGGGTGGACGCTCGTCGACCCCACGGCCTCAGGCCTCCGCGCCGCTGTCGGCGATGGTGAACATCAGGTCGGCGGACGACACCGGCTCGCCCGCCACGAGGCACTCGCACTCGGCGCAGGCGATCTTGCCCCGCACCTTGGTCAGCTTGGCCCGGATCTCGAGGGTGTCGCCCGGGGTGACCGCCTTGCGGAACTTCACCTTGTCGGCGCTCATGAAGAACACCACCTTCGGCGTGGCCTCGCCCTGCAGCTTGTTCAGCATGATCAGGCCGGCCACCTGGGCCATGGCCTCGACCTGCAGGACGCCGGGCATCACCGGCATCCCGGGGAAGTGGCCCTGGAAGAAGGGCTCGTTGATGGTCACGTTCTTGATCGCGACGATGCTCTCGGGCTCGAGCTTGAGCACCCGGTCGACCATCACGAAGGGGTAGCGGTGGGGCAGGTGGTTGAGGATCTGCCGGATATTGAGGGCGTCCCCGACCGGGGCCTGGACCTTGGGCTCGGCCGCCTTGGCCGGCCTGGCCTTGCCCGCCTTGGCGTCGAGCCACTGCCGGCGCACCGCCGCGGCGAGCCGGGCGTTGAGCGCGTGGCCCGGGCGGACGGCGATGATGTGGGCCTTCAGGGCGACGCCCGCGAGCGCGAGGTCGCCCACGATGTCGAGAATCTTGTGGCGGACCAGCTCCTCGCGGAAGCGCAGGGGTTCCTTCGAGATGATCTTGTCGCCCTTGAGCACGATGGCCGAGTCGAGGGAGCCTCCCTGGATGAGGCCCTTCTTGAGCAGCGCCTCGATGTCCTCGTAGACGGTGAAGGTGCGGGCCGGGGCGATCTGCGCCTCGTAGGTCTCGGGGTCGAGGTCGATGGTCAGGTGCTGGGTGTGGATGCCCCGGTCGTCGGCCGACGTGCACGTGACCCGGAAGCCGTCGTGGGGCAGGGCGACGATGGAGCGTCCGCCCTCGTTGATCGTGATGGGCGCGGCAAGGGCGAAGACCTCGCGGTCCTTGGGCTGGGTGACCACCCCGGATTGCCGGATGAGGGTGGTGAAGGGCCGGGCCGAGCCGTCGACAATCGGGGGCTCGGACGCGTCGAGCTCGACCACCGCGTTGTCGATACCCATCCCGGCCAGGGCGGAGAGGACGTGCTCGATGGTGTGCAGCTTGATGTGCTCGTGGGCCACCGTCGTCTTGCGCTCGACCTCGGTGACCATGTCGGACACGGGCCGGACCTCCGGCTTGCCGTGCAGGTCGGCCCGCCGGAAGACGACGCCGGTGTCGGCCGCCCCGGGATGCAGGGTTAGGGTGACCTCCTGGCCGGTGTGCAGGGACTTGCCCTTGAGGGAGACCTGACGGTCGAGCGTTTGCTGCTTCATGCCTTCCTCGGTTATTCACAGGCCGCGGCCGGTGTAAAGCGCGGGATTGCAGGGGCTTCCGAACGCCGCCCTCTCCCTGTCGGGGCTTGCCAGCGGCCCCGGGTCCCACAAGCATGGCGCATGCGTCATCGACTGCCGACGCGGGGTCTTGTCCTCGCCATCCTGACCCTCCTCGCCCTCCCGCTGGAGGCGCAGACGCGCCAGGGCCTGGTGCGCGGGCGAGACGCCGACGACGACCGCATCGGCCAGGTCGCCACCTCGCTCCGGATGTCGGTCGACGATGTCCGCCGCCTCGTCCGCCGCGACGCCGCCCTGCACGTCTCGGGCTCCGGCAACCTCGTCTAC
>JAURJZ010000039.1 GCA_030831965.1 Verrucomicrobiota bacterium
GCAGGTGCCTCCCGACGCCACGCCCACGATGGCAAGGCCGGGCCGGATCCGACCGGCGTCGATCACCCGGTCGCGGCGGAGCACCGCCGTGGCCGTGGAGTCGACCGTGAGGGTCGGGGTCAGGTCGCCCACGTCGGCCGTCTCGCCGCCGCCCGAGCGGATGCCGAGACCCGCCGCGCGCAGCCGCTCGAGGCAGGCCTCCGTCCCCTCGATCAGCTCGCGCAGGACCTCGCCGGGGATGCGGCGCGCGTTCCGGTTGACGGTGGAGGAGAGCAGGATGCGATCGACGGCGCCGACGCACAGGAGGTCGTCGACGTTCATCACCACGCTGTCCTGGGCAATCCCGCGGAAGACGGAGGCGTCGCCGGTCTCGCGCCACCACAGGTAGGCGAGGAGCGCCTTGGTGCCGGAGCCGTCGGAGTGGGTCACGTTGCACAGCGCGGGATCCCCGGTCAGGACATCCTCGGCCAGCTTGCAGAAGGCGCCCGGGTAAAGCCCCCGGTCGAGGCCGTCGACCACCGCGTGCACCTCGCCCTTGGAAGCCGAGACGCCGCGGGCGGCGTAGCGGCCTTGGTCGGGAGCGGGCTTGCCATCGTTCGCCATGACCTCTTGGTGCTAGCCCCGCGGCTCCGCTCGGGTCAACGTCCATCTCCCATGCCCATCCCGCCCCCGCGCGTCCGCCGCTGGCTGCTCGCCGCCCTCGCCGGCGGCCTGCTCGCCTTCCTGGTCGGCGCCGGCTGGAGGGAAGCCGGGCTCCGCGCCCTCGCCGAGGACTGGCGCCGCGCCCACGCCGCCGGCGACCTCGCCGCCATGGAGGCGCTCTATTGCTGGGACGGCGTCGCGCCCGAGCAACGCCGCCGCCTGCGCCTCGCCCTCCAGCAGGAGCTTGAGCTGCCCGTGACCGCCGTTCGCGCCTCCCGGCTCACCCCGCCCGACCGGCTTGTCGGCGGGGCGCAGCGGCCCAACCTCGAGCCGGTCGGCGTCATCGAGGTCAGCTTCGCCGTGAACGACGGCCTCGGAGCCCGGTTGCTCGCCGGACGCAGCGGGCTCGGGTTCCGCCTGGTCGTTCTTGTCCCCTCCGGCTCTTGACAGCGGCCGCCGCCGCCCCAATTTCCAGCGAACCATGGCCGACAAGAACGATAAGCGCCCCGAGAACGTCACCGGACGATTCTACGTCGACTCCCAGTGCATCGACTGCGACCTCTGCCGCGAGACCGCGAAGAATTTCTTCACCCGCCAGGACGACGCCGGCTACTCCTACGTCTTCAAGCAGCCCACCACGCCCGACGAGGTCGAGCAGTGCATGGAGGCCAAGAACGGCTGCCCCGTCGACGCCATCGGCGACGACGGCGAGTGATCCCCGCGCCCAACCCTCCCCTCGGCCCCGGATCCCCTCCGGGGCCTTTTCTTTGCCCCTGCATCGGGCAGGGGGGTCTCGCCGAGACGCCCGCCCATCCCCCTTCCTATCCTTCCCATCCTACCGTTCCTCCCCATCCTGCCTTTTCCCTTTCCTCCGCGGCCTCCGCCCCCTCCAAATCCCCCGCTTCCCCATGTCCGTCCGCATCGACTGCGAGTATCTCGGCGACCTCCGCCTCCGCGCCACGCACGCGCCCTCGGGCACGGTCCTGCTGACCGACGCGCCCGTCGACAACCAGGGTAAGGGCGAGTCCTTCTCGCCCACCGACCTCGCCGCCACCGCCCTCGCCACCTGCATGGGGACCATCATGGCCATCCAGGCGCGGACGCTCGGCCTCGAGCTCAAGGGCATGAGGATTTCGGTCGAGAAGCACATGAGCGCCCAGCCGCCGCGCCGCATCGCGCGCCTTGTGCTGCGCGTCGGTATGCCGGCGGGAATCCCGCCCGAAGCCCGTGTCCGCCTCGAGCGCGCCGCCGCCGCGTGCCCGGTCCATCATTCGCTCCATCCCGACATCGCCAGCGAGGTCGAGTGGTCCTGGGCCGGATGAGCCCCCGCCCTCCGGGCGCGCGCCAAGCCCGCCCCGGCCAGCCCCGGTGACCGGGCGGCTGGCCCCTCTTGCCCATGGCAAACAAGAGGCCCGGCGAATGCCGGGCCTCGCAAGGGCGGGTCGAGCGGCCTCAGTGCGAGCAGCCGCAGGACCCCTTGCCGCAGGAGCCGTCCTCGCTGGTCGCCTTGCCTTGGCCGCCGCAGCAGCCCTCCTCCTCGGCGTGCGAATGGCCGTGAGCCTCCCCCGAGGAGCCACCGCAGCAGCCGCCCCCGCCGCCCCCGCCGCCGCAGCAGCCGCCTTCCTGGTGAGGGTGGCCATGGGCCAGCTCGGTCGGGGTCGCGGCGCGCACGTCGGCGATCCTGACCGAGAAGTGGAGCGTCTTGCCGGCGAGCTCATGGTTGCCGTCGAGCACGACCTCGTCGGCCTTGACCTCCTTCACGGTCAGGACGCGGAGGCCGGCGTTGGTCTCGGCGTGGAAGCGCATGCCGACCTGGACGGCGTGGCCGCCCATGCGGTCGGCGGGCACGCGCACAAGGAGGGCCGCGTCGTACTCGCCATAGCCCTGCGCCGGGGGCACGGTGACCTTCTTCTCGGCGCCGACGACGAGCCCCTCGAGGGCGCTCTCCAGTCCGGGGATGATGTTGCGGGCCCCGTGCAGGTAGGAGAGGGGCGCGCCGCGCGAGGCGTCGAGCACGGCGCCGGTGTCGTCGGTCAGCGTGTACTCGAACGAGACGATGTGGTCCTTGGCGATGTTCATGGCTTTGGTGGACTCATTTTGGGGGCGATTTGGCCGCTCGCAAGCGGGAAGGGCAATCCGGCTTGACCCCGCCCCCCGCCGCGGGTTGCCTGTCCGTCCGCTGTTGGGGCCGTAGCTCAGCTGGTAGAGCGCGTCGTTCGCAATGACGAGGTCGTGAGTTCGATCCTCATCGGCTCCACCAGCGGGGTTCGGGGGGCCTTCAGGAATCCTTTCGCTTGAGGTCCCGCATCTCGCCGACCGATCCCAGCTCCGCCTCGCCGGGCAGCTCCTTGGTCGGGTTGATTCCGAGCTTGCTCAGCTGGGTTGTCAGCGGCCGGACGTTCTTCTCGAAGCTGCCGAACGACTGGTTGAGGCTTCCGACCGCCTGGTTGACATGCTTGCGGGCGTCGGCGAGGTGCTCCGCGAAGTCGCAGACGCGCTTGTACAGGTCGGTGGACAGGGCGGCGATTTCCCGGACCTTCTCCACCTGGGCGTGCTGCTGCCAGGTAAGGCTGATCGCGCCGAGGAAGCCGATGAGCGTCGCCGGCGTCGCCAGCAGGATGCCCTGCTTCCCCGCGTCGATGACCAGATCGTTGTCCGATTCCAATGCGGTGGAGAGAAGCGACTCCGCGGGCAGGAAGAGGATGACCTTGTCGAACGCCACGAGCCCCTGTTCGCTGCCAATTGTCGACGGGTAGTCCTTGCCCGCCAGGGACTTTATCGTCTGCCGCAGTTTCACGGCATGATCCCGGAGAATCTCGGCTCGGTTGGCGGTGCCCGGGGCGAGCCGCGCTGCGTCCAGCTCGGGCACCTTGGAGTCGATGATGACGCAACGGCCGCC
>JAURJZ010000040.1 GCA_030831965.1 Verrucomicrobiota bacterium
AATCACCGCACGCTCGGGGTGATGTGCGACGGCGGCCTGGCCGAGAGGATCACGCTGCCCGCGCGAAAGCTCCACCCCTCCTCGCGGCTCAGCTACGACCAGCTCGCCTTGGTCGAGACGCTGGCCATCGGTTGCCATGCGGTCGACCGCTCCGGCCTGCGCGCCGGCGAGACGGCGCTCGTCATCGGCGCCGGCCCCATCGGCCTCTCCGTCATCGAGTTCGCCAAGGTTTCCGGCGCCCGCTGCCTCGTGATGGACACCAACCCGGACAGGCTCGGCTTCTGCGCCTCGACCATGGCGGTCGACGGGGTCGTCTTGGCCAAGGGCGACGGCTCCGAGCCGGCCGCCATCGCCGCCCTCGCCGGCGGCCGCCTGCCGGAGGTCGTCATCGACGCCACGGGCAGCAGCGCGTCGATGTCCGGCTGCCTCGCCTTTGCCGCCCATGCCGGGCGCGTCGTCTACGTCGGCATCTCCCAGCAGGAGCTCTCCTTCCCCCACGCGCCGCTCCTTCACCGGCGCGAGCTGACCATCCTGGCCAGCCGCAACGCCCTTTCCGCGGACTTTCCCCGCATCATCGGCCTGATCGAGCAAGGCGTCATCGACACCAAGCCCTGGATCACCCACCACGCCCGGATGGAGGACCTCGCGGAGGCCTTCCCGTCCTGGCTGGAGCCCGGGGCGGGAGTCCGCAAGGCGATCGTCAGGGTCGCCTGAGCGCATGCGGCTCGACGCCCACCAGCATTTCTGGTCCTACGACTCCGGACAATACCCCTGGATTCCGGCCGGCTCCGCCCTTGCCCGCGACTGGCTTCCGGCCGACCTTGCCTCCCTGCAGGCGCCGCTCGGCCTCGACGGGTCGATCGCGGTGCAGGCCCGGCAGTCGGTCGGGGAGACCGACTGGCTCCTGTCCCTCGCCGACCGCGACCCGCGCATCAAGGGGGTTGTCGGCTGGGTCGACCTTCGCTCGCCCAACCTGGAGGACGACCTCCGGCGCCTCTCCGCCCATCCCCGCCTCGTCGGGGTGCGCCATGTCGTGCAGGACGAGCCCGACCCGGCTTTCATGGACGGGCATGACTTCCGGCGCGGCATCGGCCGCCTGGCCGGCCATGGCCTGACCTACGACCTGCTCATCTTCCCGCGGCAACTGGAATCGGCGATACGCCTCGCGGAGGCGTTCCCCGCCCAGCCCTTCGTGCTCGACCATCTCGCCAAGCCGGCTGTCCGGGATGGCGCGCTCGAGCCCTGGCGGACCCTCCTGCGGCGGCTTGCCGCCTGTCCCAACGTCCACTGCAAGCTCTCCGGCCTGCTGACCGAGGCCGACCACCGCCGCTGGAGCAAGTCCCAGTTCCTCCCCTATCTCGACGCCGCCCTCGAAACCTTCGGCCCCTCGCGGCTGATGTTCGGCTCCGACTGGCCGGTTTGCCTGCTCGCGGGAAGCTACGAGCAGGCCTTTAACCTCGTCTCGGACCATATCAGGGGCTTGCCCGAGGCGGAGCGCGACGGGATCCTTGGGGGAAACTGCGCCCGCTTCTACCTGTCCCGCCCGCCGGCGTCACCCCATGGCCGCCACCCCGTTGCTCGCTGAAAAGGCCGTTCAGCTCGCGGAGCGCCTCCTGTTAGAGTCCCGCCGGCGCCTTCGTCCCGCCGATGCCCGCGCGCTCGCCCAGGTCGCGCGCATGATGGACGACCCGCGCGGCAAGGCCGCCACCCTCGCCCTCTGCGACCGGGTCTTCCGTCCCGGGACCTTCGCGGGCGCCGCCCGCCAGCTGCGCGGCGTCACTCGCGACCTCGGCGTTCCCCGCTACCTCGCCCCGTTCGACCGCGCCCTCTATGCCGCGGGCGCCCTCGCCGCCCCCCTGCTTCCCTGGCTGGTCATGCCCCAGGTCGCGCGCCGCCTCAGGCGGGAGACCGGCGGCGTCATCCTGCCGGCGGAGCCCGCCGCCCTCGCCCGCCACATCGACCGGCGGCGCGCGGCCGGGGTTCGGCTCAACCTGAACCGCCTGGGCGAGGCCATCCTCGGCGAGGCCGAGGCCGAGCGCCGATTCCGCGCGAACCTCGCCCTGCTCGCCGACCCGCGCGTCGACCATGTCTCGGTCAAGGTGTCCTCCGTCTGCTCGCAGGTCTCCTCGCTCGGGTTCGAGCGCTCGCTGGCCGACATCCAGCTGCGCCTCCGCGAGCTCTACCGCGCCTGCCTCCGCCACTCGCCCCCCAAGTTCGTCACCCTCGACATGGAGGAATACCGCGACCTCGGGCTCACCACCGAGGCCTTCCTCCGCACCCTCGACGAACCCGAGTTCCGCGCCCTTCCCGCCGGAATCGTCCTCCAGGCCTACCTGCCCGACGCCCACCCCATCCAGCGTCGCCTCACCGCCTGGGCCCAGGCCCGGGTCGCCGCCGGCGGGGCGCCCATCAGGCTCCGCCTCGTCAAGGGAGCCAACCTCGCCATGGAGCGCGTCGAGGCCGAGATCCACGGCTGGGAGCAGGCCCCTTACCCGACCAAGGCCGAGGCCGACGCCAATTTCCGCCGCATGCTCCTCTGGGCGACCGAGGACGGGCGCCCCGAGGCCGTCCATATCGGCGTCGGATCCCACAACCTGTTCGATGTCGCCCTCGCCCTCCTCCTCCGCGAGGAGCGCGGCCTCGGCGACCGGCTGGGAATCGAGATGCTCGAGGGCATGGCGCCCCACCAGGCCGAGGCCATCCGCGCCCGGGCCGGGAGCCTGTTGCTTTACGCGCCGGTCGTGCCGCGCGAGGACTTCGGCTCCGCCGTCGCCTACCTCATCCGCCGGCTCGACGAGAACACCACCGAGGGCAATTTTCTCCGCGACCTCTTTTCCCTTGAGCCCGGCTCCCCTGCCTGGGAGCGCCAGAAGGCCGCCTTCCTCGCGAGCTTCGCCGGGTCGGCTCCCGCCTCCGGCCCTCGCCGCCGCCAGGATCGCGCGGCGAAGCCGGCCCCTGCTCCGGGCGCCTTTCGCAACACCCCCGACACCGACTGGTCCCTGCCCGAAAACCGGGAGTGGATCGACCGTCATCTCCGCCTCGCCCTCGCCCGCGACCTCCGCGCGCCCCTGCGCGTTTGCGGAAGGGACGATGAGAAGGGTCTTTCCGGCGAGGGGCGCGACCCCTCGCGTCCCGGCGTCGTCGCCTATCGCCACGCCGTGGCCGGCGACGCCGATGTGGCCCGCGCGCTCGACGGCGCCGCCGCGGCGGTCGGCAGCCTGCCCGACGGCGAGATTCGATCCGCCCTCCTCCGCGCCGCCGACATCCTCGAGCGCCGCCGGGGCGAGGCCGTCGCCGCCATGGTGCTCGAGGGCGGCAAGACCGTCGCCGAGGCCGACGCCGAGCTGTCCGAGGCGGTCGATTTCGCCGCCTACTACGCCCGCGCCTTCGATGACGCCGCCGCCTGGGCCGGCGCCCGCCGCGCCCCCCTCGGCGTCGTCACCGTGGCCCCGCCCTGGAACTTCCCCCTCGCCATCCCCTTCGGCGCCGCCGCCGCCGCGCTGCGCGCCGGCAACGCCGTCCTCCTCAAGCCCGCTCCCGAGGCCGTGCTCTGCGGCCGGCTCGCCTGCGAGGTCCTCTGGGAGGCCGGCTTCCCGGGTGACCTCCTCCAGTTCGTCCCGGCGCCCGACAACGCCGCGGGACGCCGCCTCGTCGAGGACCCGCGCGTCGCCGCCGTCATGCTCACCGGCGCCTCCTCCACCGCCGACCTCTTCCTCTCCTGGCGCCCCGACCTGCGGCTTCTCGCCGAGACCAGCGGCAAGAACGCCCTCATCGTCACACCGGCCGCCGATCGCGACCTCGCGATCAAGGATGCCGTCCGCTCCGCCTTCGGCCACGCCGGCCAGAAATGCTCCGCCTGCTCCCTGCTCATCCTCGTCGGCGAGCTCGGCGACGACCCCGCCTTCCTCCGCCAGCTCCGCGACGCCGCCGCCTCCCTGCGCGTGGGTTCCGCCTGGGATCCCTCCACCTCGGTCCCGCCCCTCATCCGGGAGCCCGGCGACACCCTGCGCCGCGCGCTCACCCGCCTGGATCCCGGCGAGAGCTGGCTCCTTGAGCCTCGCCAGGATTCCTCCAACCGCAACCTCTGGTCCCCCGGCATCCGGCTCGGCGTCGAGCCCTCCTCCTGGTTCTTCGGCGCCGAGTGCTTCGGCCCCGTCCTCGGCGTTGTCCGCGCGCGCGACCTCGACGAGGCCATCGCCGTCGCCAACCGCACCGCCCACGGCCTCACCGGCGGCATCCATTCCCTCGACCCGCGGGAGGTCGCGCGCTGGCTGGATCGCGTCGAGGTCGGCAATGCCTACGTCAACCGGCCCATCACCGGCGCCATCGTGCGCCGCCAGCCCTTCGGCGGCTGGAAGCGCTCCGCCTACGGTCCCGGCGCCAAGGCCGGCGGGCCCGATTGCGTCGCCGCCCTCTGCCGCTGGTCCGACGACCCGGCCGCCGACATCGTCACGCCCCATCCCGCCGCCGCCCGCGCCGCCCACGCCGCGGTGCACGGCGAGGATGCGGAAAAGGCCCACTTCGCCCTCAGCCTCCCCGCGTTCCTCAGCCCCTCCGACCCCTCCGCGCTCGCCGCCGAGTCCAATGTCCTGCGCCGGATCCAGCCCGGCGACCGCACCCAGCCCTACCGCCGCGCCCTCCGGCTCGCCGCCGGCGCCGATCCGGCCGAGTGCCGCCGCGCCCTCAAGGTCGTCCTCGCCATGCCCCATGTGTGGGTCGTCAGCGTCGACCGATCCCACGACCCCCACCTCATCGAGGAGGCCGCCAAGGTCGCCGGCTTCTGCGAGGTGCAGGATGAGCTGGAGTTCGCCGAGATTCTCAGGGACGGCTCCCGCGTGCGCGTCGTCGGCCACGCCGGCCTCGCCCTCCGCGAGGCGGCCCGCCTGACCGGGTCGACCCTCTTCGAGGGCCCCGTCACCCGCTGCCCGCGCCTCGAGTTTCATCCCTACTACCTGGAGCAGGCTGTTTCCGTCACGCGCCACCGCCACGGCAACCCGCTGCCCGACCCCTCCGACCCCGAGGCCCGCGCCGGCTGGGAGCGCGCTGGACTTATCCGCCCCGGCGCCTAACCCTCTTCCCGACCCGCCATGAAAGCCCTCGTCAAGAAGGAGGCCAAGGAAGGCCTCTGGCTGATGGACATCCCCGAGCCCTCCATCGGGTCGCGCGACGTGCTCATCCGCATCCGGCGGGCCTCCATCTGCGGGACCGACGTCCATATCTGGAAGTGGGACGACTGGGCGGCCAGGACCGTCCCCCTCGGGATGAACGTCGGCCACGAGTACCTCGGCGTCATCGAGAAGGTCGGCGCCGACGTGCGCCATCTCAAGGTGGGCCAGCGCGTCTCCGGCGAGGGCCACATCGTCTGCGGCCATTGCCGCAACTGCCGCGCCGGGCGACGCCACCTCTGCCCCAACACCCAGGGCGTCGGCATCCACCGCCCCGGCGCGTTCGCCGAGCTCCTCAGCCTCCCCGCGGAGAACGTCGTCCCGATCCCCGACGATGTACCCGACGATGTCGCCGCCGTCTTCGATCCCCTCGGGAACGCCGTCCACACCGCGCTCTCCTTCGACCTCGTCGGCGAGGACGTCCTCATCACCGGCGCCGGCCCCATCGGCATCATGGCCGTCGCCATCGCCAAGGCCGCGGGCGCCCGCAAGGTCGTCATCACCGACGTCAACCCGTGGCGCCTCGAGCTCGCCCGCAAGCTCGGCCCCACGGCCGCGGTCGACGTCTCCCGGCAGGACCTCGCCCAGGTCCAGCGGGACCTTGGCATGACCGAGGGATTCGACGTCGCCATGGAGATGTCCGGCAACGCCCGCGCCCTCGACACCATCCTCGACAACACGGCCTGCGGCGGTCGCGTCGCCCTCCTCGGCATCATCCCCGGCACCGCCGCCATCGACTGGAACAAGGTCATCTTCAAGTGCCTCCACCTCAAGGGCATCTACGGACGCGAGATGTACGAGACCTGGTACAAGATGATCGCCCTTGTCCAGTCGGGCATGGACATCACCCCCGTCATCACCCATCGCCTCCCCCACGAGGACTTCGAGCAGGGCTTCAAGGCCATGCTCTCCGGACAGTCCGGCAAGGTCGTCCTCGACTGGTCCAAGGCCTGACGCCCCCATGTTCGACGACCTCAAGCCCCTCCTCGACGCCAGGCTCGCCGACATCCGCGGCGCCGGCCTCTTCAAGCAGGAACGCCTCATCGCCGGCGCCCAGGGCGCCCGCGTCACGCTCAAGGACGGTCGCACCGTCATCAACCTCTGCGCCAACAACTACCTCGGCCTGGCCGACGATCCCCGCGTCAAGGCCGCCGCCGCCAAGGCCCTCGACAAATGGGGCTACGGCATGGCCTCCGTCCGCTTCATCTGCGGCACCCAGTCCCTTCACCGCGAGCTCGAGGAGGCCCTCAGCGCCTTCCTCGGCACCGAGGACACGCTCCTCTACTCCTCCTGCTGGGACGCCAACGGCGGCCTCTTCGAGACCATCCTCGGCCCCGAGGACGCCATCGTCTCCGACGCCCTCAACCACGCCTCCATCATCGACGGCATCCGGCTCTGCAAGGCCCAGCGCCTCCGCTATGCGACCAACGACCTCGCCGACCTCGAGGCCATGCTGGTCGAGGCGAGGGGCGCCCGCCTGCGCATGATCGCCACCGACGGCGTCTTCTCCATGGACGGCTTCATCGCCCCCATGGCCAAGATCTGCGACCTGGCCGAGAGGCACCGCGCCCTCGTCATGATGGACGACTCCCACGCCGTCGGCTTCCTCGGGAAGCGCGGACGCGGCACCCACGAGCACGCCGGCTGCATGGGCCGCGTCGACATCATCACGGGCACCCTCGGCAAGGCCCTCGGCGGCGCCTCCGGCGGCTACACCTCGGGCAAGAGGGAGCTCATCGAGGTCCTTCGCCAGCACTCCCGCCCCTACCTCTTCTCCAACTCGCTGCCCCCACCCCTGGTCGCGGGCGCCCTCGAGGTCCTCCGCATCCTCTCCCAGTCCACCGAGCTGCGCGACCGCCTCATGGACAACGCCGCCTACTGGCGCAAGGGACTTGCCCAGCTCGGCTTCACCCTGCAGCCCGGCGAGCACCCCATCGTGCCCGTCATGCTCGGCGACGCCGTCCTCGCCCAGAAATTCGCCGCCCGCCTCCTCGAGCTCGGCGTCTACGCCGTCGGCTTCTTCTATCCGGTCGTCCCCAAGGACAAGGCGCGCATCCGCACCCAGATGAACGCCGCCCTCACGCGCGCGGACCTCGACCAAGGCCTCGCCGCCTTCGCCCAGGCCAAGCGCGAGCTGATGCCCTGAGCCATGGACGACCGCCTGCGCCGCCTCGAGGAACAGCTCGCCCACCTCCAGCGCCACATCGAGCAGCAGGACCGGGCCATGCTCGACCTCACCCGCGAGGCCGACCGTCTCCGCCAGCGCCTCGAGCGCCTCGAGTCCAAGCCCGCGGCCGACGGCGACAGCGCCGCCGGGTCGCCCGCCGACGAGCGCCCGCCCCATTGGTGACGCCATGTGCGGTCGGGTGACCCAGTTCGACCGCTTCGCCGAGATTCCCCGCCGGCTCGGCCTCCGCCCGCCCGAGCTCCCCCCGCGCTACAACCTCACCCCCGCCCAGCCGATCGCGGCCGTGCGCCGGGTCGACGGCTCCCTGCGCTGCGAGCCCCTCCGCTGGGGCCTCGTCGTCCCACGGCCCGGACGGCCCCCCGAGCCCGGGACCGGGCACGTCAACGCGCGCGCCGAGACCGTCGCCTCCCTTCCCGCCTTCCGCGACGCCGTCCGCACCCGCCGATGCCTCGTGCCCGTCGACGGCTTTTACGAGTGGCGCAACGACGGCCAGCTCGCCGTGCCCTATTATTTCGAGGCCGCCGACGGCGCGCCCCTCGCCATGGCCGGCCTCTGGTCCTTCCACCTGGGCGACACCGGCAGCCTTCACGCCACCGCCTGCCTCGTCACCACCACGCCCAACCGCGACATGTCGCCCATCCACGGCCGCATGCCCGTCCTCTTCGCCGAATCCGACTGGCAAGCCTGGCTCGCCGAGCGACCCCTCCCTCCCGAGGAGCTAAGCCGCCTCACCCGCCCCTCGCCCGACGGCTCCCTCCGCCTCCGCCGCGTCGGCGCCGAGGTCAACCGCGCCGCCCCCGACCACCCCGGACTCATCGCCGCCGCCGCCCCGGAGAATCTCCAAGGCGACTTCCTTGGCGACTTGTTGACCTAGACGCAAGGGGCACGGCGGCACAGGGGCACAGGGGCGCGGGAGTTAGACAGGGGATGCGAAGGATTACGAGGATACGAAGGAGGCGAAAGATTGGGATGTATCCCGAAGCCTTCTCCTTAGTGCGGCGCCCCCGAGCCCCCGTGCCCCCCTTGCTCCCTTGGAGCCGCCCCTGTCCCCTTCCCCCCGACACTTATCCCTTCATCTTTTTATCTCTTCATCCCAGTATCCCTTCCATCCCCTTCCTTCCCATGCCCTCGCCTCTCGCCCTGCCCAAGATCGTCGACAAGCCCTGGGGCCGCGAGATTTGGTACGCCGACCAAAAGGCCTATGCGGGCAAGATCCTCGAGGTGAAGGCCGGAAGACGCCTCAGCCTCCAATACCACGAGCGCAAGACCGAGACCCTCTACCTCCTCTCGGGCCATGTCCGCCTCACCTTCCGTCAGGCCGAGGAGGGGGAAGCCTATGCCGCCGCCATCGTTGGCGCCGACCATGTCCATGACTGGAAGCCCGGCCAGCTCGTCCATATACCGGCCCGCACCATTCACCGCTTCGAGGCGGTCGTCGACAGCGTCCTGCTCGAGGTCTCCACCCCCGACCTTGCGGACGTCGTCCGCCTGCAGGACGACTACGCCCGGCCGGAGAGGGACTAAACGGGAGAGGAGCGGGGTGCGGGAGGAAGGACGCGACCATCATCCCCCTTTGTCCACTCACTCGGCGCCTTTATCACTTTATCCCGTTTGCCATCCCTTCCAGACTGCTATCACCTCACTCCCCGCTCCCTCCCGACTCCCCATGCGCCACGTCCTCGGCTTTGATCTCGGCGGCACCAAGTTCGCCTTCGGCATCGTCCGCGAGGACGGCGCCGTCGTCGCCTCCGGGCGCGTCGAGACCCTCGCCGACCAGGGTCCGGCTCAGGCGGTGAGGCGCGCCATCGACGGTGCCCGCGAGCTCCTCGCCTCCAGCGGCTTCCGCGCCGAGTCCCTGCTCGGCGTGGGCATCGCCTCGCCCGGGCCGCTCGACATCGCGCGGGGCTGCGTCGACGGCTCTCCCAATCTCCCCGGCTGGACCGGCTTCCCCATCGCCGGCGAGATTGGCAAGGCCTTCGGCCTGCCCGCGCGGATTGACAACGACGCCAACGCCGCCGCCGTCGGCGAGTTCCGCTTCGGCGCCGGCAAGGGCTTCCCCAACATGGTCTATGTCACCCTCTCCACCGGCATCGGCGGCGGGGTGATCGTCGACGGGCGCCTCATGCGCGGCGCCAACGGCAACGCCGCCGAGCTCGGCCACCTCACCCTCGACATCAAGGGCCCGCCGTGCCCCTGCGGCGGCCGGGGCTGCTTCGAGAAGTACGCCTCCGGCACCGCCATCGCCCACCGCGCCCGCGCCGCCCTCGCCGCCGGTCACCCGTCCTCGTTGGCCGCGCTCGCCGGCGGCCCCGACAAGGTCACCTCCCACCATGTTCTGCAGGGCCTCGCCGCCGGCGACACCCTCGCCAAGGAGATCTGGGACGAGACAATCGAGTACCTCGGCCGCGGCTTCGCCGTCATCATCAACACCTTCAACCCCGACCGCATCGTGGTCGGGGGCGGTGTCACCGCCGCGGGCGACACCCTCTTCGGGCCGCTCCGCAAGAAGGCCCTCGGCTACGCCTTCCCCCGGCTCGCCGCCGTCTGCACCATCGCCCCCGCCGGGCTCGGCGGCGATGTCGGCGTGGTCGGCGCCGCCGCCTGCGCCTTCGAGGCCGCGCGCTGAGCCGCCTCGGCGCCGCGACCATGCGCGTCAGCGTCGTCATCCCGGCCTACAACGAGGAGGCGCTCCTCCCGGAAACCCTCGCCGCCGTGCGCGCCGCCGCCGGAGCCTTCGGGCGCCGCGGCTGGGACTGGGAGCTTGTGGTGTGCGACAACAACTCGTCCGACCGCACCGCCGCCGTCGCGCGCGAGGCCGGGGCCCGCGTCGCCTTCGAGCCCGTCAACCAGATCGGGCGGGCGCGCGACACCGGGGCGCGCGCCGCCATGGGCGAGTGGCTCGTCTTCGTCGACGCCGACTCCCAGCCCACCGAGGCCCTCTTCTCCGACCTCGCCGACGCCCTCGCCTCCGGGCGCTTCGTCGGCGGCGGCGCCACCGTGAGGCTCCCCGTCGGCAGCCCCGCCGTCGCCCGCCTGATCGCCCGGGCCTGGAACCTCTGGAGCCGCCTCGCCGGCTGGGCCGCCGGCTCCTGCATCTGGGTCGAGTCCTCGGCCTTCCGCGCCGCCGGCGGCTTCGGCGCCGAGGTCTACGCCGGCGAGGAGGTCTGGCTGAGCCGCCGGCTCGGCCGACTCGCCCGCGCCCAGGGTCGCCGATTCGCCATCCTCCACCGCCACCCGCTCCTCACCTCGGACCGCAAGGTGCGCCTTTACCGCCTCTCGGACCACCTTCGCCTCTTCCTCCGCATGACGCTCACCTTCGGCCGCGCCGCCCGGCGGCGCGAGGACTGCGACTTCTGGTACGACGGCAGGCGCTGACCTCAGAGCCGCTGGCGCTTCCAGCGGGGAATCGGGAAGGCCGTCAGCTTGTCCGATGCCACCTCGACGGGATCCCGGTGGCGCAGCTTGCGCGCCTGGGCCGGCGTCACGATGACCGTGTGGCGGATGTCCGTCAGGCGCGCGCCGACCTCCCATCGGTTGCCCTCGCCGGCGATCCAGCCCCTGTCGGCGAGCCGGCGCAGGTCGAACGGCGCCGAGAAGGCCCGCAGCGTCTTGCGCGGCCCCTTCGCGTACTCGTGGAAGTAGGACATCGCCAGCTCCCGGACGCTCCGGTAGACCGGGTCGCGCCAGCGCAGGCAGACGTAGTTCGTCTTCGAGATCGCGCCCCAGCGGCCGCCGAGCCTGAACGGCGCGATCACATGGTCCATGTCCCGGTGCGCGCTGAAATCCAGCAACAGGGGAGGGTGCCCCTGCAGCCAAAGCGCGAACGCGGCCACCATCGCCCCCTCGATGCAGTGGGCGCAGTTCGCCTCCAGCGTTCCCCGCACCGAGCGGGTGGTGTCGCCGTCCGGCTCGAAGTTCTGCGGCATTGCGCCGAGGAAATCCTGCACCGCCTCGGGGGTCCGGAGCCGGGCCAGCGTCGACGCGTGGGGGCGGGGCAGGCCCCGGCGCTCGGCCAGACGGGTGCGCTCGGCGATGCTCATGCGCCGAGGCTGCCGGCGTTCATGCCGGACGCAAACCTCCGCTTTCGGGTTGGAAAGCCAACCGACACCGCCACTGTCGCCCCATGCCTCTCTTCGACTTCACCTGCGCCGCCTGCGGCAAGGTCTCGGAGATCCTCGTCCGGGACTCCGCCGAGAAACCCGCCTGCCCCGCCTGCGGCTCCGACCGGGTTTCCCGCGAGCTGCCCACCTTCCGGGCCCAGACCAAGGAACCGGCCCATGTCCATTCCGGCCCGGGCTGCGCCTGCGGCAAGCCCCGCGGCGGCTGCGGGGCCGGCTGACCGATGGCCCTTGCCGCCATCGACGTCGAGGCGCTCCGCCAAGGGGCGCTCCTGATGATCCTGCTCATCACGGCCATCGCGCTCCACGAGTTCGGCCATGCGTGGATGGGCGACCGCCGCGGCGACCCCCTTCCCCGGGCCCAGGGCCGCGTGACCCTCGATCCCCTGGCCCACATCGACCCCATCGGCACCCTCCTCATCCCGGGCGTGATGATCTTCTGGCCGGCTTTTTTCGGCGGCGGCGCCCCCATCGCCCTGATCGGCTGGGGCAAGCCCGTCCAGGTCATCTTGTCCAACCCGCGCACCCGGAAGATGGATGACATCCTGATCACGCTCGCCGGCCCGGCCATGAACCTCGCCCTCTGCGTCGGCTTCACCCTCGCGTTGGTTGCCCTCGGCTGGCTCGGCGGGAGCCCCGCCGCGCTCAGCTTCCTCGTCAACGGCCTCGCCCTCAACGCCGGCCTGATGGTCTTCAATCTCCTACCCATCCCCCCCCTTGACGGCGGCCGCCTTCTCCGCTGGGCGGTTGGCATGTCCGAGGAGACCTTTCGCCGGGTGGCGTCGATCGCCCCCTGGGTGCTGCTGTTCCTCATCAACACCTCGTTCTTCCGCGGCTTTCTCGGCGCGCTTCTCCAGGGGGCGGTGACCCCTTTCCTCTGGGCCATCGAGCTCCTGGGGCGCTAGGGGACACCCTAGCCAAGGCTTGCCAAAGCCCTTCCGGCGGGGAAATCTACCCCCATCATGCAGTCCCTCGGCGAACGCCTCCAGGAAGCCCGTCAACGCCTCGGTGTCACCGTCCGCGAGGCCGCCGATGTCACCAAGATCCGAGGCGACTTCCTCCAGGCGATGGAGGCGAACCAGTTCGAGTCCATCCCCCTGGCCGATGTCTACAAGCGGGGCTTTGTCCGCATCTACGCCAAGTACCTCCGGCTCGACGACGAGAAGGCCGCGTCCGATTTCAACGCGCACCACTCCATCCGGGCCTCCCGCCGCCCCCTCGATCTCGGCGCCGAGCCGGACGAGGTCCCGGAGGGCGCCTCCTTCGGCTCCAGCCTGAGCAAGGACACCCTTCTCTGGGTTGTCGTCGGCGGCGCGTTCGTCGGCCTCCTGCTCTGGATTCTCCTCTCCTGAGGGTTTCCCCGCGTTGACCCCGCCGGCATTGCCGGCAGGATGTCACCGTGGCCGGCCGTCTCGACCAGCGCGTCCTTGTCCTTAACCGCCTCTGGCAGGCCGTTAACATCATCGGCATGCGGCGCGCGCTCAGCCTGGTCTTCCGCGAGCGCGCGTCGGTCATCCACGCCGAGGACGCCTCGCACCGCGTTTATCCCGGCGACGCCTGGCTCGAGCTGAGCCGGACCCATCCGCCCCGCCCCGATGTCGCCATCCGCACCCCGGGCGTCCATCTCCTCCCCCCCCGCGTCATCCTCCTCGCCGCCTACGACAAGGTTCCGCGCCGGGAGATCCGTTTCAGCCGGCGCAACGTCTACCTCCGCGACGCGCACTGCTGCCAATACTGCGGTCGTCGCTTCGCCGAGGAAGAGCTCAACCTCGACCACGTCGTCCCCCGCGACCGGGGCGGCGTCACCGCCTGGGAGAACATCGTCACCGCCTGCATCCGGTGCAACGCGCAGAAAGCCAACCGCCTTCCCACCCAGGCCGGCATGGCGCTTCGCCGCGCCCCCCAGCGCCCCAAGTGGCGCATGCTTGTCGCCGCCTCCCTTTCCGACGAGGAGACCGCCCTCTGGCGGGATTTCCTCGATGTCGCGCCGTCCGGCGAGCTTCCCTGGAGGAGCTGACCGGATCGGTCTGAGACCGACCCGGAAGCGGGGACCGCGGGTCGGCGGGTCCGCGGCGCCGACTCGCTTCGCCGCCCCCCTATCTCCCCGTGCCGGCTCTGACCGCCTCGAAGATCCAGCCCTCGGCCTCCCAGTCGAAGTTGGGGATGCGATTGCCCTCGGGCGCCTTGCGCAGCTCCTCGGGAATGGGGTCGTTGGTGACGCGGAAGAGCTTGAGCGTGCCCTCACCGACGAACTTGTTCTTCGATTTCTGCGGCTTGGCCACCTCGATGGCCAGGTAGACGTCGAACACGCCGCCCGGGGTCTCCCCGATGAGAATCTCCATCGGGACGATGTCGCCTTTGCGCACGGTGATCCAGGGGCCCGCCCGCAGGCGGGACAGGCTGCCGGGGGAGCGGTTGATGCTGAACTCGTCCGTCACCACCTGGTCGAAGTCCTTGTAGTTGCCGTCGCGCCCCACGAGGAAGTGCTCGTAGCCGTCGTCCAGGGCGATCTTCCGGTTCCAGCGCAGCAGCATCCAGTCGTCGCCCGATCCCACGAAGCGGAAGGTCCCCGACTGGGGCGCCTTCACGTTGCCCTTGTAGTGCACCACCCAGCGCGACGGCGCGACCTCCTTCTCGACGCCGTAGGCCTGGGGCGCCGCATTCGCGCTGCGCGACGGGATGAACAGCTGGCTGGCGTAAAGCGGTTCCGGCGCCTCGTAATAGCGGGAGAATTTCGAGGGGTTCCAGTTCGCGTCGAGGAAATCCCTCACCGCCTCGCGGTAGGGGCCGATGTTGTCCCTCGCCTCCGTCGGGCGCTTTTGCCGCGTCTGCTTGATGTCGTAGAAGGTGCCCATCAGCCCGTTGACCGCGAACTTCGAGCCGAAGACGCCGACGAAGTTGCGGGCGTTGCCGACGCCGACGCCCTTGCCGGAGCCGATGCCGCCGCCGGAGCCGCCGCCGAAGCCCTTGGAGGAGCCGCCGCCGGAGAGGCCGGCCATGAGCGAGGGGGCGGA
>JAURJZ010000041.1 GCA_030831965.1 Verrucomicrobiota bacterium
AAGGGCGGCCCTCGGGCCGCCCTTTTTGCTTTCACCCGAACCCGGCCCTCCTTGCGATGTCCCATCGCCATGCGCCCCCTGCCCGCCCTCCTCCTCGCCGGCATCCTTCTCGCCGCGGGCGCCGACGCGCCCGCCGACAAGGACACCCCCGCCGCGGCCCAGCCCAGGTTCCAGGACGGCCCGGTGGACCCCGCCCGGCTGCCCAAGCTGCCTTGGCACATGGCCAACCTTTGGTGGGACATCCCCGAGACCGAGGACTTCGAGTCGCTCGACATCGACATCCGCGTCAAGGGCGAGGCCGACCCCGCCAAGATCAACCTCTACATCGCCCCCATCGGGATCGGCCAGCTCAACGCGACCAACTTCTACGGCGGCATCCAGACCAACATCGGCGGCTACGGCGTCAGCCCCGACAGCCCCGCCGGCGCCTACCACAAGGGCAAGGGCGGCATCTTCTCCCGCTGGGGCAACAAGGACCTCGACACCTCCTTTGTCCGACCCGCCGCCAACGGCCTGATCGAGGCCGCGGGCTACGAGGGCGACTTCGCCTCCGGCCGCCGTCCCTACGCCTGGACCGAGGGCACCTACACCTATTCCCTCCGCAAGCTCAGCTACGAGAAGGACAAGGACGGCAAGGAATGGACCTGGGTGGGCGCCTTCGTCTCGGACAAGTCCAAGGGCGACTTCACCTTCATCAGCTCCCTCAAGTTCCCCGGCCGCACCCTAAGGTTCTGGGGGCGCCATTCCGCCTTCATCGAGATCTACGGCGGCAAGAAGGTCGACATCGCCGCGCTCCCCGCGCTTGAGATCGCCATCGGCCACCCCCGCGTCAACGGCAAGCCGGCCGACATCCGTCGCCTCTCCCTCGTCCACCCCCAGCGCGGCCCTGTCTCCCCTCCGATCATGGACGGCGCCCTCTCGCCCGACGGCTCCGAGGTCGTCTTCCACCTCCGCAACCGCCTGCTGGCCGACCAAAAACCCCAGCAAGTCCTCATCGAGCGCAAGCCCGGACCCAATCCCGAGGGCAAGTGAGCCGGGCCGCCTAGCGCCGCGTCACTCCAGCACGAAGAGCGTCCCGCCGATCCGGTTGATGGTCTGTCCCTGCCCCGCGGCCGCCGGCGCCGCGGGCGTCTGGGCATTGGCGCCCGAGACATTGGCGCCGAACACCGTCCCGGCCTGGCCGGCCGGTGCCGCGGCCGCGGCACCGGTCGAGCCCGCGGCGATGCGCACCTCGCGCGACACCATCAGGTCGCGGAAGCTCCGGTAGAAGGCCAGGATCTCGGCGCGGGAGGCCACCGTCATCTCCACCGTCTTCGCGTGGGTCGCGGTGGGCCAGGGCTTCACCACCAACCCGTCGGTCGTGTTGGTCCGAAGGTTGTCCAGCTTCTGCTCAACCGCCGCCAGGGGGCCGGGCACCGGCAACTGCCTGGCCTGACCCGGCTCCAACCCGCGGTTCTGCGCGTTGGCCTGCAGGCCGCGGTTGGCGCGGTCGGCGGCGTCCGCCGAGCCCGGGGGACGCGCGGAGTAGAGGCGCAGCTGCTGGGCGGAACCCGCCAGGTCGAGCGTCACCTCCGCGACGATGAAGCTGCCCGTGGTGTACTCCTGGAAGGACACGGAGAGGATCTGGTCGGCGCGGGCGTAGAAGCCGACGTCCGAGCCCGCGACCTCGATGCCGAAGATACCCTGGTTGGGGAAGGCCTTGGGGCGGATCTGCAGGGCCGAGGCGGACGCCGAGGCGAGGAGGGCGGCGGCGAGGAGGTGGGGGCGCATAAATGGAGTTTGTCTCCCCAACCCCGCCCCCGCAAGGTGGGTTTCAACCCCCAGGGCATGCTCAGCTGCGAGAACCTATCCGTGCAGGCGGGCCCCGGAGGCCCCCTCATCCTGAACCAGGCCTCGGCCCGCTTCCTTCCCCGCGGCCTGAACGCCGTCATCGGACCCTCCGGCTGCGGCAAGACGACCCTGATGAAGGCCGTCCTGGGCATCCTCCCCTCGACCGGGACCGCCTACCTGGAAGACGAGCCCATCCAACGGCCCGAGGACCTCGTCGGCCGCGTCGGCTTCGCCCCCCAGTTCACCACCGCCCAGCCCCAGCTGACTGTCGCCGAATCCCTCGGCTACGCGCTGCGGCTGACCGTCGACGACCGCGCCGCGCGCGCCGAGCGGCTCGGGCGCGTCCTCGAGGTCACCGGTCTCGCCGAGCACCGCGACAAGCGCGTCGGCTCCCTCTCCGGCGGCCAGCTGCGCCGGCTCTCCCTCGGCCTCGAGCTCACCCTCGATCCCGCCTGCATGGTCTGCGACGAGGTCACCTCCGGCCTCGACCCCCACTCCGAGGACCAGATCCTCGCCCTCCTGCGGCGCCTCGCCACCGAGCGCGGCAAATCCTTCGTCTGCATCATCCACAACCTGGCCAAGCTGGCCCAGTTCGACTGGATCACCGTGGTCTACCAGGGGGACGTCGCCTTCCAGGGCTCCTATCCCGAGCTCCTCGCCCACTTCGGGGTGGACGACGGGCTGAGGCTCTACGAGGTGCTCAACCGCCAGGACCTCGCCCATTGGCGCGCCCGACGCGCCGAGCGCGCCGAGGCCGAGGCCGCCGACCTCGCCGCCGCCGCCGCCAACGTGGCCGTCGCCGCCGAGCCCGAGCCTCCCGCGCCCGCCCCCGCCCTGCCCTCGGGCGCCTCCCAGCTGGCCACCCTCCTCGCCCGCCGGCTCCGCCTGTTCTTCCGCGACACCGGCTACCTCGGCCTGACGATGGCCATCACCTTCGGGTTCCCGCTCCTCGTCGTCATCTTCAACCTGACCGGGACGTGGGACGTTCGCAAGGTGCCGATGGAGCGGAGCACGGCCTCGCTCGAGGCCATCCAGCAGGCCGTGGCCGTGCAGGTGCACAACGCCCAGGTCGCCAACCTCGCCGCCGGCCTGGTCATGTTCCAGGTCATCCTGCTCACCCTGATGGGCGCCAACAACGGCGGCCGCGAGATCTCCGCCGAGCGCGTCCTCTACGAGAAGGAGCGCATGACCGGCCTGAGCCCGCTCGCCTACGCCCTCTCCAAGATCGGCTTCGTCTCGCTTCTCGCGCTGCTCCAGGGCGCCTGGATGTGCGCCTTCGTGAAGGTCGTCTGCCAGTTCCCCGGTCCCTGGGGCGAGCAGCTCGCGGTCCTGGCCGCCAGCTGCGTGTCGATGTCCGTGGTCTGCCTGGGCTTCTCCGCCCTCCTTGTCTCGCCGGAGAAATCCTCCCTCCTCTCCATCTATCTCGTCGGCTTCCAGCTCCCGCTCTCGGGCGTCGTCCTCGCCCTGCCCGCGGCGCTCACCTGGGTCTGCCGGCCCTTCATCAACGCCTACTGGGGCTGGTCGGGCACCATGAAGTCGATGGCCGGCACCCCCATCTGGGACGCCTACACCGCCTCGCTGCCCGACAAGGGCTCCTATGTGGCGGACAACGAGACCGCCCTCCTCGTCCTTCTCGCCCAAGGCATGGTCGGCGCCGCCATGATCCTGGTCGGCTGCCAGCAAAAGCGCTGGTCTTAGGCCGCCGATCCGCTAACCTCGGATCATGGCCAAGCTGAACCCGCTGCTGCTCGCGCTCGGCATCCCCGTCGCGGTCATCGGCTTCGTCGCCGTCGTCCTGCTCTCCCGGCAGGGCGGCAAGTTCGCCGACCTGCCCCCCTTCTCCCCCGAGACCTACCGCAAGGACTGGGCCACCCTCCAGGGCAACGCCTACGTCCTCGCCTGCCAGGTCGACCGCCAGCTCGCCTTCACCGAGGGCCAGGCGCGCATCCTCGCGGTCAAGCCGGTCGACACCTCGCGCGGCGCCGGAACCCTGCCCGTGCGCGTCCCCGCCTCCATCGTGGCCAACTTCGAGTCCGGCCAGCGCTACAACCTCAAGCTGCGCGTCCGGCGCGACATCCTCGAGGTCGAGGACCTGGAATCCTTCTGACCGCCATGCGCCTCCCCGCCCTCGCCCTCGCCGCGGCCCTCCTGGGCCTCGCGCCCACCGCCCGGCTCGGCGCCCAGGGCGCCGTCGGCCAGCCCGGCGCGGCCGTCACCGGCGGCGGCGGTGGCGACTACCGGAGCTCGACCACCGAGGCCATGGGCGACCGGCTGTTCGACGTGAACAGCGACTCCATCGACATGGAGAACGGCTCCATGCAGTGGAAGGGCCGCACCTTCAACCTCGGCAACTCGCGCATGATGCGGGCCCGCTTCGAGCGCTACCTCGCCGCCCCCGCCCCGGCGCAGGACAGCCGCCGCTACCTCGACGTCCTCCAGCGCATCGAGTCCCTCCTCGCCCCCAACGCCATCAACGAGCGCACCTGGGCGCCCAACCAGCAGGCCGCCTTCGACCTGCTCTTCGAGGCCGCCCGCTACGAGCAGGACGCCGAGAACTCCCTCACCCTCGCCTCGCAGATCCGCAAGGTCTGGGAGATGCGGGTCGAGTTCCGCAACATGGGGGTCAACCACAACCAGCTCGAGGCGCTGCGCAAGCGCCAGGAGGGCGTCGTCATCAACCGGCAGGAGCAGCAGGAGCTCGCCAACGACCAGCGGTCCGCGCAGAGCGCCAAGAAGGAGAAGGGCGGCGCGCTCGTGAAGTCGACCGCCGGCTCGGCCGAGGCGGCCGCGCGGGCCAAGGACGAGCAGAAGACCCAGGCCGAGATCGTGGCCAACCAGGCCCGCATGACCGCCCTCGCCCTGCAGGCCCAGGTCGAGTTCCAATCCCAGATCGTCCAGCACCTCCTCGCCCGGCGCTACCGCCACTGCATCATCGCCTGCGCCTTCTACCGGGTGATGTTCCGGAGCCAGAACCAGAACGTCCGGGTCGGGGCCAAGGAGGTGAAGGAGTTCTTCCCCATCTCGGACTACGTGCCCACGCTCGAGTCGCTCGACGGCCTCTGCCGCGAGGCGATCAAGGACGTCGACACCGGCCTGCGCACCACCGAGGACCTCATGCGGCAGGGCGAGCTCTACGGCGCCTTCGAGCGCCTGCAGGAGACCTACTTCCTCGGCGAGCACGAGCCCTCCATCCAGTCCTTCGACCCCGCCAAGAAGCGGCAGCTGCTCGAGCTTTGGCGCGACCTGCGCGAGCTCCAGCGCGTCGGCGACGAGCGCGACCTCGCCAACGTCGACCAATACCTCAACCAGGTCGCCGCCCGGGCCCGCGACTTCCCCGCCGCCGCCGTGCGCTCCAAGGTCGAGGCCGCCCGCGCCGCCTCCAACATGCAGATCCTCGCCGCCCAGCAGGCCGCCGTCTCGGGCGACAGCGCCAAGGCGGAGGCCGCCCTCGAGCGCGCCGGCAAGATCTGGCCCCTCAACCCCGCCATCCGCGACTTCGCCAGCAAGGCCATCGCCCGCCAGGACGTCCTCGCCCAGAAGGTCCCCGAGTTCGACCAGCTCCACGGCGACGGGAAGTGGCGCGACATCTTCAACCGCCGCGACGAGTTCGCCGTCGCCCTCATCCAGGACAAGGACCGCCTGCCCAAGCTCAAGGCCGTCGTCACCCGCGTGGGCGAGATCGAGGCCATCATCCTCCAGGCCTCCTCCCTCGCCGCCCAGGGCAACCCCTACCTCGCCTGGGACCTCCTGCAGCGCGCGCAGGCCATCGACCCCAACGACATCGTCCTGGCCCGCACCCGCTCCGAGATCGCCCCCCTCGTGGCCGAGTACGCCCGCCTCCTCGCCCTCGCCGAGCGCATGGAGAAGGACGGCCACGACGCCGCCGCGCTCACCGCCTGGATGTCCGCCCAGGAGCTCAACCCCGTCTCCGAGATCTGCGGCGCCGCCGTCCGGCGCCTCGCGGCCCGCGTCGCCTCCTCCGGCGCCCCCGCCCCGGCCCCCGGACGCGATCCCGGCGCCCTCGAGGTTCCCGAGCCGCCCCCCGCCAACCGCTGAGGGAACCGCCTCTCGGCCCGTGTGTCAGCGGGAGATGCGCGCCCTGCTCGCCGGCCTCCTTCTCCTCGCGCCCCTGGGCGCGCAGGAGGCCGACCCGCTCCGCGGGCTGGCCAAGGGCCATCCGCGGCTGATCGCCACGCCGGCCGCGATCGCCGCCGCCAAGGCACGCCGCGCCCAGGACCCCGCGCACGACCAGGTCGTCGCCCAGGTGCTGAGGCAGGCCGAGCGGATGCTGGACGAGCCCGTCACCGCCTACGCGATACCCGACGGCAAGCGGCTGCTCAACGCGGCGCGGAGGGTTGTCGGGCGCACCGAGACCCTCGGCATGGCGTGGCTGCTGAGCGGGGATCGCCGCTTCGCGGACCGGGCCGCCGCGGA
>JAURJZ010000042.1 GCA_030831965.1 Verrucomicrobiota bacterium
AGGGCTCGGGGATCGGGGGAGGCAAGGACCTCGGCGAGGAACTCCGCGTCCGCGAAACCGGTGTTCATGCCCTGCCCTCCCGCCGGGCTCATCCCATGGGCGGCGTCGCCGCAGAGGGCGACGCGCCCGGCGTGGTAGCTCTCGCAGTTGAAGCGCCGGGGCGTGAAGGCGTGGGCGTTCAGCTGGTCGGCGGGGTCGAGGTCGAAGCCGGCTCGGTGGCGGACGAGGTCTGCGACGAGGCCGGGCGGCGGCGCATCGACGCGCTCGGCGGTCTGGACGACCCAGCGACGCAGGCCGTTGGGAAGGGGGAAGGACTCGACGGAGCCCTCGGGCTTGAAGAAAAGATGCGCCTCGGCGCCGAGGTCGGAGCGGTCGACAAAGTCGGCCATCACGAAGTGAAAGCCGTACCGGCGCCCCGGCGCGCGGATGCCGAGGGCATCGCGCACGCGGCTGCGGGCGCCGTCGCAGCCGACGGCATACCGCGCGCGGACCGAGCCGCCCGAGGTGCGGAGCGCGACGCCTTCGGCATCCTGCTCCAGCCCCAGCACCTCCCATCCATCGCGCACCGCACCTTCGCCTAGGCGTCGGCGGAGAATCGCGGCGACATCGGACTGCGGCAGCGAGAGGATGTAGCGGTGCTCGTCGGGAATGTCCCGGAAACTGACCTTGCCCAAGGGGCCCCGGCGGCCGTGCAGGTGACAATCGAGCACCTTGACCCCTGCCGCGATGAGATCGCGGTCGACACCGAGGCCGCGGAGGATTTTCAGCGAGGGCGGCGTGATGCCGATGGCGGCGGAATGGCTCGAAGGGGCGGCGCGGCGCTCAAGGACGAGCACGGACAGGCCGCGGGCGCGTAGCAGGCAGGCAAGGAGCAGCCCGACCGGGCCCGCGCCGGCGATGGCGACATCGACCTCCAGCGGGCTCATCGGGCGGAGGAGACGGAGCCCGCGGCGGCAGGAACGGCGGCGCCGACCCGCTCCAGGATGGCGGACTCGACGGTGAGCCCGGGGCCGAAGGCCAAGGCGCAGGCGGTTGACCGGCCCGGGCCGCCCTGCTCGAGCATGCGCTGCAGGACGAACAGGACGGTGGGGCTGCTCATGTTGCCGTAGTCCCGGAGCACGCCGCGCGAGACCTCGAGCGCGGCGGCGGGAAGCCCCATCTGACGCTCGACCTGGTCGAGGATGGCGCGGCCGCCCGGATGCACGGCCCAGGCGCCAACCTTGTCCGAGTCGATCCCGGCGGGGGCGAGCAGGTCGCCCACGATGCCGCGGATGTTGGCGCCAATGAGGCCGGGCACGTAGGCCGAGAGCACCATCTTGAAGCCGCGGTCGCCCACGTCCCATGCCATGTGCTCCTCGCTGCCGGGAACCAGCGCGGAGCGGAAGGTCCCGAGCCGATAGTGGGCGCGCCCCGGGGCGGGCTCGCGCGCGCTGACCACGGCCGCGGCGGCGCCGTCCGCGAAAAGCGAGTTGGCGACGATGTTCTCCGCGGTCGGCTCCGGCTGCATGTGCAGGGTGCAGAGCTCGAGGCAGACCACGAAGACCACGGCGCGGGGGTCGGCGGCGCAGAACTGAGCGGCCATCCGCAGCGCGGGAAAAGCGGCGTAGCAACCCATGAAGCCGACGGTGTAGCGCTCGACATCCTCGCGGAGCCCGAGCTCCCGGATGACATGGTAGTCGGGGCCGGGATTGGCGAAGCCCGTGCAGGAGGCGAAGACGAGGTGGGTGACCGAGGCGGGGTCGAGTCCCGGGCATCCGACCAGTGCGCGGCGGGCGACGTTCACCGCGAGCTCCCGGGCCGAGCGGGCGTAGACGCGGTTGCGCTCGCCCGTGCCCGGCGAGGAGGCTGCGCCCCCGGGCAGGGTGCGGAAGAGCTCGCCGTCGCCCGTGCGGAAATCGTCCAGCGCGCTGTAACGGGTCCCGATGCCGCTGCGGGCGTGGACGCGGTCGACCAAGTCGCGCAGGCCGGGATCGGGCACCCAGGACCGAAGCCGGTCGCGCAGGACCTCGTTCGGGTAGGCGTGGGGCGGCGTCCCCGTGGCGATATGATGGATGAAGGCGGCCATGGCGGTCGATCAGGGGCGGGTGAGGGCGACGCGAACGCGCACCTTGATCTCATCGCCCACGCGGATGAAGAAAAGGAAGGGGGGAATCTCGATACCGCTCGCCTTGAGCGAGACCCCGAACCCGCACTCGAATGTCACCTGCTTTCCCGATTCCCGCCAATTTTCAATCGTCCCCTCAATGACCGTTTCCTTGCCGAGCAAGGTGAGGACGATGGGGACCTTGCCGGAGGAACCCTGGACAACCTCCCGGGGTATCCGGGCGGAAACCTTGCCCAGAATGCGCGAGTGCTCCTCGGCGCGCATGGCCTTGCGGAGGTTCTCGTCGCGCCCTTCGTCGTCGGTGTCCATCTCCGCGACCGCCACCTGAAGCACGGCGGCAATGTGGGGCGACTTGGGGTCGGCAGCCTCAACCGTGGCCGAGAAAGGCTTGGCCGGAACCTTGCCGCTCCAGTCGTGCAGCGTCGAGGTTCCCTCAAAAACAGCCAGGGCCTCGCCCCTCCAGGTCTCAGGCGCCGCGGAAGCCGCGAGCGGAAGCAGGAACAAGGCCAGGATGACTCGAATCATTCCGCGATGCTGGGCAAACCGGCGAGCCCGACAAGCGCCAAGTCAAACACATGTTTCATATCCTTTCAACCTGACCGCGGTTCGCAGGTATCGACGAGGCTCAGCGCATCCAACGAGCAACAGGAATCAGCAGTCCGAGGCCGACGAGCTGGGCGAGGACAAAGGCCGGCGCGTCGGCGGGGCGGATGCCCGCGAAGGTGTCGCTCAGCGTCCGGGCCAGCGTGACCGCCGGATTGGCGAAGAAGGTGGACGAGGTCGCCCAGTAGCCCGCCCCGACCGTCAGGGCCACGAGCGCCGGGGCGCGCCCGGCGGCGGGGCCGCGACACGACCTCGCGACGACGAGGAGCGCGACCGTCGCGACCAGCTCGCTCAGCCAGAGGCCGGGAGCGGAGCGCGGGGTTGAGGACAGCTGAAGCAGGGGCAGGCCGAAGAGGAGGTGGGCGACCCAGACGCCGGCGATCGCGCCCGACACCTGGGCGGCGACATAGCCAAGCAGCGCGCGCGCGGACAGATCGCCGTCACGCCATGACATCAGCGAGACCGCGGGGTTGAGGTGGGCCCCGGAAACGGGGCCTAGGACCGTGATCAGGACATAGAGGACGGCCGCCGTGGCGAGGCTGTTGGCAAGGAGGGCGACCGCCAGGTTGCCGCCCGCGAGCGACTGGCCCATGTGGCCGGAGCCGATGACCGTCGCGAGGAGCGCGGCGGTGCCGGCAAACTCGGCGAGGAGGGGGCGGCTCGCGCTCATCGGGCGTCGCGCAGGCCGGCGGCGTAAGCCCCGAAGACGCGGCGGATCTCGTCGCGCACCCGGCGGAACTCGGCGCGCACCTGCTCGGCCGTGCCGGTGGCGTGGGCTGGGTCGTCGAACCCCCAGTGGTGACGGCGGACCTGGCCGGGGAAGGTCGGGCAGACCTGGTCGGCGTTGCCGCAGACGGTGATGACGGTGTCGACCTGCGACGCGAGGAACTCCGAGAGGTGCTTGGAGCGGTGGCCCGCGGCGTCGATCCCGATCTCGGCGAGGACTGCCACCGCCTCGGGATGGACGAAGCCCGCGGGCTTGGAGCCGGCGCTGGCGACGTCGACCAAGTCGCCCGCGGCCTTCCGCAGGATGGCCTCGGCCAGGTGGCTCCGGCAGGAATTGCCGGTGCAAAGGATCAGGACGAGCGGCTTGGGCATGGACGTGAGGCCAGTCTGACGCACGGGAAATTCGAAAGGGAGGTCAAGCCGTTAGAGTTGGGTTACTGGCAAATAGGGAACCCGAAGGGCATTTGCGGGGTTATGGCATCATGCCCCTCGCCCAACGGATGCCAATCCTGGCGGCCGCCTTGTTTCTGGCGCTCACCCTCGGGTCGGCAGGGTTCGAGGCGCCTCGCGCGGGAGATTCAACCGGCGAACTTACCGAACCCCTCGTGCGGGAGCTCGAGAGGGAGGAGGGCCGAGTCACACCCGCGCTCCGCGAGTCCTTCCTGCGCGAGGCGGAGGGCAGGGTCGCCGCCGAGCTGGCCCAGGTCGGCGTCACGCTGTCGAGGGATGAGTGGGCGACCATCACCGGGGACCCGGAGGCCCGCGGGGCCTGTCTGGCCGCGGTCTGGCCGCCCGACCCACGGATCGCCCTCAACTACCTCGAGGCGAGGCAGGAGGTCGGGCACGAGCTCGCGCAAAAGCTCAGGTCCTATCTCCTCGCGGGCGCGGTCGCTCGCCGTCACGTCGGCCTTGGACAAGCCGCCCTCGGCGAGAAGGAGGAATGGGCGCTGCGAGGCAAGGCCCTGGCGGAGGAGAGGGGGGCGCCCCGACACTGGCCGCCCTACGCGCGGTTCAAGGTCCGGCCGCCGTCGACAGGCGGCCAGGAAACGGGCAGGACCGAGGCCAAGTCGGCGCGGCGCGAGGCCAGGGAGGAGCGCGAGGAGGCGAGGCAGACGGACGCCGAGGGCCTTCGGCTCGCGGCGGGCTTCCTCAAGACCCGCAACCTGAGCCCCGCCCAGGTCATGGCGTCCGCCGAGCTCAGGGAGGAGCTGCTCAAGGCAATGGGTTCGCGCGCGCCGGAGGCCGGCAAGCTCACCCATGAGCTGATGTGGGACATCATGGGTGCGGCCGGGCTCCGGCCCGCGGCGCGCGACCCCTTCCCTTCCCTCGCCGAGTTTTGCCGCCACCTGGCGACCGTCAGGACACAGTTCCCGGTCGAGTCGGCGCCCTGGCCAATCCTCATGCCGCTCGCCAAGGGATGGCCGACCCGCGAGGCGGAGGATATCGCGAGGCGGGCAGCATCCGGCAAGCTGCCCACATACGGCAACTACCAAGGCAAGGAGGCGGTGCTCCGAGCGAGGCTCGAGCCGCTGCCTTGGCACTGGGATTCCTGGCAGGGCACGTTCCAGGCCGGAGGCGTGTGCCATGAGATGTCCACCCTGGGCGTGGGCGCCTACCAGTCGGTCGGCGTGCCCGCGACCAAGACGGGGCAACCCCATCACTCCTGCGTCACGATCGTGACGCACGGCAAGGAGGGCTATTCCCTACAGGTGAAACAAGGGACCAAGGGCCCGTCCCAGACGCGCACGCAGTGGCTCTTCGCCGACCCGCAGGTTGAGCGGCCGCTGGCCTACCCGATGGGACTCGCGCTCGCCATGAACGAGGGGCTTGAATCCTACCTCGACTCGCGCATCGGCGTGCACCTCGCGCGCCAGCTGGCTCGGGAGGGGAAGCAAACCCTGGCCCTCGCCACGCTGCGGGCGGCGGCGCGCCGCAACCCCTTCAACACCGAGGCTTGGAACGGCCTGGCCGAGCTGGAGTCGCCGGGCAACGGACCCCTGGCCAGGAGGGCGGCCACCTTGCGCCTGCTCTGCGAGAGGGTGGGGGCGGAGGACGAGGCGCTGACCGGCGAGGTTGAGCGGGAGGCGGACACCTCGCTGGCCGAGCAAGCCGACGAGGAGATCACCCAGCCCCGCAGCTGGCGGGCCAACTATGTGCAAGCCGTGGCCAAGACGCTGCTGCTTCCGGGCATCAAGCCCTCCTCGGACCCGGAGGAAAACCGACGGGCCTTGGCCGACCTCCTCGCCTGCCAGGGCAAGGCCGCGCCGGTCGCCGAACCCATCGGGCAACTCCAGGTGGCCGCCGAAGGTTGGCTCGCCCTGCGAGCGCGAACCCTCGCGGAGGCCGAGACCTACGCCAAGGGAGGCGGTGATTCCCTCGCGGACCTGCTGCTGGCCAGGGTACGCGCGATGGCGGCGCAGGCGGGCGCGTCGGGCGAGTTCACCGCGTGGCTCGCCGAGCTGGAAAGGGCGACCGACGACCGGATGACCTCCAAGGCCCGGCCCCGGGCTCGCCGCACCTACGGCGACCCGCTTTACCGCGAGGTCAACGCGATGCTCGCGGACCGGCTCGAGCAGGCTGGCAGGAAGGCGGAGGCGGAGGCCCTCCGCGCCAAGCTAGCCGAGAAGGTGCGCCGGTGAGCCCGGGCATGCGCCGCTCGCTCGCCCCGGTGGCCGCGACACCGGCCGCGGCCGGCTCCGGCAGGAATTGCTGGTGCAAAGGATCAGGACGAGCGGCTTGGGCATGGGGAGGGGGCTCAGCAGCAGCCCGAGCCCGGCCGACAGGCCGTCGGGGGCAGGCAGGCCTCGGGCGCGAGGCAGTCGGCCTTGGTCGCGCCAAGCAGGAAGACGAGCGCGCCGTCCTCGACCGCCGAGCCGAGCACGGGGAAGGCGGTGAGCAGCGGGAAATCCATCTCGACCTCGAGCGGGAGCTGGTCGGAGCCGAGGAGGGACTCGCCGCGACCGAGGATGGCGAGCGCCTTGGCGCAGCCCACGCGATGCTCGGTGTCGTCGGCCGACCACACCTGGAGGCGGGCGGAGACCTGGGTGCGCACCGTGCCGCCGCAGTCGACGAAGCGCTTCTCGACCCGGGCGACCTCGGTGAGGTGGGCGTGGGCGGGGCTCAGCGAGCCGGTGGGCAGGCGGAAGCGGAGCCCCAGGCCGGGGCGGCTGCCCAGGGCCGCGCGGAACTCGGCGACGGTCATCGGGGCGGGCTTTGCGAATTGCATATGCTTAGGCACATATGTATCCCGATGCCATGCCCCGAGTCAAGCCGCCCCGCGCCCCGTCCGTCGCCGCCGTCTGCCGGGGCCTCGCGGACGCGACGCGCCTGCGCCTGCTGGCGCGGATCAGCCGGGGCGAGGTCTGCGTCTGCGACCTGCAGGCGGAGGTCGGGCGCGACCAACCGACCGTCTCGCGCCACCTGTCCGTGCTGCGGAAGCTCGGCTTGGTGACGGCGCGAAAGGAAGGGCGCTGGTCCCACTACCGGCGGGCCGCCCTGCCCCGCGACCTTGCCCG
>JAURJZ010000043.1 GCA_030831965.1 Verrucomicrobiota bacterium
CGCAACCTGGTCGTGGCCACCGGGCACTCGATGATGGGCCTGAGCCTCGGCCCGGTCACGGGCGAGATCGTGGCCCAGATGACCTGCGGCGAGCCTGTCTCGGTGCGGCTGGCGCAGGTCGATCCCGACCGGCACGCCTGAGGGGTGTCTGCGGGGGCGAGGCCGGCGGGCCTCACTCCGCGAGGTAGGGGGCGAACTCCTCCTCGTGGCGCTTGAGGATCTGGAGCGCGGTCGCGTTGACGTGCGCGACGTGGCGCCGGAAGAGCCGCTCGGAGAGGCGGTCGTCGAAGGCCAGGTTGTACTGGAAGCACAGGTCGCCGTCGGCGTCGACGAAGAGGGTGCAGACGTTGTAGTCGCGGTTGACCTTGGTCACGAGGAGGCGGAGGGCGGGGTTCTCCCGGTTGCCCGGCTTGCCCTCGTAGAAGTTGTAGACGACGAGGCGGTCGACCGAGTCCTTGGTCAGCTTGGGCGAGACGGTCAGCCGCTCGCCGGTGAGGAAGACGGCCTTGGCGGACTTCTCGCCGAGGCGGGCGGGCACGCCGATGTCCTTGCACCAGGCGGCGAGGCGGGCGGCGCCGAGCGTGTCGTTGTCGATGTCCGCCAGGTCGAGGTCGGGGGCGGCGCGGAGCCCGGCGGCGAGCAGCAGGCCGAGGAGGAGGGGGCGCATGGCGGCATCCTGGCCCCGGCCGGCGGCGGAGGCAAAGGGATAAAGGGGCCTCAGGCGATCAGCTCGCGCACCACCCGGCCGTGGACGTCGGTCAGGCGGTAGTCCCGGCCGGCGTGGCGGAAGGTGAAGGCCTCGTGGTCGAAGCCGAGGAGGCGCAGCAGGGTGGCGTGGAGGTCGTGGACGTGGACGGGGTCCTTGACCGCCTTGAAGCCGAACTCGTCGGTGGCGCCGTGGATGTGGCCGGCGCGGACGCCGCCGCCGGCCAGCCACATGGTGAAGCCGTGGTGGTTGTGGTCGCGGCCGTTGACCTTGCCCTGGTTGGAGCCGGGCGTGGGCAGCTCGACGGTCGGGGTGCGGCCGAACTCCCCGCCCCAGATGACGAGGGTCTCGTCGAGCATCCCGCGCTGCCTGAGGTCGGCGAGGAGGGCGGCGATGGGCTGGTCGCTCTCCCGGGCCAGCTGGCGGTGGTGCTTCTCGAGGTCGTCATGGCTGTCCCAGGGCTGACCCGACCCGTGCCAGAGCTGGATGAAGCGGACGCCGCGCTCGGCCAGGCGCCGGGCGATCAGGAATTGGCGGCCGTGGGTGGTGTCGCCGTAGAGCTCGCGGACATGGGCGGGCTCGCGGCTGACGTCGAAGGCGTCGGTCGCCTCAAGCTGCATCCGGTAGGCCATCTCGAAGGAATGGGTGCGGGCCTCGAGGGCCGCGTCCTGCGGGCGCCGGGCCTGGTGGGCGCGGTTGAGCTTGGCCAGCAGGTCGAGCTGGGCGCGCTGGGCGGGGCGCGAGAGGGAGCCGTTGCGGATGTTCTCGACCAGCTCCTCGACGGTGCGCTTGGAGGAGTCGACGTAGGTGCCCTGGTAGACGCCGGGGAGGAAGCCGCACTGCCAGTTCTGGGTCTCCTGGATGGGGAAGCCGCCGGGGCAGAGCGTGACGAAGGCGGGGAGGTTCTGGTTCTCGGTGCCGAGGCCGTAGGTGACCCAGGAGCCGAAGGAGGGCCGCGGCTGGCGGGCGTCGCCGCAGTTCATCAGGAGCAGCGAGGGCTCGTGGTTGGGGACGTCGGCCCGCATCGAGCGGATGACGCAGAGGCTGTCGGCGAAGGCGCCGGTCCGCTCGAAGAGCTCGCTGACCTCGAGGCCGGAGCGCCCGTGGCGGCGAAAGGCGAAGGGGGAGCGGAAGGCGGCGCCGGTCCTGCGCTCGGTGGCGATGTAGTCCCCGGGCAGGGTCTTCCCGTGGTGGAGGTCGAGCGCGACCTTGCGGTCAAAGGTGTCGAGGTGGGAGGGGCCGCCGTTGGCGAAGATGTGGATGACGCGCTTGGCCTTGGCGGGCAGCGGCGGGCGGCGGGGCGCGAGGGGATGGAGGGGGTCGACCTTGACCGCGGCGCCGCGCAGGTCCTGCTGCAGCAGGGTGGCCATGGCGAGGGCGCCGAGGCCCATGCCGCACTTGCGGAGGAACTCGCGGCGGCTGTCCTGGATGAGCTCGCGCGGGGTCATGTCAGTCGGCGAAGTTGAACTCGTTCGATTGGAGGAGCACCTGGGCGAGGGCGGACCAGGCGTCCTGGGGGGCGGCGGCGGGGCGGGCGAAATCGGCCGCGGCGGACGCGAGGAGCTCGCCGCTCGCGGCGTCCCGGATCACGGGCGCCCAGGCGAAGGAGTCGTTGGTCTCGCCGTTCCAGTCGTCGACGAGGAAGTCGAGGGCCTCGCCCCGGGCGAGCGCCACCCTGGGGAGGGAGACCTCGACCGCGGGCGCGCCCCCCTTGGCGGTCCACTCGCCGAGCAGGCCCGAGCGCGAGCCGACGATGCGGGCCCGGACGCCCTGGCTGCCGGCGGAGGGGACCTGGAGCCTGCCCTCGATCCTGGCGACCACCGCGGGGCCGGCTTGCCAGCGGCGGATGACGGCGGTCCCGGCGTTGCTCCCGGGATGCCCGCCCTGCGCGGACAGGAAGGCGTGGCCGAAGCCGGGCGCGGGCACCTCGGGCGCGGGCGAGACCCGGCCGTCCTTGCGGTGCGCCATCTCGGCGAAGGTCACCTTGCGCGAGGCGGCATCCCAGGAGCCGACGCCGAGGGACCAGCGGGACGGCGGGGGCGCGGCGGCGACGTCGCGCACGAAGCCGAGGGCGAGGGCGAGCTCCTCGGGGTTGGGGCCGCGGGCGAGCGCGGCGCGGTAGAGCGCGCCGACGCGGGCGGCGGGATTGGACTGTCCGGCGGTGGACGCGGCGAGGCGGTCGGCCATCTGGCGGACGAAGGGGTGGTTGAGGAGCCAGAGCGCCTGCTGGGGCGTGCTGGTGACGTTGCGCTTGGCGACGTGGAAATCGGGATTGGCGAAGTCGAAGGTGCGGAAGAAGGCGGGGAGGTTCTGGCGCTCGATGAAGGCGTAGACGGTGCGCCGGGGGGCGGCGAAGTCCTCCGCGAGGTCGAAGGGCTGGCCGCCGGGCTTGCCGTCGGTCCGCCCGGCGACGCGCAGCATGCTGTCGCGCATCGACTCGAAATCGAGCCGGCGCCGGTTCATGCGCCAGAGGAGCTCGTTGCCGGGATCCTTGGCCAGGCCCGCCTTGGTCGGCTCGGAGGCCTGGCGGAACGCGGCGGAGAGGACCATCGAGCGGATGAGGCGCTTGGTCGACCAGCCTTGGGCGACGAACTCGTGGGCGAGGTGGTCGAGCAGCTCGGGATGGCGCGGGGCGGGGGTGCGCGTGCCGAAGTCGCTCGGCGTCTCGACCAGCGGCTGGCCGAAGACCTGGTTGAAGACGCGGTTGACCATGACGCGCGCGGTCAGGGGATTGGAGGGCGAGGCGATGGCGCGGGCGAGCTCGAGACGGCCGCTGCCGTCCTTGAACGGCGCGGCGCCGGGCGGCGTGAGGATCTCGACGAAGCGGCGGGGGACCTCCTTGCCCGGGCGGTCGGGGTTGCCGCGGATGAGGACCCTGCCCTCGCGGGGGCGGCCCTCGACCAGGACCATGGCGCGGGGCGGGCTGTGCGGGTGGGTGGCCTTGAGGGCCTCGACCTCGCGCAGGAGGGTGCGGTGCCTGCCGGTGTCATCCGTGCTGTAGGTGGCCACGAGCTGGTCGGGGGTGACGCCGCCGGGCCCCTTCGGGTGATGCCACGGGGCGGCGAAGGCCTGGGCCTTGTCGGCCGAGGCGCGGCCCTTCGCCAGCAGCTCGGCCATGGCGAGGTCGAGCTCGGAGGCGGACTTGGGCGGCTTGGCGCCGAGGGCGGAGCGGACGGCGGGGTCGAGGCCGGGCGCGGCGAGGGCGGCGGCGAGACGGGGCGCGAACTCGGCGTCGGGCGCGCGGGCCGCCGCGACCCAGGGGGCCCAGCGCGCGTCCTCGGGCAGGAGGACGGGGGAGAGGGCTTCCCTCCACGCGGCGAGGACGAGGGGGTGGAGGCCGAGGCGCTTGGCCTCCTGGTCGAGGTCGGCCTTGGGCTCGCGGAGGCCGCGGCGGAGGAGGCCGAGGTAGAGCGCGGTCCGGGGCGGCGAGAGGGTCTCGTCGAGGCGGGCGGCGCGGAAGGCGGGGATCTTCGCCTCCTTCTCGGCGAGCTCGCGCTCGAAGCGCGCGGTCTCGGGCGTGGGTTGGAAGGGCTTGAGGAGGGGCTTGTCGGCCGGCTCGGCGCTGGAGGCGAAGATGGCGTGGAGGGCGTAGTAGTCGGTGGCCGGGAAGGGGTCGGTCTTGTGGTCGTGGCAGCGGGCGCAGGCGAGGGTCAGGGCCTGGGTGCCGCGCATGACGACGTCGATCCGGTCGTCGATGATGTCGTGGCTGTTGTTGAGGAAGCGGCGGCCGAGGGTGAGGAAGCCGAGCGCGGCGAGGTCGCGGTTGTCCTCGCCCGCGACGAGGCGGTCGGCGGCGATCTGGAGCTGGAGGAACCGGTCGTAGGGAAGGTCGCGGTTGAAGGCGTCGATGACCCAGTCGCGGTAGGTGTAGGCGTAGGGATAGCGGCGCTCCTCCTCGAAGACGTAGCCCTTGGTGTCGGCGTACCTCGCCACGTCGAGCCAGTGGCGGCCCCAGCGCTCGCCGAAGCGCGGCGAGGCCATCAGACGGTCGACCAGGCGCTCGTAGGCGTCGGGCACGCGGTCGGCGACGAACGCGGCGACCTCCTCGGAGGTCGGCGCGAGGCCCCAGAGGGTGAGATGGAGGCGGCGCACCTGCGTCTCGCGCGGCGCCTCGGGCGAGTAGGCGAGGCCCTGCTTCTCCAGGGCGGCGAGGAGGAACCGGTCGAGCGGGGAACGGACGCGGGCGGCGTCCTTGACCGCCGGCAAGGAGGGGTTGGCGACGGGCCGGAAGGCCCAGTGGCGCGCGGGATCGGCCGGGGCCGGGCCTGCCTCGCTCGGCCAAGGCAGGCCTTGGCGAACCCACTCGGCGAGGGCGGCGATGGCGGCGGGCGGGATCTTCTCGTCGTCGCCGGGCATGGGCTCGACCTTGTCGCCGTGGGTGTGGCTGACCGCCCAGATGAGGCGGCTGGCCTCGGGCTTGCCCGGGACGACCACGGGGCCGATCTCGCCGCCTTTCAGGACGAGGGCGCGGGAGTCGAGGCGAAGGCCGGACTTCTGCTTCTCGGGGCCGTGGCAGCCGTGGCAGTGCTCGGCGAGGACCGGCCGCACCTCGCGCTCGAAGAACTCAAGCTGGGCGGGCGAGGGAGGCGGCTCCGCGCCGGCGGCGAGGGTGGCCGCGAGAAGGGGCAGGCACGGGAGGCGGGGCACGCCGCTGGGACACGCGGGGAGGACCCGGGGTTCCCCCGGCGGGGGTTAGCGTCGGCGCCGGCGCGCGGCGGCGAG
>JAURJZ010000044.1 GCA_030831965.1 Verrucomicrobiota bacterium
CAGCGCGGTCAGCGCCGCGCGATAGCGCGCCGCGGGGTCCTTCTCGGCCAGGGCCTTCGAGAAATCGGTCGGCGCGGCCGGGGCGAGCGCGGACGCGAGCAGGAGGAGCAGGGCGGGGAGTTTCATGGGAAAAGGTCTCAGGCTTTCCAGCCGGCGCGCCAGGGGCGCTCGCGCAGCGCGTCGGCCTCGGCGTCGCCGACCACGCGCTCGGCGGCCGGATTCCAGCGGAGCGGGCGGTTGCCGAGGCGCATCGACATCAGGGCGAGCGCCCCGATGGTGAACGAGGCGTGCGCCGCCTCGGCGTGGGCCACGGTGCGGCGCCGGGTCCGGACGGCGTCGATGAACTCCGCCCAGTGCTGGGTGCTCCCGGCGGCGACCCACTCGCCCTCCTCGCGCGGCCGGCGGAGCAGGGCGGGGTCGGACGCCTCGGTCAACCCGCGGTCGACCCGCAGCCAACCCTTCTCGCCGTGCCAGGTCGTGCCGCGCTTGGCCTCGGTCGAGGCGGCCAGCTGCACCCCGCCCGGCAGGTCGCACTCGAAGCTGAAGTCCGCCGGCACGTCCCAGGCGCCGTCGGGATCCTTGCGGAAGGTGGATGTCGACCGGAGGGCGGACGGGCCCTTCGAGGGATGGTCGAGGTCGAGCGCCCACAGCGCGATGTCGCCGTGGTGCGTGAACCAGTTGCCGACCTGTCCCGTGCCCCAGTGGAGGGAGTAGCGCCAGAAGTAATGGCTCTCCTTCGGGTGATACGGGCGGAAAGGGGCGGGCCCCACCCAAAGGTCGTAGTCCAGCGTCGGGGGCGGCTCCCCGGGCTTGCCCCGGCCCTTCGCCTGGAAGGTCGAGCTCTTGTCCAGCCCGTGGGGCAGGCCGATCTCCACCCGGTGGATCTTCCCGAGATGCCCGTTGCGGACGATCTCCACCGCGCGCCGGAAGTTCGGCACCGAGCGCTGCCAGGTGCCGGTCTGCCAGACGCGCGCGTTGCGGTGCGCGGCCTCCACGATGGCCTTGCCCTCGGCCTGGTGGTGGGCCAGCGGCTTCTCGCCGAAGACATCGACGCCCTTTTCCAGGGCCCAGACCGCCAGCGCGGCGTGCGCGTGGTCCGGCACGGCCGCGGTGACCGCGTCCAGCCTCGCCTTGCCGATCATCTCGCGCCAGTCGCGGTAGGTCCTGGCTCCCGGCGCCTCCGCCTGCCCCCTGCGCAGGTTGGCGGCGTCGACATCGCACAGCGCCACCACCTCGACCCCGCTCACGCCCATCAGGTTGCGCAGGTTGGTCAGCCCCATGTTGAAGCCGACCGCGCCCAGCGCGACGCGGTTGCTCGGCGCCACCGCGCCGTCCAGGCCCAGGGCCGAGGCGGGGATGAGCGTCGGGAAGCCGAGCGCCGCGCCGGCGAGGCCGGCGCGGCGGAGGAAGTTCCTCCGGCTGTGCGGGGAGTTCGCCGGCATGCGCTTGGAGGACATCGGGTAGGGCAGGGGGTTCCCGCTTCCCTAATGGCCGGTTGTCACCTAGCCTGCCACTCCAATGTCCGAGACCCTCCAGTCCCTCCGCGAGGCCAAGGCCTCCGGCGTCGGCTCGCGCTTCGCCGCCATCTGCTCCGTGACCGACCTCGCCGCCAAGCCCACCCGCAACGGCGGCAGCTACCTCGAGCTCGCCGTGGCCGACGCCTCCGGCGACGCGAGGTTCAAGGTCTGGGCCGATTCCCCCATCCGCGCCGCGGCCGACGCCCTCAGGGTCGGCACCCCCGTCCGCATCGGCGGCACCGTGGGCGAGTACAACGGACGCCCCGACCTCAAGGCCGACGCGCTCGCCGCCCTCACCGAGGCCGAGCGCGCCAACCCCGCCCTGATGGGCCGGCTCACCCCCGTCTCCCAGCACGACCCCGCCCGCATGGCCGCCGAGCTCGACGCGATCGTCGCCGCCATCCCCCACGCCGGCCTCCGCGCCACCGTCGGGTCCGTCCTCGGCGAGCATGGCGAGCGCTTCCGCGAGTCCGTCGCCGCCCTCGGCGTCCACCACGCCTACCGGCACGGCCTCCTCGAGCACACCCTGCGCATGGCGAAGTCCGCCCGCGCCCTCCTGCCGCTCTACCCGTTCGTCGACCCCTCGCTCGCCCTCGCCGGCGTCATCCTCCACGACGTGGGCAAGGTCCAGGAATACACGCGACTCGAGCCCGGCCAGGCCAAGGCCGGCTTCACCCGCGCGGGCAACCTCCACGGCCACCTCGTGCTCGGCGCCTTCCTCGTCCGCGACCACGGCGCCAAGGTCGGCCTCGACCCCTCCCTCCGCGAGCGGCTCGAGCACATCCTGCTCTCCCACCACACCCTGCGCGAGTTCGGCGCCTGCGCGACGCCCGCCACGCCCGAGGCCGTCTTCGTGGCGCGCATCGACGAGATCGACGCCAAGCTCTCCGCGGTCGAGGAGGAGCTCCGCAAGGCGCCCCCGGGAGTCGAGTTCGTCCCCGTCCGCGGGATCGACGGCCAGCTGCTGACCACGCCCCCGCGCACCGGCGGCTGAGCGGATGGAGGCCTCCGACCTCGATTACCTCCTGCCCCCGGACCGCATCGCGGCCGTCCCGGCCTCGCGCCGCGACGCCTCCCGCCTCCTCGTCGTCCGCCGGGCCACCGGCGCCGTCGAGCACCTCGCCTTCGCCGACCTGCCCTCCGTCCTCCCCGCCGCCACCACCCTCCTCCGCAACCGCGTCGGCGTCCGGCACGCCCGCTTGCGCGGTTTCCGCCCCTCCGGCGGCAAGGTCGAGTGCCTCCTCCTCCGCCCGTCGCCCAACCCCCTCGAGTGGTGGTGCCTCCTTCGCCCGGCCAAGCGCGCCTGCGAGCCCGTCGGCTTCGGCGTCGAGGGGCGCTGGTGGGCGCGCGCCGTCAACCGCGACGGCGGCGAGTTCCTCCTCCGCTTCGAGCTCCCTCCCGGCCGCACCGTCGAGCAGCTCGCCCAGGAGAGCGGCGAGGTCCCCCTGCCTCCCTACATCCTCCAGGCCCGCCAGGCCGCCGGCATCGCGGCCTACGACGACGCCTCGCGCTACCAGACCGTCTACGCCGACCCCGCCCAGCGCCGCGCCGCCGCCGCGCCCACCGCCGGCCTCCACTTCACGCCCGAGCTGATCGCCCGGGTCGAGGCCGACGGCCATCGCTTCCGCGACCTCATCCTCGAGGTCGGCGCCGGCACCTTCCAGCCCATCGACGCCGGTCCGCTCGCCAACCACCGCATGCACCGCGAGGCCTACCGCATCCCCGCGGCCACCCTGGCCGCCCTCCGCGACGAGCGCCCGCGCCTCTGCGTCGGCACCACCACCCTCCGCGCCGCCGAATCCTGCCTGCGCGAGCTCCACGACTTCGCCCACGCCCCCGCCGGCGACTATGTCGCGGAGGCCGAGCTGTTCATCCGGCCGGGCGACGCCATCGGCTGCTGCGAGCACCTCCTCACCAACTTCCACCTGCCGCGCTCGACCCTCCTCTGCCTCGTCGGCGCCTTCCTCGCGCCCGGCTCGCCCGACGGCCTCCGCTGGCTCAAGGAAATCTACGCCGACGCCATCGCGCGCGACTACCGCTTCTTCAGCTACGGCGACGCGATGCTCATCCTTTGACGCGCCCGGAATCGGCAGCCGGTTGCAGGCGGCCGGTGGGCGAACCCCGCGGGTTGCCGCAAAAAGGGCGCCTGCGGCGTGTCATCGGGGTGGCCGGCGGACCGGTTCTCGCACCTGTCCCCGGTCGCCGGCACCGTCTGCGCCTTCCCCGCTAACGCCGCCATCCTGCCCGTGAGCCAGCCAGCCATAATCCCATGCCCCTGCGCCGCCGCGCGGCCGTGCCCCTGCGCTCAAATCTCCCAGTCCCCGCCCTCGCCGCCGCGAGCGAGCTGGGCGATGGTGAGCTTGGAGGTCTCGGCGTCGAGGCGCCGCGACAGCTCGCGCCAGAGCGCGGCGACCTGCGGCCCCGAGGCTCCCTTCACCGTTACGCGCGTCCGTCCCAGGCTTGGCTCCGCCACCGAGAGCACCTCCTGCAGGGTGATTTCCGACGGCGGCCGCGCCAGGCGGTAGCCGCCCGCCTTGCCGCGCTTCGACACCACCAGTCCGCCCTCGCGCAGCTCGTTGAGCAGCTGCACGAGGTAGTTCGCGGGAATCGCCTCCGCCTTTGCCAGGTCCTCGATGCGCACCACGGCGCCCGGGGTGTGCCGACGGGCGAGCTGGGCGAGGACGCGGAGCGAGTACTCCACCTTGAGCGAGGCGATCATGAGGGGGCGGTTCCGGGATTGTCGGCGGCGGGGGGCGCGGGTCTCAGCGTGTCGAAGCGGTCGGCGCCGACCAGCAGATAGGTGCGGTCGGCGATCTCGTCGGGCAGGATGGGCGCGCGGGGGCGCCCGAAGGCCGACGGGCTGAGGAAACAGATGCCCGCGTTGTGCACGACCTGGATCGCCCGGTCGTCCCAGAGCTCGACCATGCCGAAGTCCTTCCGGTCCGTGACCTCCAGGTCGCCCAACCCCCGGGCCTCGAGCCAGGCCTTGGCGGCGGCGAGCCCGACCGGGTCGCCGGCGCGCGCCGTGACCACCTTGACCTTGAGGCCCTTCTCGCGCCAGGCGAGCACCCGGCGCATCATGAGCGGGACGGGCTCGCCGACATGTCCCATGCCCCTCCAGGAGTCCGCGCGCGCCAAGGTGCCGTCGAGGTCGACGCCAATCCAGGGCTCGAAGCCCGGGGGGCGGGTGGAGGCGGCCCGCTCCGCGGGCGCGGGCTCCTCGGGAGGCGTCGCCGGCGCGGGCGCCTTCCCGGCGAGGATGTTTCGCAGCCAGGCGAGCATGGGGTCAATCTGTCAACCTCGCGGCGTCTGTCCAGCGTCGAGGGGTGCTCAGGGCGGGACTCGAACCCGCACGCCTTTCGGCGTCCGCACCTAAAGCGGATGTGTCTGCCATTCCACCACCTGAGCGCGCCGCCATCCTTGGCCCGGTCGCCGTCTCAGGCAAGCCTCGCCATCGGCGTGCCGAAACGGGCCAGAAGCTCGACGCCCTCGGCGGTCGCCCCGACGAGGTCCTCCGCCAGCCGCACCCTGCCCGGCTCGAGGAGCGTCGCCATCCACGAGCCGCCGAAACGGAAGTAGCCGCGCTCGTCGCCCTTGGCCACGGGCCGACCCGGCTCGAAGGTCTCCACGATGCCGCCCACATTGGTCGCGCCGACCGCCACCATCGTCACCAGGCCGAACGGCCCCGCCTCGATCGTCACGCGCTGGCGCTTGTTCTCCCAAAGCCACGCGAGCCTGCGCCGCAGCGCGATCGGGTTGACCGATCCGAGCGCGCCCGCCAGCGGCACGGCCTTGCCCGGCGTGCCGGCCACCGGGAAGTGGAAGCGATGGTAGTCCACCGGGCACAGGCGGGAGCAGACCAGGCTCCCGCCCTCGTAGCGGCGGGCCAGGGAGGGGTCTCCCGTCAGCCCCGCCAGGTCCATGCGCTGCCCCTTGGCGTAGATTCCCGGCGCCTTGGACACATCCTGGAAGCCGAGATGCCGGGCGTCCGCCGGGAAGACCGCCACCGACGGATCCTGGTCGATTGGTCGCGCGCCGGGCGACAGCTTGCGGTAAAAGAAGTCGTTGAAGGATCCGTAGCCTCCCTCCGGCTCGGCAAAATCCCGCATCCGGATGCCGTAGTCGCGCACGAAGGGCCCGATCTTCGCGGCGCTTTCCGGGGTGTCCTGGCGCCGGCCGTACCAAGCCGAGAAAACGCCCCTTTTCACCAGCGCGTGCAGGGAGAGGCTCCCCAGCGGATTGCCCTCGTACAGCCAGCGCAACCAGCCTTCCCCGTAGATTTGCTCCGTCTCGAGCCCCCCGGTCGTTCGGTTGCGAAAGCGGATGGGCTCGGGGGCGGCCATGGCGTCTTTTCCCCGAAAAAAAGGTTCAAGGGAACCCCAAACCTCCCTAGTTACTCTTTCTCGCATGCGACCCCTGGCGCCCCTTCTCCTAGCCGTCGCCCTCTCCGGGCAGCCGGCCCCGGCGCCCCGCTCGGCCGACACCCGTCTCAACGAGGCGCGCGCCGCCGCCATCCAGGGCCGTCTCGAGCGCGATGCCTTGGCCCGCCGCCGCGACGAGGCCGCCGTCACCGATGAGCTCCGCCGCCTCGAGGCCGAGGCCGCCCTGCGCGCCGCCCGCCAGGAGGCCGCCGCCGTCGAGGCCGACGCCGAGCGCGCCGCCCTCGCCCGTGCCGCCGCCCTCAACGCCGCCCGCCAGGGCGCCGCCGCGACCCCGGGGAGCCTCGCCCGCGCCGAGCTCGAGGCCGACCTCAGGATCGCCCAGCTCGAGGCCGGCCTCGCCACCGCCCGGATCGACGGCGAGCTCGCGCTTCACCGCGCCCGCGAGCGCCTTGCCGAGATCGCCCCCGACGCCAAGGTCGAGCATCCCCTCGATCCGGTCGTCAACGGCACCCTCCGCATCAGCGACCGGCGCATCCCGTTCAACGGCCGGGTCGACGACGCGCTCGCCCAGTCCGTCATCGAGCGCCTCGCCTTCTTCAACGCCCAGGATCCCGCCAAGCCCATCTTCATCGTCATCGACAACTCGCCCGGCGGCTCCGTGATGTCCGGCTACCTCGTCCTGCGCGCCATGGAGGCCTCCCGCGCCCCCGTCTACGTCGTCGTCAAGGGCTCGGCCTCCTCCATGGCCGCCGTCGTCACCACCCTGGCCAAGCGCTCCTTCTGCTACCCCGGGACGCTGCTCATGCACCACCAGCCCTCCTCCATGATGCAGGGCAACCTGACCGTCCTCCGCGAGCGTCTCGACTGGACCCGCATCTGGTGCGACCGCATCAACGCCGATGTCGCCGCCAAGATGGGCCTCGGCCTCGAGGAATTCGTCAAGCGGATGTACGCCTCCAGCGTGACCGGCGACTGGCGCGCCACCGGCGCCGAGGCCAGGGAGCTCCGCTGGGTCACCGACGTCGTCGAGCGGATGGTCGAGGACGGCGTCCATCGCCTTCCCGAGCCCGCCGCCCCCGCCGCCGTCATCGCGCGCGGCGAGGCCGGCGCCTCCGCCGCGGCCCCCGTCCTGCCGGGCGACATCCATCTCATCCACGAACCCGCCTCATCCTCCCGCTGAGCCGCCTCCCATCACCATGAACCGCACCCTCAACACCCTCGCCCTCGCCTTCCTGCTTGGAGCTCCAGCCCCGGCCCAGGAGGCCGCGCCCGCCGCCGCCGCCCCGGCCGCGCCCGCCGCCGCCCCCGCTCCCTCGGCGCCGGCCCCCGCCGCCCCGGCCGTCCCGGAGACACCCGCCGAGCTGCGTGCCTTGCAAAAGGAAACCGAGAAACTCCGCACCGAGGCCGCCCGCATCCAGGCCGAGCTCGCCCTCGCCGAGGCCAAGCGCTCCGAGGCGCTCGCCCCGCTCAACGCCGAGACCGCCAAGCTCGCCGCCGAGAAGGCCCTGCGCGCCGCCCGCGCCGCCGCCGAGGCCGCGGCAGCCGAGGACGAGCGCGCCAAGCTCGAGCGAACCGCCGCCCTGGAGTCGGCCCGCGCCGCCGCCCGCCTGACCGAGCGCAACAACCGCATCCGCGAGCTTGAGGCGGAGTCCAAGCAGCTGCAGCTCGAGGCCGCCAACGCCGTCGCCCGCATCGGCGGCGAGCTCGCCCGGTTCCAGAAGGAGGAGGAGGCCCGCAAGGTCGCCACCAAGGCCCAGCCCCGCTACCTCAAGGAGCCGCTTGTCGACGGCACCCTCGTCATCAGCGACCGCCGCATCGCCCTCAACGGCCCCGTCACCGACCAACTGGCCGAGTTCGTCAGCGGCCGCATCGCCTTCTTCAACAACCAGTCGCCCGAGTTCCCCATCTTCATCGTCATCGACAACTCGCCCGGCGGCTCCATCGCGGCGGGTTACCAAATCCAGCAGGCCATGGCTTCCTCCAAGGCGCCGGTCTACGTCGTGGTCAAGAGCTTCGCCGCCTCCATGGCCGCCGTCATCACCACGCTGGCCGAGCGCTCCTACTGCTATCCCAACACCATCCTCCTCCACCACCAGGCCAGCACCGCCTTCAACCGGTCCAACATGACCGTCCTCAAGGAGCAGCTCGCCTTCGTCCAGAGCTGGTTCGAGCGCCTCGCCACCCCCGTGGCCAGGAAGATGGGCATCAGCCTCAAGGAGTTCGTTGACCTGATGTACAAGAACGACTCCACCGGCGACTGGCAGGTTTTCGGCGACAAGGCCCGGGAGCTCAAGTGGGTCGACCACGTCGTCGCCCGCGTCGAGGAGACCTCCGTGCTCGACGTCCTCCCGGCGCGTCCCGCCGTCCAGCCCGCCGTCGCGCCCGCCCGCCCCGCCTCGCAGTTTGGGGTCGAGCTCAAGGCCGACGCCCAGGGCCGCTCCTACTACGAGCTCCCTCCCCTCGCCAATCCCTTCGACGCCTACTGGATGTACGATCCCCAGGGTGTCTACCGGATGGCGAGGTAAGCCGAGGCCCGGAGGGGCTCGGATGGGGGCGCAGCTGCGCTTCCGTCTCGTCCGCGCCCCCGTGCGGTTCCCCTTAATCATTGCCACCCCGGCGCGCCGCGGCTTCCCTCCTCCTCACCCCCATGCCCGAACTCACCCTGCTCGATTGGGCCATCATCATCGGCTCCGTCCTGGTTTGCTTCATCCCCGCCCTGTTCATGGGCAAGCGCTCGGGCTCAAGCACCTCCGAGTTCTTCGCCTCCGGTCGCTCCGTGCCTTGGTGGCTCGCCGGGCTGTCGATGGTCGCGACCACCTTCTCGGCCGACACCCCCAATTGGGTGACGGAGCAGGTCCGCCGCTACGGCGTCGCCGGCAACTGGCAGTGGTGGGCCTTCGCTCTCACCGGCGTCGCCACCGTCTTCTTCTTCGCCCGCCTCTGGCGCCGCTCCGGGGTCATGACCGACCTCGAGTACTACGAGCTGCGCTACTCCGGCCGGGCGGCCTCGGTCGTCCGCGGCTTCCGCGCCGTCTACCTCGGCCTCTTCTTCAACTGCTTCATCATGGGGATGGTCACCCTGGCCGCCTGCAAGATCGCCAACATCCTCTTCGGCCTCGATCCCCTCTGGACCATCGTCGGCATGGGCGTCCTCAACGTCGTCTTCGCGGCCCACTCCGGCCTTTGGGGGGTCATCATCATCGACACCATCCAGTTCTTCATCATGATGACCGCGGTCTTCGCCGCCGCCTGGTACGCCCTCGTCGCCGTCGCCCAGAAGTTCGCCCAGACCGACAGCGCCTGGGTCGGCCTCCAGATCCTCGTCGAGAAGCTCGCCGCCCTCCAGGTCGTCGACGCCAAGGTCGGCGACGCCCACGTGCCCGTCGTCTCGGCCATCGACGGCAAGGGCCAGCCCATCCTCGACCTCCTGCCCAACTTCGGCATGTCCGAGCTCGCCCTGATGATCTTCATCCTGCCCGTCGCCATCAGCTGGTGGGCCAACTGGTATCCCGGGGCCGAGCCCGGCGGCGGCTCCTACATCGCCCAGCGCATGCTCGCCTCCAAGTCCGAGAAGGACTCCCTCGGCGGCACCCTCTTCTTCAACCTCGCGCACTACGTCTTCCGCCCCTGGCCCTGGATCATCAGCGCCCTCTGCTCCATCCTCATCTTCCCCGACCTCGCCTCCATCCAGGCCGCCTTCCCGCACGCCGACCCCAGGCTGATCGGCCACGACTCGGCCTACGCCGCGATGATGAAGTTCCTGCCCGCCGGCTTCTTCGGCCTGATGGTCGCCGGCCTCATCGCCGCCACCTCCTCCACCATCCTCACCCACCTCAACTGGGGCGCCTCCTACCTGGTGCACGACTTCTACCGCCGATTCCTCGTCAAGGACGGCTCCGAGGGGCACTACGTCAACGCCGGCCGCGCCTGCACCGTCCTCATCTACCTCGTCGCCGCCGTCCTCAGCTACTTCATGACCTCGGCCCAGCAGGCCTTCCAGGTCCTGCTTTCCATCGGCGCCGGCACCGGGATGCTCTACCTCGCCCGCTGGTTCTGGTGGCGCGTGTCCGCCTGGTGCGAGGTCACCGCCATGGTGGTCTCCCTCGTCACCTCCGTCGGCATGAGGCCCCTCATCGGCTGGCTCAACGCCGCCGCCGGCGCCTCCATCCCCGACGACTTCGCCACCGTCATCATCCTCCAGGTTGGCGCCACCACCCTTGCCTGGATCGCGGTCGCCTACATCGGCCCCCAGACCGACCGGGCCACCCTGCTCGCCTTCGTCCGCAAGGTGAAGCCCGCCGGTCCCGGCTGGGCCGCCCTCCGCGCCGAGGCCGGCGTCTCCGACGCCCGGAGCCGCGACGCCAACCACACCGGCCTCGCCTTCGTCGGCTGGATCTCGGGGGTCGTCGTCATCTGGTCCGCCCTCTTCGCCCTCGGCAACCTCCTGTACGCCGCCGGCGACCCCTCCCGGGTCATCCCTGCCTGGACCAGCTGCGCCGTCCTCCTTGTCTCCGGCGCCGTCCTGCTCGTCGTCATCCGCCGCCTCTGGGCCCGCGCCGACGACGGCTCGGCCGACGTCGCCAAGGCCGGCTGACCCGACCTCCGCCGCCCTGCCGGGCCCCGGTTCGCCGGGGCCCTTCCTTTTTCCGGCCATCCGCCGCTTGCCACGGACGCTTCCCCCGTCATCCTTGTCCCTTCCCATGGCTCACGACGACGAAGACGAAGAGGGCGCCGAGAAGGCCGAGGCCGCCAAGGCCGCCGGCTCCCCGGTCGCCATGCTCATCCAGCGCAAGTTCCTCGAGCAGCGGAAGCTCTCGCTCTGGGGGCCCGTCGAGGACGCCTCCGCGCGCGACATCACCGAGCGCCTCCTTTACCTCGAGGCCGTCGCCCCCGGCGAGCCCATCACCTTCTACATCAACACCCCCGGCGGCTCCATCACCGCCGGCATGGCCATCTACGACACCATCCGCCTCATCACCTCGCCCGTGAAGGTCGTCGTCACCGGCATGGCCGCCTCCATGGGCTCCATCCTCCTCCAGGCCCCCAAGCAGAAGGGCAGCCGCCTGCTCTTTCCCCACGCCCAGGTGATGATCCACCAGCCCCTCATCATGGGACGCATCGTCGCCCCGGCGGTCGACATCCACATCCAGGCCCAGGAGATGGAGCGCATGCGCCGCGAGCTCAACGCCATCCTCGCCACGGCCTCCGGCCAGCCCCTCGCCAAGGTCGAGAAGGACACCGACCGCGACTTCTACATGACGGCCAAGGAGGCCGTCGAGTACGGCCTGGCCGACGCCATCGTCACCAAGCTCTGATCCTCCCATGGGCGTGGCCGACCGCACCTACATGCGCGGCGCGCCCGAGGGTCGCGTCCTCCCGGCCACCCACCTGGCCCTCGGCGTCCTCGTCGGCTTCTTCATCCTCGGCCTCGTCGCCCACTCCTCCCGCGCCGGTTTCCTCGGCTGGATGGAGCTTCGGACCCCCGGCGCCCAGCCTTGGCAGTGGCTGACCTACGCCTTGCTCCACGGCGACTTCTGGCACCTCCTCGGCAACGGCCTCCTCCTCTGGTGGGTCGGGCCCCTCGTCGAGGCCGCCCACGGCCGAGCCGGCCTCGTCCGCATCCTCGTCCTCGGCACCCTCGCCGGCGCGGCCGCCTGGTTCCTGACCGGACTCGGCGGTTCCGCCGGATCCGTCCTCATCGGCGCCTCCGCGGCCGTCCTCGCGGCGATGGCCGTCGGTCTCGACGGGCGCGAGGACGAGTCCGTCACCCTCCTCCTCTTCTTCTTCCTGCCCGTCACCCTCAAGGTCCGCTGGGTCATGGCCTTCATCTGGGTCGCCGCCGTCTGCGGCTGGGCGTTCAGCGAGCTCCCCGGCCGCCACGCCTGGCCCGCCTGGGCGCCCGCCTGGGACTCCTCCATCGCCCACTCGGCCCACCTGGGCGGGTTGGTGGTCGGCTGGCTCGCCGCGCGCCGGGCCCGCGCGGCCGCCGAGTCGTTCCTCGTCGTCCAGGAAGCGCCCACCCAGCCCGCAGCCCGTCTCCGCCCCGCGCGTTCCGCGCCCGCCGAGTCGGCGCCCGCGCCCTCCCTCGGGGCCCGCGCCGAGCTGGACCGGCTGCTCGACAAGATCTCCGCCGAGGGTTTCGGCTCGCTGAGCCCGGAGGAACGCCGAAGATTGGACGAACTTAGCCAGCGGCTACGCTAACCATCCCATGCGCCTGCCTTTCTGCATCCTCGCGCTGGCCGCCCTCCTCGGCGCCCAGGAAAAGCCCGCCGCTCCCGCGCCCGCCCCGGCGGCCCCTTTCACGACCGACCGGTCGATGTCGATGGAGGCCAGCGCCACCGCCGCCCTCCTCGAGCGCCTCCACATCTCCAAGAAGCCCCTCCGCGAGATCGACCTCGAATCCGTCCTCGACGAGTTCTGCGAGCAGCTCGACCCTTCCAAGCTCTATCTCACCCAGGCCGACCTCGGGGGCTTCCGCAGCCGCTACGGCAAGTCGCTCGACATGTACCTGCAGCGCGGGAACCTCGCCCCCGCCTTCGAGATCCATTCCACCTTCGCCAAGCGTGTCCGCGAGCGCGCCGCCTTCGTCGCCGCCGTCCTCGCCGACCCCGGGCTCGACCTCAACCGCCCCGGCACGTTCCCCGTCGACCGGCGCAAGGCCGAGTGGGCCGCCGACGGGTCCGCCCTCGACGACCTCTGGCGCCGGCGCGTCCAGCTCGACCTCCTCGCCGAGCTCCTCGGCGAGCAGCTCGCGCTCGACGCCCCCGCCCGGCCCGACAAGGCCGAGCCCGCCGATCCCGCCGCCGCCATCACCCCCGCCCGCCTCGCCGAGGCCCGCGAGCGCCTCGCCCGCCGCTACGGGAAGATCGCCGGCTACCTCGAGTTCGAGGCCCACGAGGTCCAGGAGTTCTTCCTCAGCGCCTTCGCCCGCCAGTACGACCCCCACTCCTCCTTCTTCAGCAAGCAGTCCCTCGAGGACTTCGAGGTCCAGATGCGCAACTCCCTCTGCGGCATCGGCGCCACCCTCCAGGACGACGACGGCTACTGCACCATCAAGGAGATCATGCCCGGGGGTCCCCTCGCCCTCGACGGCCGCGCCAAGCCCGAGGACCGCATCATCGCCGTGGGCCAGTCGCCCGACGGCGAGCTCGAGGACATCGTCGGGATGCGCCTGCAGAAGGCCATCTCCCGCATCCGCGGCAAGCAGGGCAGCGTCGTCCGCCTCATCCTCGAGCCCGCCGGCGGCGGCCCGCGCAAGGACGTCGTCCTGAGGCGCGACGTCATCAAGCTCGTCGGCCAGCTCGCCACCGCCCGCGTGTTCGACGTTCCCGCCGCGGGCGGCCCCGCCGTCATCGGCGTCATCGACCTTCCCGCCTTCTACGGCGGCGAGGGCAAGGACGCCTCCACCCCGACCAAGGACGTCGAGGAGCTCATCGCCAAGCTCAAGTCCATGGGCGCCCAGGCCCTCATCCTCGACCTTCGCCGCAACGGCGGCGGCCTCCTCAACGAGGCCATCGGCGTCACCGGCCTCTTCATCCCCCGGGGTCCCGTCGTCCAGGTCCGCAACAGCATGGGGCAGGGCGAGACCTACCAGGACGAGGATCCCAAGGTCGCCTGGGACGGCCCCCTCGTCCTTCTCACCTCCAAGGCCTCGGCCTCCGCCTCCGAGATCGTCGCCGGCGCTCTCCGCGACCACCGCCGCGCCCTCATCGTCGGCGACGAGACCACCCACGGCAAGGGAACCGTCCAGAACATCCTCGAGCTCAGCCGCCTCGACCGCAACCTCAAGTCCGGCGTCAAGGTGACCATCCAGAAGTGGTACGCCCCGAGCGGCTCGTCCATCCAGCTCCGCGGCGTCCCCGCCGACGTCCTCGTGCCGTCCATCTTCTCCGTTCTTCCCGTCGCCGAGTCCGACCTCAAGCGCCCGCTGCCCTGGGACGCCGTTGCGCCTTCCCTCAAGGACAGCCCCGACCGCTCCTGGCTCCGCGCCCCCCTCAGCCCCGGCCTTCTCCGCTCCCTCAGCGAGTCCAGCCAGCGTCGCCAGGCCGAGCTCCCCGAGTTCACCACCCACGGCCGCGTCCTCGCCTGGACCGACTCCCGCCTCAACCGGGCCGAGATTCCCCTCGCCCTCAAGGACCGCCAGCGCGAGCGCGCCGACGACCTCGCCTTCCGCGAGCGCGTGCGCAAGGAGCTCGAGGCCTACGTCAAGGCCGACTTCCCCTCCCGCGACGTCAAGCTCGACGCCGCCCTCAGGCAGGAGAAGGACGCCGATCCCGCCTGGCAGAAGGCTGCCAAGCGGCTCTCCCGCCAACGCATGCTCCTCGAGGATGAGAACTGGCCCGACTACGACATCCCCCTCCGCGAGGCCGTCCGCATCGCCGCCGACTGGACCGTCTACCTCGCCAAGCCCCCCTCCGCCGGCTCCGCCCCGCCCAAAGAGGCCGCCGCCGCCGTCGCGCGCTAAGACGGGGATTTCCCCGGCTTGCCTCCCGCGCCCCGCTCGGCGTTCCTCCACGCCGTGGCCTTCCTGCGCCTGAGCTCCCTGCGCCGTCGCATCGGCGGCGTCGACGCCCTCGCCGGGGTCGACCTCGAGGTCGGCGCCGCCGAGCTCGCCTGCCTCGTCGGCCCCTCCGGCGCCGGCAAGACAACCCTCCTGCGCGTCCTCGCCGGCGCGCAGGCGCCCGACCTTGGCCACGTCCTCCTCGAGGGGCGCGACCTCCTCTCGCTCCCACCCGGCCGCCGCGGCGTCGCCCTCGTCGCCCAGGGCGTCGCCGCCTTGCCCCACCTCACCGCCCTCGCCTCCGTGGCCGGCGACACTCCCGGCGCCGCCGCCCTCGCCCTCGCCCGCGAGGCCCTCGCCGTCGCCGGCGCCTCCGACCTCGCCGACCGTCTCGGAGCCGAGCTCTCCGGCGGCATGCAGCAGCGCGTCGCCCTCGCCCGCGCCCTCGCCAGCCAGCCCCGGCTTCTCCTGCTCGACGAGCCGCTCTCCCAAATCGACGCCCCCGCCCGCGCCGAGGTCTGGGCCCGGCTCCGCCCCTTCCTGCGCGAGCGCGGCATCACCACGCTCCTGGTCACGCACGACGTTCCCGAGGCCCTCGGCTGGGCTGACCGGCTCGCCGTTCTCCGCCAGGGCAGGGTGGTCCAGTCGGGCAAGCCCGCCGACCTCTACCGCCGCCCCGCCGACAGCTGGGCCGCCGGCTTCCTCGGCCAAGCCAACCTCATTCCCGGCTCCGTCGTCCGCGTCGGCGCCGGCGAGGCCGTCGTCGCCACCGCGCTCGGCGAGGTCAGCGGCGCCCTCGCCCGCCCCGAGTCGCCTCCGGCCGAGGGCGCGGCCGTCGTCCTCTGCCTTCGTCCCGAGAGCCTCCGCATCGACGCGCATCCGCCCGAGTTCAACGCCTTCGCCGGCCGCGTCATCGACTCCCTCTTCCAAGGCGAGCTCACCCGACACCGATTCCAAACCGCCGCCGGCCCGGTCCTCCGCGTGACCGAGCCCAACGCCCGCTCCCGCGGCGCCGCGCCCGCCTTCGCCTGGATCGAGCCGGAGGACGTCGTCGTCCTTCCCTCCTGAGCCCCATGCCCGAGCTTCATCGCCAAACCCGGGCCGAGCTCGGGCCCACCCTGCGCCTCGCCGTCCCCATCATGCTCGGCATGCTCGGCTACGGGCTGATGTTCATCACGGACGTCGCCATGGCCGCGCGGCTTGGCGAGACCGCCCTCGCCGCCAGCGCCCTCGCCGGCAACCTCAACTACATCCCCTACGTCTTCGGCATCGGCGTCGTCGGCGCCATCCAGGTCTACCAGTCCCAGGACAACGGCGCGGGCGTCGCCTCCTCCGCCCCCGCCATCCTCCGCCACGGCATGGCGCTCGCCCTCGTCCTCTCCGTCGGCCTGGCCGCCCTGTGCCATCTCCTGGCCCCGCTGCTTCCCTTCCTTGGCTCCGATGCCGCCGTCACCGCCGAGGCGCGCGGCTACTTCGTCATCATGTCCTGGGCCATGGTCCCCGGCTTGCTCTTCCACGCCCTCCGCACCCACCGCGACAGCCAGCACCAGCCCTGGGTCTCCCTCGCCTGGCTCGCCTTCGGCCTCGTCGCCAACGTCCTCCTCAACTGGGTCCTCATGTACGGCAACTGGGGCGCGCCCGCGCTCGGCCTCGACGGCGCCGCCTGGGCCACCCTCGCCTCGCGCGTCCTCATGCTCGCCGGCCTCTGGCTCACGCCCGGCCGCGGCGAGGTCCATTGGCCGGCGGGGCTGTCGCGCCCCGTCTTCGGCCGCCTCCTCCGCACCGGCGTGCCCGCCGGCTTCCACAGCCTCAGCGAGGTCGGCATCTTCGCCGTTGTCCCCGTCATCGCCGGCTGGATCTCGCCCACCGCCCAGGCCGCCCACCAGGTCGCCGTCAGCACCGCCTCCGCCGCCTTCATGCTCCCGCTCGGCCTCGGCATGGCCGCCGGCATCCGCGCCGGCGAGGCCCGCGGGGCCGACGACCGCGCCCGAGCCCGCGCCATCGGCCTCGGCGCCCTCCTCCTCGCCGCCGTCGTCATGGGCGCCTACGCCCTCGGCCTCCTCTTCCTGCGCCAACCGCTGCTGGTCCTGTACGATGTCGACGCCACCGTGACCGGCGAGCTCGCCGCCGCGCTCCTCATCTGGGCCGCGCTCTGGGCCCCCTTCGACGCCCTTCAGGTCGTCGCCGCCCACCTTCTCCGCTCCATCAACCTCGCCGCCTGGGCCTCCTGGGTCGCCGCCGCCGCCTATTGGGGCATCGCCTTGCCCCTCTGCCTCGTCCTCGCCTTCCCCCTCGGCTTCGGCGCCGTCGGCATCTGGATCGGCCTCGCCACCAGCCTCGGCTTCGCCGCCCTCGCCCTTGTCGGCAAATTCCTCCGGGCCACCCGCCCGGGAGCCCCGGGATGGGAGGGGGCATTCGGGAATCAAGGGGATGGGGCGATGAAGGGATAGTCGCCGGGAACCCCCATTCCCCTTATCCCCGTTTTCGCGCCTTTATCGCTTCATCCTTTCATCCCTTCGTTCCTTCATCCTTTAATCCTCCGCCATGTCCCAGCAGCCCGCCAAGCCCAAGACCGCCATCACCCCGACCCGGGCCGATGACTACCCCGAGTGGTACCTGCAGGTCATCAAGGCCGCCGACCTCGCCGAGAACAGCCCCGTCCGCGGCTGCATGGTCATCAAGCCCTGGGGCTATTCCCTCTGGGAGAACATCCAGCGCGACCTCGACGCCAAGTTCAAGGCGACCGGCCACGTCAACGCCTACTTCCCCCTCTTCATCCCGATGAGCTACCTCGAGAAGGAGGCCCAGCACGTCGAGGGCTTCGCCAAGGAGTGCGCCGTCGTCACCCACTCCCGCCTCGAGGCCGGCCCCGATGGCAAGCTCGCCCCCGCCGGCCCCCTCGAGGAGCCCCTCATCGTCCGCCCCACCTCCGAGACCATCATCGGCGAGACCTACGCCAAGTGGGTCCAGTCCTACCGCGACCTCCCCATCCTCATCAACCAGTGGGCCAACGTCGTCCGCTGGGAGATGCGCACCCGGCTCTTCCTCCGCACCGCCGAGTTCCTCTGGCAGGAGGGCCACACCGTCCACGCCACCGAGCAGGAGGCCATGGAGGAGACCGTCCGCATGCTCGAGGTCTACGCCGACTTCGCCGAGAACCACATGGCCATGCCCGTCATCCAGGGCACCAAGACCGCCGGCGAGCGCTTCCCCGGCGCGGTCGAGACCTTCTGCATCGAGGCCATGATGCAGGACCGCAAGGCCCTCCAGGCCGGTACCTCGCACTACCTCGGCCAGAACTTCGCCAAGTCCTGCAACATCCGCTTCCAGGACGAGGCCGGCGCCCTCCAGCACGCCCACACCACCTCCTGGGGCGTCTCCACCCGCCTCATCGGCGGCATGATCATGACCCACGCCGACGACGACGGCCTCGTCGTCCCGCCCCGCCTCGCCCCCCAGCACGCCGTCATCATCCCCATCTACCGCGACGACGCCGGCCGCGCCGAGGTCCTCGCCTATTGCAAGTCCCTCCGGCAGGAGCTCGCCGCCCAGACCTTCCACGGCCGCCCCGTCACCGTCACCATCGACGACCGCGACCTCCGCGGCGGCGAGAAGACCTGGGGCTGGGTCAAGAAGGGCGTCCCCCTCCGCATCGAGGTCGGACCGCGCGACCTCGCCGCCGGCGCCGCCATGGTCGCCCGCCGCGACACCGGCGAGAAGGCCGTCGTTCCCCGCGCCGAGCTCGTCTCCGGCATCGCCGCCCGCCTCCAGGCCATCCAGGACAACCTCCTCGCCCGCGCCAAGGCCTTCCGCGAGGCTCACACCCGCCGCATCGACACCTGGGAGGAGCTCAAGTCCTTCTTCACCGCCGCCAACCCCGAGCGCCCCGAGATCCACGGCGGCTTCGCCCTCTGCCACTGGAACGGCTCGGCCGAGGTCGAGAAGCGCCTCAAGGAGGAGCTCAAGGTCACCATCCGCTGCATCCCCCTCAACGCCCCCGCCGAGCCCGGCAAGTGCGTCGTGACCGGCGAGCCCAGTCCCCGCCGCGTCGTCATGGCCAAGGCCTACTGAAGCCTGGGCGCGGCTCTCCCGCGGCCGTTATTCGCCATTTGTTCAATAGAAGGGGGTTGTGGCCCTCCGCCCCGCGGCTAGAATTTTGGGCATGCTCCCCACCCAATCCCGCATGCCTGCCGGCGTGCGCTCCCTTCTCCTGTCCGCGGCGGTCTTCCTCGCGGGGGGGCGCGCCGGCGCGACGACGCACCACTCCTACTGGGATGGTGGTGACGGCGACTGGAGCTCGTCGTTCGACCACTGGGACGGCGGGGAAAGGTGGAACAACAACAGCGAGGTCATTCTCGGCGGCGTCCCCGGCACCCTCACGCTGAGGCAGGACATCAAGGCCAAGTCCATCGGGTTCGCCACCTCCGGCTACGCCGTCGTCGGCACCTACCAGCTGGAGGTGAGGGACGGCATCGCGCTCTCGGCCGGCGTCGCCGCCGCCGCCATCGGCGCGCCGATGCTCATCGGCGGCCCCCATTCCTGGGAAGTCGCCGACGCCGGCGCGATGCTGACGGTCGGGTCCGTCAACCTGAACACCTTCGCCCTCTCGGTCGGCGGCGCCGGCGACGTCACCCTCACCTCCGGGTTCACCGGCCTCGGCAGCCTGGCCAAGTCCGGCTCGGGCACGCTGTGGCTGACCGGCGCCTCCAGCCATTCGGGCCCGACCTCGGTCACGGACGGCATCCTGGCGGTGACCGGCACGGCCACGGGCAGCCCCATCACCGTCGGCGTCGAGGGTCGGCTGGTCGGCACCGGCGCCGTCGGCGCCCTGACCGTCGCCACCGGCGGCATTCTCAGCCCGGGCCTGTCCGTCGGCACGCTCAGCGCCGGCAATGTCACCTGGCAGGGCGGGGGCTATTACAACTGGCAGGTCGCCGATGCGACCGGCGGCCCCGGCGTGGGTCATGACGAGCTCGTCTCGGCGGGCACCCTCACCATCGAGTCCGGCACGCTCAGCCGCTTCAAGGTCAACCTCTGGTCTCTCGCCGGCTCGCTCGACGGGGTTGCCGCCAATTTCGACCCGAACTCGTCCTATTCCTGGGACATCGCCGCGTTCGCCTCCGTCATTGGCTTCGCCGCCGACCGCTTCCTGATCGTCCGCGGCCCCTCCGAGGGCACCGGCGGGTTCCAGGGGGCCAATGGCGGGCGATTCGCCCTTTCCTCCGACGGGGCGCGCATCACCCTGACCTACAC
>JAURJZ010000045.1 GCA_030831965.1 Verrucomicrobiota bacterium
CGCCCAGTGGTTTTTCCGCTGGAGCGACCAGAGGTCGATGATGTCGCCGTTGAGGATCAGCTTGTCGCACCGCACCGACCTGAGGATGTCGAGCAGGGCCATCGCCTGCGCGTCCCGGGTGCCAAGGTGAAGGTCGGAGAGGATCAAGGTGCGGAAGTGGACCTTGCCATCGGGAACCGTCGGGGGAAGGACTTGGCGATGCATCGGGGAAGATGCTCCCATCCCGGCGTTACGAACCCGTGCCGAAAGGGACAAGTCCCTGTGCCAAGCCGACTTAGGCTTTCGTAACTTAATCGTAACGTTTGCAACCTATTGATGTTTTGTATGTTGCGGATTGCCGTAGAATGGCGCTTGCGAGACATGGGCTCACCCCCAAGGACGGCCGCAACCCCATGGTTAACTTCATCCAGAAACTGCTGGGCAAAGACGACAAGTTCTACCGCTTGCTCGAGGCCAGCGCCGAGGAGGCCCGGGTGAGCGCCAAGGCCCTTGCCAAGGTGCACGGAGCCATCGGCAAGCCCGACTTCGAGGAGGCCTTGAACGGGCTGGTGCTCTCACGCCGCAAGGACAAGCGCATCGGGCTGTCGATCACCGAGGAGCTGTGCGCCACCTTCGTCACCCCGCTCGAGCGGGAGGACATCGAGGCACTGGCCAACGCGCTCTACAAGATTCCGAAGACCGCGGAGAAAATCGGCGAGCGCATGGCGATCTGCCCGACGCAGTTCGCGGCGGACATCGTGACCAAGCAGGTGCGGATGCTGGAGCAGGCCACCGAGGTGCTGGCCGGCCTGGTCGGCAACCTGCGGAAGCTCTCCGACGTGGAGAGGATCCGCGACGCCTACGAGGTCCTGCAGACCATCGAGGGCGACGCTGACAAACTGATGGTGGGCCTGCTGCGCGACCTCTACCAGGGCAACATCGACCCCAAGGAGGTCGTCATCCTTAAGGACATCTATGAGCTGCTGGAGCGTGCCATCGACCACTGCCGCGACGCGGGCAAGGTCGTCTTCCAGATCGCGCTGAAGTACAGCTGAGCGACCGGACACGCGCCGCATGGACCCCCTCCTGCTCGTCCTGCTGGTCATCCTCGTCGCCCTGGCGGCCGAGTACATCAACGGCTTCCACGACGCGGCCAACGCCATCGCCACGGTGGTCTCGACCCGCGTCCTGACCCCCCGCCAGGCCATCCTGCTCGCCGCGCTGACCAACCTGGTCGGGGCGTTCTTCGGCACCGAGGTGGCCAAGACCATCTATTCCGGCTACATCCAGTCGGGCTTCGCCGTCTCGCAGGAGGCCATCGCCTGCGGCTTGCTCGGGGGCATTGTCTGGAACCTGCTGACCTGGTGGTTCGGCATCCCCTCGAGCTCCTCGCACGCCCTGATCGGCGGCCTGTGCGGCGGCGTCCTCGCCCAGGCCAAGATAAACTGGGGGGTCCTGATCTGGGACGGGCTCGCCAACGGCAAGGCGGTCGGGCTCTGGCCCAAGCTGGTCAAGCCGATGTTCGCCTCGCCGGTCATCGGCTTCCTGCTCGGCGCGCTCTTCATGCTGGCGCTGACCGGGCTGATCGTCCGGTTCGCGGCACGGCCAAGCAAGGTGCAGAAGGTCTTCGGCCGGCTGCAGATCGTCTCGGCGGGAATGATGGGCTTCTCGCACGGATCGAACGATTCCCAGAAGACGGTCGGCATCATCACGCTGACCCTGCTCGCCGCCCACGGCACGGGCGCGCTGAACGGCGCGCCGGAGTGGCTGCATTTCCTTCGGGTCGAGCCGAACGCCGAGGGCAAGCTGGCCCACGCCCCCTACTGGGTGATCGTGGTCTGCGCGATCACGATGGCGCTGGGCACGGCCGCGGGAGGCTGGCGCATCATCCGGACGATGGGGCACAAGATGGTCAAGCTGCAGCCGGTCCACGGCTTCGCGGCCGAGACCGGCGCGGCGCTGACCATCCACGGCGCGTCCACGCTCGGCATCCCCCTGTCGACCACCCATGTCATCTCCACGTCCATCCTCGGGGTCGGGGCGACGAAGCGCTTCGACGCCGTGCGCTGGGGGCTGGTCGGCCGGATCATCTGGGCCTGGGTGCTCACCATTCCCGTCACCGCCCTGCTGGGTTACTGGATTTACCGGGGCGCCCTGGCCGCCGGCTGGACGAGCTGAGATCAGCGCCGGCCCTCGGCGCCGACCCGCCTTGCCCAGGCTTCCCAAAGCCCGGAGAGCTCGGCGACCTTGTCGGGATGCTCGGACGCGAGGTCGCGGGTCTCGCCGGGGTCCGAGGGGAGGTGATGGAGGCTCCAGCGGACGGGGTCAGCCTGGCGCTTTCCCCAGACAAGCTTCCACTCGCCCAGGCGCAGTCCCCGCGCGCCCTGGTGGGCAAGCGGGATGGGCCTAGGGGGGATCTCCTCGCCGCGGAAAGCCGGAAGCAGGGAGATGCCCGAGGGCGGCGCCAGGGACACGCCGGCGCGGGACGCGGGCAGGGGCGCGCGGCAGGTCTCCGCAAGGGTCGGGAGGATATCCATCAGGTGGGCGGGCGACCGGACCCACTCGCGCCTGGCCTCCAGACCGCGGGGCCAGCTGACAAGCAAGGGCGAGGCGACGCCGCCCTCGTGGCAGAAGTGCTTGTAGAGGGAGAGCGGGGTGTTGCCCAGCATGGCCCAGCCGGAACCGTAGGCGCTGTGGGTTCCGGGTTGTCCCATGCGCTCCAGCGCCTCGCCGCGATGGAGAACCGGGCCGCCCTTGCGCGAGGGGCCGTCGAAACCGAAGGGCCCCCATTCGTAGCAGGCGCCGTTGTCGCTGAGGAAAACGACCAAGGTGTCGGCCGCCTCGCCCGCGCGCTCGAGGTCGGCGAGAATCCGGCCGACGCCCAGGTCGACATGCTCGACCATGGCGGCGTAGATGGCCATCCGGCGCGCCAAGTCCTCGCGACGGTCGGCGGGCAGCGAATCCCAGGAGGGGTTCTCGCGTCCGGAGAACCCGGCGGCGAGATCCTCCCGGTCGACCGGCAGCCTTGACCTGGGCGGAAGGGTTGCGTCCCGGGGCACGAGGCCGAGGGCCTTCATGCGCTCCAGCCTCTCCGCCCTGAGCACATCCCATCCTCGTCGATAGGTCGGGAGATGTCGCTCAATCGACGCCCGGGGAGCCTGGATGGGGAAGTGGGGGAGGAATGGGCGAGGTAGAGGAACCAGGGCCGCTCCTGCTTCCGGGCCTCGCGGAGAAAGGCGAGGGCTTGGTCCGTGAAGGCGTCGGTGGCATAAAAACCCTGGGGCGGAGGGGCGGAGAGGGAGGACAGGCCTCCGGACAGCAGCACATAGCGCGCGGGGTCCCACTGGTCCTCGGAATGCGCCTCGAGGCTCCGGAAGCCGTAGTAGGCGCCGAAACCGCGCTCGAGGGGACCGGGGGCGCCGAGGTGCCACTTGCCGACCATCCAGGTCGAGTAGCCGGCCGCACCCAGAACCTCGGCCAGCGTCGCGTTGTCGGGAAGCAGGCGTCCGGTGTAGGCGGGACCGCGGTTCGGGTCGGGCCGGGCGGTGACAAAGTCGCCCACGCCCGCCTCATGGGGATGCCGTCCGGTCAGGAGAGAGGCCCGGCTGGGACAACAACGGGCCGAGGTGTACAGCTTCTCGAAGCGGACGCCGGCCGCGGCCAGCCGATCAAGATTGGGCGTGGGAATCTCCCCTCCGTAGCAACCGAGGTCGGAATAGCCGAGGTCGTCGGCCACGATGAGGAGAACGTTGGGTCGCCTGGCCTGGGCCGGGACGATCGCCGGCGCAAGGAGCAGCAACAGGAGCCGACGCATCGCTGGAGGCAAGGATGTCGCCGCGGCCCCCGGGGGCAAGACGGCAACCGGCCGGGTTTTTCGACCTTCCCGCTTGCCCCCGGGGTGGGGAAACCTACGGTGCGGAACGCACCCATGGGCAACACCGAGTACGCCTACAACAGCAAGGTCGAGGGCGAGGTCATCGTGACCCGGGCCGACGCGGTCGTGAACTGGGTCCGCCGGCACTCCGTCTGGCCGATGCCGATGGGCCTCGCCTGCTGCGCCATCGAGCTGATGGCCGCCGGCGGCTCGCGCTTCGACATCGCCCGCTTCGGCATGGAGGTGATGCGCTTCTCCCCCCGCCAGGCCGACTGCATGATCGTGGCCGGCACGGTCACCTACAAGATGGCCGAGGTCGTGCGGCGCATCTACGACCAGATGGCCGAGCCGAAGTGGGTCGTCGCGATGGGCGCCTGCGCCTCCTCGGGCGGGATGTACCGCTCCTACGCGACGCTCCAGGGCGTCGACCGCATCGTGCCGGTCGACATCTACATCTCGGGCTGCCCGCCCCGACCCGAGGCGCTGCTCGACGGCATGATGCTCCTCCAGGAGAAAATCCGCACCGAGGGCGCGTCCCTCCGCCGCACCTTCCGCGGCCGCACCGTCGAGACCAAGGTGGTCGGATGAGCATGGACGCCGCCGCCCTCCTCGCCGACCTGCAGGCCGCCTTCCCCGGCGCCGCGCCCCGGCCCTCGGCGGACATGCCCGGGCTGGACGTCCCCGCGGCCGACCTGCCCGCGGCGGTGACCCGCCTGCGCGACGCCCACGGCTTCGACCTGCTCGCGGACCTCTGCGGCGTGGACCGCGGCCCGGCCGTCAGCCCGCGCTTCTCCGTCGTCGTCCATCTGCTCGGCTCCGGCCACCACGCCTACCTGCGGGTCGCGGCGGCATGCCCGGACGACGCCGCCCCGGAGGCGCCCTCGCTCACGGCGGTGCACCCCGGCGCCGACTGGCACGAGCGCGAGGCCTTCGACATGTTCGGCATCCGCTTCGCCGGCCACCCGGACCTGCGCCGCATCCTGATGTGGGACGGCTACCCCCACCACCCGCTGCGGAAGGAATTCCCCCTCGCGGGAATGCCGGTCGACCTGCCCGCGGCCGACGTGGCCGCCGTGACCGGCCGGCGCGTCGAGCCCGCGCCGATGATGGGCGGCCCGTTTGTCTCGCCCGGAGGCACCATGGCCAAGGCCGAGCCCGTGGCCCGCGACGAGTCCTGGAACGAGGAGAACCCCAAGCCCTGAGGCCATGAGGACGACCAAGGAAATCTCGCTCGGCGACGTCGCCGCCCGCTCCGAGGAGCTGGGCGCCGAGCGCATGAGCCTCAACCTCGGCCCCTCCCACCCGGCCACCCACGGCGTGCTCCGCCTGCGGCTCGAGCTGGACGGCGACACCGTCACCCAGTGCGACCCCGTCATCGGCTACCTTCACCGCGGGGACGAGAAGATCGCCGAGGCGATGACCTACAACCAGTTCGTGCCGTACACGGACCGCCTCGACTACCTCGCGCCCCTCGCGAACAACGTGGCTTACGCCCTCGCGGTGGAGAACCTGGCGGGCATCCGCGTGCCCCCGCGCTGCGAGGCCATCCGGGTCGTCTGCTGCGAGCTCGCCCGCATTTCCTCCCACCTGCTCGGCATCGGGGTCTACGCGATGGACACCGGCGCCTGGACGGTGTTCATGTACACCTTCAACGAGCGGGAGAAGCTCTACACGCTGTTCGAGGAGCTGACCGGCGCCCGCTTCACCACCAGCTACACCCGCGTCGGCGGCGTGGCCCGCGACCTGCCCGAGGGCTGGACCGGCCGGGTCGAGGGCTTCTGCGACGGCGTGCTCAGGGTCGTCGACGAGGTCGACGCGCTGCTCACGCGCAACCGCATCTTCCTCGAGCGCACCGAGGGCATCGCCCCCATCTCCCGCGAGCTCGCCCTGGCCCACGGCCTGACCGGCGCCAACCTCCGCGCCTCCGGCGTGCCGCTCGACCTGCGCAAGGACCGTCCCTATTCCGGCTACGGGCAGTACGCCTTCGACGTGCCGGTCGGCACCAAGGGCGACTGCTACGACCGCTACCTCGTCCGGATGGAGGAGATGCGCCAGTCGGTGGCGATCGTCCGCCAGGCCCTGGCGCGCATGCCCGACGGGCCGGTGGCCTGCGTCGACCAGCGCCGCATCGTCCTGCCCCCCAAGGACAAGGTGATGACCCGCATGGAGGAGCTCATCCAGAACTTCATGCTCGTGACGGAGGGCCCGCAGGTCCCCGCGGGCGAGTGCTACTTCGAGGCCGAGAACCCCAAGGGCGCCCTCGGCTTCTACGTCGTGTCGAGGGGTGGCGGCGTGCCCTTCCGCCTGCGCATCCGCGGGCCGAGCTTCGTGTCGCTCTCCATCCTGCCCAAGGTCGTGCCCGGCCACCACCTCACCGACATCCCCTCCATCCTCGGCTCGCTCGACTTCGTCATGGGCGAGTGCGACCGCTAAGCCATGTCCCTCAAGCCCGAGACCCTCGCCGCGGCCGACGCCATCGTCGCGCAGTATCCCCAGGCCCGCAGCGCCACCCTGCCCCTCCTCCACCTGGTCCAGGAGGACCGCGGGCACATCGCGCCCGAGGACGAGGCGTGGGTCGCCGCCAAGGTCGGCGTGACGCCGATGCAGGTCCGCGAGGTCGTGACCTTCTACCCGATGTTCCGCCTGGCGCCGGTCGGCCGCCGGCACATCCGCGTCTGCCGCACGCTCTCGTGCGCGCTCCGCGGGTCGTACGCCCTGATGGCCGAGCTGGAGAAGGCCCTGGGCTGCGCCCGCGGCGAGACCTCCGCGGACGGCAACTTCACCCTGGAGTTCGTCGAGTGCATCGCCGACTGCGGCTGCGGCCCGGTCGTGCAGGTCGACCACGCCCTCCACGAGAACGTGGCCCCCGACCAGGCCGCCGCTTTCGCCTCCCGCATCCGCGAGAGCCTCGCCGACCCGGGCTACGGCAAGGGCGAGCCGAGGCCCGGCACCCCCGAGTGGAACGGCTGAGCCCCCGACAACCATGCCCGCCCAAGAGCGACCCCTGATCTACGCCAACCTGCGCCGGCCCGGCTACACGGTCGACATCGACTGCTACCTGCGGCACGGCGGCTACGAGGCCCTGCGCAAGGCCGTCGCGACGAAGCCGGAGGACGTCTGCAAGGAGGTCGAGACATCCGGGCTGCGCGGCCGCGGCGGCGCCGGCTTCCCCACCGGGATGAAGTGGAAGTTCCTCGACCGCAAGTCGGGCAAGCCCGCCTACCTCGTCGTCAACGCCGACGAGTCCGAGCCGGGCACCTACAAGGACCGGCAGATCATCTACAAGGACCCCCACCAGATGCTCGAGGGCATCGCCATCACCGCGTGGGCCATCCAGGCCAGGCAGGCCTTCATCTACATCCGGGGCGAGTTCCAGCACGGCGCCAAGATCCTCCGCCGCGCCATCGAGGAGGCCAAGGCCAGGGGCTTCCTCGGCTCGAACATCCTGGGCAGCGGCTATTCCTGCGAGGTGGTGGTCCACCGCGGCGGCGGCTGCTACGTCTGCGGCGAGGAGACAGGCCTGATCGAGTCGCTCGAGGGCAAGCGGGGCTATCCGCGGATCAAGCCGCCCTATTTCCCGGCGGTGCTCGGGCTCTACAACTGCCCCACCATCGTCAACAACGCGGAGACCCTTGCGCAGGTGCGCCACGTCCTCGCGATGGGCGGCGCCGAGTTTGCCAAGATCGGCATTCCCGGCGACAGCGGCACGCACATCTGGGGCGTCTCGGGACTGGTCAAGCGCCCCGGCCTCTACGAGATCGAGGCGGGCAAGGCCACCTTCGGCGAGCTGCTTTACGACCTCTGCGGCGGGCCGCTCGACGGCCGCGCCTTCAAGGCGATCATCCCGGGCGGCTCCTCGACCAAGATCCTCCGCTTCGGCGAGCGCTTCAAGGGCAAGCGGCCCGACGGGACGGAGTTCGACTGGGCCCTCGAGGACATCCCGCTCGACGCCAACAGCATCGCCGCCTGCGGCACCGGCCTCGGCACCGGCGGCACCATCGTCCTGGACGACTCGGTCGAGATGATCCAGGCCCTCTCCAACCTCAACGCCTTCTACGCCCACGAGACCTGCGGGCAGTGCACGCCCTGCCGCGAGGGCTCGCTCTGGCTCAGCCGGGTCTCCAGGCGCATCGTCGGCGGCGGCGGCCGCGAGGAGGACGTGCCCATGCTGCTCGACATCGCCAACCAGGTCGCGGGCCGCACGATCTGCGCCCACGGCGAGGCGGTGGCCTGGCCGGTGCAGTCCGCGGTCCCCAAGTTCAAGGACGAGTACCTCGAGTCGATCCGCCGCCGCCGGCGCGGCGAGACGGCGGGCGGCCCCACCCTCATCTGATCCCATGCGCTTCCCCAACGTCACCGCCGACGCCAAGGCCAACGTCTACTTCGGCGGCAAGGTCGTCTCGCACGCCATCCACCTGGCCACGGGCGAGCGCAAGACGCTCGGCCTGATCTTCCCGGGCTCCTACCATTTCGGCACGGACAAGGCCGAGGTGATGGAGATCACCGACGGCGCCTGCCGCGTCCGGCTCGACGGCGCCCCCGAGACCCTCGAGCGCGCGGCCGGCACCCGCTTCGAGGTGCCCGCCAAGTCGGGCTTCACCATCGAGGTGGCGGACGGCATCTGCCAATACGTCTGCTCCTTCGTGGGCTGAGGGCGGGCTTGCCAGCGGGCAGGCGGCGGGCGACGCTGGCCGCATGACCGAGCCGAGCGACCGCCGTCCCGAGCCCGCCCCCGGGGACGAGTCCGCGTGGGAGCGACCCTGGGTCCAGCTGAAGACCTTCGTCTCCCGCCCCAACGTCTTCCGCACGATGGTCGGCCGCGTCTCGCCCGACGCCCGCCCCGGGGACGTCGTGGCGGTGCGGGACAAGGACGCCCGCGCCATCGGCTACGGCTTCTGGAACCCCGGCGCGCCCATCGCGCTGCGTGTCATCAAGCACACCCCGGGCAAGCCTGACGACGCCTGGTTCGAGGCCGCGCTGCGCCGGGCGGTCGCCCTGCGCCGCGAGGTGCTGGGGCTCGATGTGACAGGCGACGCCTATCGCCTGGTCAACGCCGACGGCGACGGCCTCTCGGGCCTGGTCGTGGACCGGCTGGGCGACACCCTCGCCGTGGAGGTCTCCTCCCACGCCGTCCACCGCCGCCTGCCCCGCTGGCTCGCCATCCTGCACGAGGCGGCGGGGACCAAGCGCGAGGTCGTGCAGGTCGACGAGCACGTCGCCCGGCTCGAGGGCATCCCCTCGCACGAGATTCCCCGGTCGGCGGTGCGCGACGCCAAGGTGAGGGAGCACGGCATGCGCCTGGAGGTGAACTTCGCGGACGGCCACAAGACGGGCTTCTTCTGCGACCAGCGCGAGAACCGGCGGCGCTTCGCCGAGCTGGCCAAGGGCCGGCGGGTGGTCGACCTCTGCTGCTACAGCGGGGGCTTCTCCGTGGCGGCCAAGCTGGGCGGCGCGACCGAGGTGACGGGCGTCGACCTCGACGAGAAGGCCGTGGCCATGGCCAAGCGCAACGCCAACCTCAACCAGGCCCGGGTCGACTTCGTCCACGCCGACGCCTTCTCCTGGGTCCGCCAGATGCAGCGCAACGGCGCGACCTGGGACCTCGTGCTCTGCGACCCGCCCAAGTTCGTGGAGGGCCGCGACCCGGCCGACATGGCGGACGGGCTCAAGAAGTACAACGACCTCAACGTCCTCGCCCTCCAGCTGGTCGCGCCGGGAGGCTTCTTCGTCACCTGCTCCTGCTCCGGGCTCGTCACCGAGGCGCAGTTCGAGGAGCTGGTCTGCAAGGCGGCGCACCGCTACGGCAAGCGGCTGCAGATCCTCGCCCGGACGGGCGCGGGACCCGACCACCCGACCGCGTCCCACCACCCCGAGGGACGCTACCTGAAGGTCCTCTGGACACGGCTGCTGTGAGGGTCGCCCCAGGCGCCCGGGTCGCGGCAAGCCGGCGGGCCAAAAAAACCCCTTTCCCTCTTGCCGACAGGGGGGGCTGACCTAGGGTTTTGGCACCTTTCCCGCGACATGGTCACGGACAACAAGCCCAATCTCGTCACCGTCAACATCGACGGGGTCGAACACCAGCTGCCCGCGGGGGCCAACCTGGTCGACGCCCTGGCCTCGGTCGGCAAGGAAGTCCCCCATTACTGCTACCACCCGAAGCTCTCCGTGGCGGGCAACTGCCGCATGTGCCTGGTCGAGCTCGGCTCCCCCCTGCGCGACCGCGCGACCGGCGAGGTCGTGATGGAGAACGGCAAGCCGAAGGTGGGCTGGCAACCCAAGCCGGCCATCGCCTGCGCCTCGACCGTCACCCCCGGCCTACACATCCGGCTCGACTCGCCCGCGGTCAAGTCCTGCCGCGAGGGGGTCACCGAGCTCCTGCTCATCAACCACCCGCTCGACTGCCCGATCTGCGACCAGGCGGGCGAGTGCAAGCTGCAGGAGTACTCCGCCCAGTACGGCCGCGGCTACTCGCGCTACATCGACGAGAAGAACGCCAAGCCCAAGCGCACCCGGCTCGGGCCCCGCGTGACCCTGGACGACGAGCGCTGCATCCTCTGCTCGCGCTGCGTGCGCTTCTGCAACGAGGTGGCGGGCGACCCCGTGCTCGGCTTCGTCAACCGCGGCTCCTACAACACGCTGACCTGCTACCCCGGGCGCGAGCTGGCCAACAACTACTCGCTCAACACGGTGGACATCTGCCCGGTGGGCGCGCTGACCAGCACCGACTTCCGCTTCCGGATGCGGGTCTGGTTCCTCAAGCAGACCCCGAGCGTCGACACCGAGTCGAGCGCGGGCGTCAACACCACCGTCTGGTCGCGCGAGGGCAAGGTCCACCGCGTCACCCCCCGGCGCAACGACGCGGTCAACGAGACCTGGATGGCCGATTCCGGCCGCGAGCTCTTCAAGTCGGGCGAGTCCGCCGACCGCCTGCGCGCGGCCCGCATCCGCGGCGCCGAGGCCGACCTCGGGGCGGCGCTCGCCCTGGCCGCCGAGATCCTTCGCGCGGGCCCCCTCGCCATCGTCGGCTCCGGCCACCAGTCCCTCGAGGAGCAGCGCCTGCTGGCCCGGCTCGCGAAGGCGGCGGGCGCGAGGACCTACGTGCCCGCCCGCCGCGGCGCCGGCGACGGCCTCCTCGTCTCCGAGGACCGCACGCCCAATTTCCGCGGCGCCCTCCTCGCCGGCCTGACCGACCGGGAGGCCGACCGCGACCTCGCCGCCCTGCGCGCGGAGATCGAGACGGGGCGGGTGCGCTCGCTCCTCGTCTGCCGGGAGGAGGTCGCCTCGCTCGGCCTCGACGCCGCGACCCTCGCCAAGGTTCGCCTCGTGACGCTCGGCACCCACCTCGACGCCGCCAGCGCGGCCGCCGAGGTGGCGCTCCCCGGGCTAACCGTCTTCGAGCGCAGCGGCCACTTCGTGAACTGCCAGTTCCGCCTCCAGTCCTTCCTCCAGGCGATTCCCGGACCCGCCGGCGCCCGGCCGGACGCCGAGATCCTCGGCCGCCTGCTCGGCGCGGTCGAGGGCCGCGCCGTCGCCTTCGACGCCGGCGCGGTCTGGCAGGAGCTCGCCGCCTCCCAGCCGGCGCTGGCCGGGCTCGCCGCGGGCCGCGTTCCCGCCGAGGGCGTCCTGCTCGACGGCTCGGCCTGGCGCCACCTGCCCTTCCCGGAGCGCAAGCTCCTCAAGTTCGCCGCCCAGGCCTGAGCGACCATGGAAGCCCTCCTTCTCGACCTCCTGCGCTCGCCCGAGCTGCCCTACGTGGCCGCGCGCGGCCTCGTCCTCATCGGGGCGGTCATGACCATCGCCGGGTACTCCGTGCTGCTCGAGCGCAAGGCCTCGGCCTGGATCCAGGGCCGGGTCGGCCCGAACCGGACCACCACGCCCTTCCTCGCCTGGATTCCCCTCCTGGGCTCCTTCCTGCGCCTGGGCGGCTTCATCCAGCCGGCGGCGGACGGCGGGAAGTTCCTGTTCAAGGAGGACCCCATCCCGGCCCACGTCAACAAGCCGTACTATGTCCTCGCCCCGGTCATCGCGCTCGCGCCCGCGCTCGCGGTGCTGGCGATGATCCCCCTCTCGGCGCTGCCCGACGGCACGCCCCTGGCGCTCTGCCCCGGGGCCGACGTCGGCGTCCTCCTGATGTTTGCGGTCAGCTCGCTCGGGGTCTACGGCATCGCCCTCGGCGGCTGGGCCTCCAACTCCAAGTTCCCCTTCCTCGGCGCGGTGCGCGGCTCCGCCCAGCTGATCTCCTACGAGCTGGCCATGGGGCTCTCCGTGCTGCCCGTGTTCCTGCTCACCTCGGCGCCGGGCGTGGACGACGGCCTGAACCTCGCGACCATCGTCGCGGGCCAGGAAGGCATGTGGAACATCGTCCGCCAGCCGTTGGCGGCCCTCGTCTTCCTCGTCTGCATCTTCGCCGAGACCAATCGCCACCCCTTCGACATGCCGGAGTCGGAGACCGACCTCGTGGGCGGGTTCCACACCGAGTACGGGGCGTTCAAGTTCGGCCTCTTCTTCGTGGCGGAGTACGGCCACATGGTCATTGGCTCCTCGCTCTTCATCCTGATGTTCCTCGGCGGCTGGCAGCTGCCCTTCGTCGAGACGGCGGCCTGGGGGGCGCTCGGCACCGTGGCCGGCCTCGCCATCTTCGGGGCCAAGCTGGCCGCCTTCCTCTTCTTCTTCGTCTGGGTGCGCTGGACCATCCCGCGCTTCCGCTACGACCAGGTGATGCGGCTCGGCTGGAACGTGCTCCTGCCGCTTGCCGTGGCCAACCTGGTCCTAACCTTCCTCGTCCTCGCCGTCGCAGGCTGAACCCACCCATGGCCGTCAAAGTCCTCGAGCGCCGCCCCCTGTCCTTCTGGGAGCGCACCTACCTGCCGCAGATCCTCGGCGGCCTCAAGGTCACGTGGCAGAACATCCTGCGCCCCTCGGTCACCCTGCAGTATCCCGAGGAGCGACCCGTCATCCCCTCCGGCTACCGGGGCGTCCCGACCCTTGTCCGCGACCCGAACGGGCGCGAGAAGTGCGTCTCGTGCCAGCTGTGCGAGTTCGTCTGCCCGCCGAAGGCCATCCGCATCACGCCGGGCGAGATTCCCGCCGGCGCCGACACCGCCCACGTCGAGAAGGCCCCCCGGGAGTTCGACATCAACATGCTCCGCTGCATCTACTGCGGCCTGTGCCAGGAGGTCTGCCCCGAGGAGGCCATCTGGCTCCAAGGCCAATACTCGATGGTGGGCCGCACCCGCGAGGAGATGGTCAACAACAAGGCCCGCCTCTACGAGCTCGGGGGAACGCTCCCGGACAGCCACCTCAAGTGGGATCACAAGCGCGACGAGGCCGGGCGGCAGGCGGGCGGACACCACTGACCCGATTGACCTTCCCTCCCGCCGTCGCCGCTGATAGGTGACGAACCCGCCGCCTCCCTCCGGGGACGCCGCCAGACCCATGTCCCCCACGCCTCCGCCCGCCTCTCCCGCCCCCGCCGCACCGATCACCTACGTGATCGGCCACCGGAACCCCGACGCCGACGCCATCTGCTCGGCCATCGCCTACGCCGAGTACAAGCGGGTGACGGGCCACGCCGGCTATGTCGCCGCCCGCTGCGGCAACTCCAACGAGCGCATCGAGGCCATCCTCGGCCGGTTCGGCGCCACCCTGCCGGAGTTCCTCGGCGACGTCACCCCCCGGGTCGAGGACATCATGAATCCCGCCCCGCTCGCCGTCCGGCCGGAGAGCACCTGCGCCGAGGCGCTCGAGCTGCTGGACCGGCACGACATCCGGGCCCTGCCGGTGGTCGACGCCGACAACCGGTTGGTCAGCCATGTGTCGATCTTCGACCTCGGGGACAACTTCATCCCCAAGCCCCGCCAGGCCAAGTCGATGCGCCGCGTCCGCAGCAGCGTCGCCGCCATCGTCCGCACCCTCGGGGGCGAGCCCCTGACGCTCGCCGACCCCGACCGGGTCGAGGAGCTCTTCGTGCGCGTCGCCGCGATGGGCCTGGATTCCTTCGGCGTTGTCGCCGCCTCCGAGGGCATCGCGCCCGGATCGAGCGTCATCGTGGTCGGCGACCGGCGCGACGTCCAGGCCCGCGCCATCGAGATGGGCGTGCGGCTCGTCGTCGTGACCGGCGGCCATCGGATGGACGACGACCTCGTGGCGGCTGCCCGTGCCCGCGGCGTCTCGGTCGCCCGCGCGCAGACCGACAGCGCGACCACCGCCTGGGCGGTGCGCGCCGCCCACCTCCTTTCCGCCCTGCCGCGCCGCGAGCCCCCCTGCTTCCAGCCCCAGGAGAAGCTGGCCCTGGTGCGCCGCCGCATCGTGCAATCCAGCTCGCTGCTCAACTGCGTGGTCGACGAGGGGGGGCGCCTGCTCGGGGTCTTCTCCAAGTCCGACATCCTCCGGCCGGTCTCGACCCGCCTCGCGCTGGTCGACCACAACGAGCTCAGCCAGGCGGTTGACGGCGCCGCCGAGGTGGAGATCACCGAGGTCATCGACCACCACCGGCTCGGCAACCCGCCGACCCACCACCCCATCCTCTTCATCAACCGCCCCCTCGGGTCGACCTGCTCCATCGTCGCCGACCTCTTCCGCTCGGCCGGCCTCAGGCCCTCCCCCCAGGTCGCAGGGCTGATGATGAGCGGCATCATCTCCGACACCCTGCACCTGCAGAGCCCGACCACGACGCCGCTCGACGGCGAGCTGCTCGCCTGGCTGGCGGGGATCGCCGGATGCGAGCCCCGCGCCCTGGCCGACCTCATCTTCTCGGCCGGGTCCGTCCTCGGCATCGCGGCGCCCGACGCCGCCGTGCGCACCGACTGCAAGCTCTACGAGGAGAACGGCACCCGATTCTCGGTCGCCCAGGTCGAGGAGCTCGGCTTCACCGCCTTCTGGAAATCGGCCGACGCGCTGCTCGCGGCGCTGGAGCGCCACCGGGCGGAGCACGCCCTGCTCTTCTCCTGCCTGCTGGTGACGGACATCGACACGCAAGGCTCCCTCCTCCTCGTCCGCGGCGACGCCGACATCGTCCGGGCCATCACCTACCCGCTCAAGCGGGCCCCCGACATCTTCGACCTGCCGGGCATCGTCAGCCGCAAGAAGCAGCTCCTGCCCTACCTGACCGGGCTGCTCGCCGAGGGAGCGTCCACCCGATGACGCCCGAGGAGGCGATGCTCCGGCACATGGCCCGGCCGGGCTACGAGCCCCAGCGCCTGGAGGAGCTCGCCCGGGCCATCGGCGCCGACCGGGCCGCCTACCAGCGCCTGCGCAAGGTGGTGCCGCGCCTGGTCCGCGCCGGAGCCCTCGTGGTGGTCGCCCGCGACCGCCTCGCCCTGCCGCCGCAGGAGGACCAGCTCGAGGGAACCATCCTCTTCCGGAGCAGCGGCTCCGCCCGGGTCGTCTTCGACAGCGACGGCAAGGGCCGGCCCCGCGACCCCGTCCACGTCCACGCCACCGACACCGGCGTGGCCCTCCACGGCGACCGCGTCGCCATCCGCCTCGAGCCGGCGCGCGGCCGGCGCGAGAGCGGGGACTGGGGCACGGGGCGCGTGGTCAGGGTCGTCCGGCGCGCCCTCACCGAGGTCGTCGGGACCCTCCGGCGCACCCGGCTGGCCTGGTATGTGATTCCCGACGACCCCCGCGTGGTCCGCGAGATCCTGGTGCGCGACCCGGCGCGCTCGGGGATCAAGCCGGCACCCAAGCCGGAGGACAAGGTCGTGGTCCAGCTCGACCCCTGGGAGCGCCGCAACGCCAGCCCGACCGGGACCCTCCGCGAGGTGCTGGGCGTCACGCACACCCCGATGGCGGAGTACAAGTCGATCCTCCGCCAGTACCGGCTCAACCCCGAGTTTCCGGCCGAGGCGGAGGCCGCCGCCCGGGCCTTCGGCCCCGTGGTTGGGGCGGGCGAGCTCGGCTGGCGGGCGGACTTCCGCGACATCCCCACGATCACGATCGACCCGGACGACGCCAAGGACTTCGACGACGCGCTCTCGCTCATGCCCCTGCCCGGCGGCGGCCACCGCGTCGGCATCCACATCGCGGACGTCTCCCACTATGTCCGCCCCGGCACGCCCCTCGACGACGAGGCCAAGGCGCGGGGGAACTCGACCTACCTCGTCGGCACCGTCATCCCGATGATTCCCCACGCCCTGTCCAGCGGGCTCTGCTCCCTGGTCGAGGCCGAGGACCGGTTGGTCAAGTCGGTGCTGGTCGACTTCGCCGCCGACGGGCGGATCGCGGGCGCGACCTTCGCCAACGGCGTCATCCGCAGCCGCAAGCGGCTGACCTACCGCCAGGCCCTGGCCTTCCTCCGCGAGGACGACAACCGCGAGGTGCGCCGGGTCGCCCCGCCGCCCGCGCACCAGACCGGCAACCCCGGGCGCAGCCTCGCCTCGCTGGGCGACGGCGAGATCGACGCCCTGCGCGGCATCCTGCGCACGCTCTGGTCGATCGCCGCCCGCCTGCGGCGCGAGCGCTTCGAGGCGGGGTCGCTCGACCTCGACATGGCCGAGATCAAGCTGCTGGTGGACGCCGAGGGCTACGCCGACCAGGCGGTGACGGTCGAGCACGACGAGTCCCACCAGCTGGTCGAGGAGTTCATGCTGCTCGCCAACGAGCAGGTCGGGCGGACGCTCACCCAGGCCAAGATCCCCCATGTCTCCCGCGTGCACGACGAGCCCGACCCGGAGAAGCTGGGCACGCTGCGCGAGACGCTGGTGCTCGCCGGGGTGAAGGTGGGCGACCTCACCCAGCGCCGCGAGATGGTCAAGGCTCTCGCGCTGCTCAAGGACCGGAGCGACGGCCACATCCTGCGCGTCCAGCTCCTGCGCTCCCTCCGCCAGGCCTGCTACCGCCCGTCCGCCGACGGCCACTACGGCCTGGCCAAGCGCCACTACAGCCACTTCACCTCGCCCATCCGCCGCTACGCCGACCTGGTCGAGCACCGCATCCTCGACCACTGGATGGCCCGCCAGTCGCTGCCGCACGCGCCCCGCGACCCCGGTCGTTCCCCCGGCGTCGGCGAGCTCGCCCAGGTCTGCGACCATGTGTCGATGACCGAGCGCAACAGCGCCGAGGCCGAGCGCGACTCGGTCAAGGTCAAGCTGCTCGAGCTCTTCGAGCGCGAGGTGGACCGGGCCGACAAGCGCGCCTTCGCCGCCCGCATCATGGAGGTCAAGCCCCACGGCATGATGGTGGAGCTGGTCGCCTCCCACGCCTACGGGCTCGTCCACCTCACCACCCTGACCGACGACTTCTACCGGCTGGCCGAGGACGGCAGGACCCTGGTGGGGCGCCGCACGGGCCGCGTCCACGCCCCGGGCGACGCCGTCGAGGTCACGGTCGAGCGCGTCGACCGCTTCAAGCGCCAGGTCGACTTCCGCCTCGCGGCCAAGCCGGGCCAGACGCCACGCGGGCCCGAGCGGCGCCGGGGACGCGGCGCCTGAGGCTCAGAACGGCAGCAGGAGGCGGAACCAGGCCCGGGCGTAGTCGCGCGCCGCGCGCCCGAGCCGGATGCGCCGGGCGTCGTCATCCTGCCAGTCGACGGGAATCTCGACGACCTTGGCGCCGGATCGGGCAAGCTGGACCAGGACGATCGCGCCGAAGGCGAACCCGCCCAGCTCGGGCGGCAGCTGAAGGGCGCGGAAGGAGGAGGTGCGGATGAGCTTGAGGCCGCAGCCGGGGTCCGTCACGCGGGCGCCGGGCAGGAGCCGCCAGGCAACCGAGAGCAGCCGGGAGACCAGCCCGCGGGACGCGCTGCGGCCGGTGACCTTGGAATCCGGGTGCCACCTCGAGCCCGCGACGGCGTCGGCCTGCCCGGAGGCGATCAGCTCGACGCCGCGGCGCAGCGCCTCGGGATGGGCGGCCATGTCGGCGTCGCAATACGCCAGGATGTCGCAACCGCCGGCATACGCCCGCCAGGCGCGGTGGATGGCGATGCCCTTGTTGGCGCGCGAGCTGACCCGCGCGAACTCCACCTTGAAGGGCAGCTCGGGCGCCACGGCGTCGACCATCTTCTCCCCGGCATCCCTCGACCCGTTGTCCGCGACCAGCACCTTCAAGTCCATGCCCGCCACCGCGGGGCCAAGCTTGCGCAAGCCCGCGCGGATACGTCCGGCCTCGTTGTGGGCGGGTATGACTAGCAGCAGGCGGGGCATCCTTGACTGATAATACACCCGTCCCGGCCTTTAGTTACAGTTGAGAGGCATGAGTGCTTTTTCTCATCTTATTGAGAATGAGACTCATTTTCATGATTGACGGTATAATGAGATTCATTCTCATGAATTCGCCATGAAATACGCCTACCTTCCGTTTGGCCTGCTGCCTGTCCTCTGCGAAGCCTGCGACAACCCTTTCGGATACTCGTACCTATCCGAGACGCTAACCAAGGGGCGCACCGAGTATATCCAGTGGGCGACGATCCGACAGGGACGCGACCTGGGGTCGGGCTATGAGTCCGGATACAAGGCGGTGGACCTCCGAAGCGAGCTGGAGTTCGGCGTCTCGGAAAACGAGCAGCTTTCGCTCTACGTCAACTACCGGTACTTCGACACCTCCACCCGTGACGGCCTCCGCTTCGACGGCGCGCAGGTGGCCTACATGCGGATGCTGGCCCACCCTGACAAGGAGGCCTGGGGCCGGGCGATCTACATCGAGCCCGGGTACTCCCAAAGCAGCTCCAAGACCGGGGGGCTGCGCGACCAATACTCGCTCGAATTCAAGTACCTGCTGCAGCATAACCTCGGCGCGGAGGGGCAGGATGGCATCTACGTCGCCAATCTCGTCGCGGAAGTGGAGCGAGAGCCGGCGTCGGACGGGGACACGGTTTCCCTGAAGCTGACGCAGGGCGCGGCCTGGCAGGTCGGCGAGAACTGGCAGGCGGGGTTGGAGGCGGTGCTGGGCGCGGAATGGGCCGAGGGGACCGACTTCGAGCATTTCAGCCTCCTCGCCGGACCCTGCGCCCGCTACCAGTCGCAGGGGAGCTTCTTCGTGACGGCCACCCTCCTGGCCCAGCTGGCCGTCTCCCCGGACGACCGCGGCGACCTCAACGTCACGGACAAGAGTCCCTGGGAACTGCGACTGAAGGCGGGCTTCGCCTTCTGAGGGCCTCGGCGGTTCAGCGCGAGACGGCGGCCCAGGCGGCCTCGGCCCGCTCGAGCATCCGCGCGGGGGAGAAGTCGTTCGCCGCGCGCAGCGTGGCGACGTCCGAGGCGTGCCCGACGAAGCGGTCGGGCCAGCCGAGGCGTAGGACACGGGCGCGGGAGCCGGACTCGGCGAGGTGCTCGAGCACCGCCGAGCCGAACCCGCCCGTCACCGC
>JAURJZ010000046.1 GCA_030831965.1 Verrucomicrobiota bacterium
CGCGGCGGAGCGACGCCTGCCCCGGCCGGGTCGCTTCGCCGGCGGGCATCCGATGGCGGGCTCGGAAAAGGGGGGCGCCGCCGAGGGGCGCGCGGATCTCCTCGAGGGACGCCCCTGCATCGTGACATCGACGGCGCGGACAGACCCGGAGGTGGCCGCGGCCGCCGGGCGCCTTTGGTCCTCCCTGGGCGGCAGGGTCGTCCATCTCTCGCCCGAGGCGCATGACGCCGCGGTGGCCGAGATCAGCCACCTACCCCACGCCGTCGCCTCCCTGGTCGCCGCCCTGCTCGCCGGCCGCCACCCCCGGCTTGACCTGGCGGCGGGCGGATTAAGGGACACGACCCGCGTCGCCGCCGGCGACCCGTCGCTGTGGGTGCCCATCCTTCTCGAGAACGCCGATCAGGTCGGCCCGCTCCTGGGTCTCCTGGCCGACGATGCCCTTGCCCTGCGCGCCTTGCTGGAGAAGGGAGACCGGGAAGGGCTTCGCCGCCACCTGGAGGCCGCGCAGCGCTTTCGACGTTCTCTCTGAACGATGGCCTCGGCGCTCACCATCCGTCCGTTTCGCGGCCCCGCCACCGGCGTGGCGGCGGTGCCCGGATCGAAGAGCGTCACCAACCGCGCCCTGATCCTCGCCGCCCTCGGGGATGGGGAGACCATTCTCGAGGGAGCCTTGTTCAGCAGGGACACGCGCATCCTGTGCGAGGCGCTTCGGACGCTCGGCTTCGCCGTCGGCGAGGAACCCGAGGCCCGCAGGATCACGGTCATGGGTCTTGCCGGTGTCATCCCCAGGGGACGGGCGCGCCTCCATGTCGGCAATGCGGGAACCGCGGCGCGGTTCCTGACCGCCTTCCTCTGCCTGCATCCCGACGGCGAGTTCGAGCTGGATGGCGACGCGGCGATGCGGGCGCGACCCATGTCCGGGCTGCTGCGCGCCCTCGGGGGAGCCGGCGCCCGCGCCACCTCGCCCGATGGCCGCGAGGCGGCTGGGTTTCCCTTTGTCCTTAGGACAAGGGGCATGGCGGGGGGCGAGCTGCGCTGCGACGCCTCGGCCAGCTCCCAGATTCTCTCGGCGCTTCTGATGGTCGCCCCCTTGGCGCCGGGCCTGCGGGTGACCCTCGAGGGACCGACGGTTTCCGAGCCCTTTGTCGCGATGACCGAGCGGATGGCGGCGGATTTCGGCCGTCCCCTCGAGCGAGACGGTTCGACCTGGTCGTGCCCCGACCCGGGCCCGTACAAGGCGAGGGGGCGCCACGCCGTCGAGCCCGACGCCACCGCGGCCAGCTATTTCATCGCGCTGCCCGCGGTCGCAGGGCCTGGCTCGCGCATCCGCCTGCGCGGCTACGCCGAGGGCGGCCTGCAGGGTGATGTCGCCTTCGCCGGCGTCGCCCGCGCGTGCGGCGCCGGGCTGGCGCAGGCCGGACCGGACGCCGTGTCTGCCTCATGGACCGCGCGCCGCGGCGGGAATTTCGACTTCAACGCCTTCTCGGACACCTTCCTGACCTTGGCCGCCCTCGCGCCCGCGCTCGGCGAGCCGGTGACAATCCGGGGCATCGGCCACACGCGGCGCCAGGAAACCGACCGGCTCCTCGCGATGGCGACCGAGCTCGCGCGGCTGGGCGTCAGGGTCGAGCCCCCCGTCGAGGCGCTGCGGGACGACCCGGCGGCCGACCACCTGGTCATCCATCCCTCGCTCGAGGCGATGCGGCGGACGACCGAGCGCGGGCCGGCGCGCATCCGCACCTACGAGGATCACCGCGTGGCGATGAGCTTCGGCATCCTCGGCTCCCTCGACCTGCACGGGGACGGTCGGCCTTGGATCGAGATCGAGGACCCGGCCTGCGTCGCCAAGACCTTTCCCGGCTTCTTCGACGCGCTCGAGACCCTGCGCGGGGGATTTGTGCGCGTCGCGATCGACGGCGGCGCCGCCTCGGGCAAGTCGTCGACCAGCCGCCGGTTGGCCGAGATGCACGGCCTCCTGCACGTGGACACGGGCTCCCACTACCGCGCCGTCACCCTGGCCCTGCTTCGCGCCGGCATCAGGCCGGGAGACGCCGAGGCGACCGGGCGCGCGCTGGCGCGCCTCCGCGTGGGCACCACCATCCGGGGCCTGGGCGCCCAGGTGGAGATCGATGGCGCGGTGCCCGGGGGCGAGGAGCTGCGCGGGGCGGCCGTGACCGCCGCCGTGTCGCCTGTCGCCGCCCTGCCCTGCGTGCGGGCATTCCTGCTCGGCTACCAGCGCGACCAGGTCGAACTCGCGCGCGCGGGCGGCTTCTCGGGGGTCATCATGGAGGGCCGGGACATCGGCTCCGTGGTGATGCCCGATGCCGAGGTCCGGGTCTTCCTCGAGGCGGACCCCGCGATCCGGAGCGCGCGTCGGCTCGCCGAGGGCGTGCGCGACGCGGTCGACCAGCGCGACAAGGCCGACGCCTCGCGCGCGACCGCTCCCCTGACCTGCCCGGTGGGTGCGACCCGGATCGACAACTCCCGCCTCTCCCTCGACGAGGTGGCCGAGCGCGTCAGCCGGCTGATTCGCGACGCCCGATGATCCTCGGGACCCGCAACCTCGCCTACCACCTGGTCTACCACGGGGCCCGGATCCTCGCCGAGACCTTCGCCTCGCTGGAATGCGAGGGATGGGATCGCCTGCCCAAGGGACCGTGCCTGATCGCCTCCAACCACCAGAGCTTCCTCGACCCGCCGCTGGTCGGGGCTTCCCTGCCCTTCGAGATCGCGTTTGTCGCCCGCAAGTCGCTCTTTCACAACCCGGTCTTCGGCGGCGTGATCCGCGCCTGCCGCGCCATCCCGCTCGACCGCGACGAAGCCGACCTCGCGGCGGTTCGGCGCGCCCTCGCGACGCTGGCCGAGGGCCGCAAGCTGCTCATCTTTCCCGAAGGCACCCGGAGCGCCGACGGGCGCCTGCTCCCGGCCAAGGCGGGCGCCGGCCTGCTCGCCCTCCGCTCGGGCGTCCCGGTCGTGCCGGTCCGCATCCGGGGCGCGCGCGACGTCCTTCCCCGCGGCGCGGCGGTCCCCATGGGCGGCGCGCGAATCCGCATCCGCTTCGGGCAGGCCATCCCCGCGCGCGACCTCGATCCGGGCAAGGAGCACCCCGAGCGCTACCTGGAGGCGTCGCGTCGCGTCCTGGCGGCCATCGCGCGGCTGCCCGACTCCGACGACCCCGGCCTTTGAACCCGGATCAGGCGGTCACGCGCTGGGGCATGACGACGCAAAGGAAGGTCTCCTTGATGCCGCGCAGCACGCCGGCGTCGGTGTCGGACTTCACCTCGAGGTCGATCTCATCCTCGGTGACGGCCTTGAGCGGCTCGACCAGGTAGGTCGGGTTGAACGCGATGGCGATGTCCGCCCCGTCATACTTCACGGCAATGGGCTCGCTGGCCTCGCCCGCCGCGGAGCGCGCGCTGATCTCCAGCCTCTGGGTGGCCTTGGAAACGCTGATGTGGACGGTGTTGGAGCGCTCGTCGATCATCAGGGCGGCGCGCTGCACGGCCTCGAGGAATTTCTCCCGCTCGAGCCGGATCTTGAAACCGGTGTCCTTGGGGATGACCTGGCGGTAGTTGGGATAGTTGCCCTCGACGACGCGGGAGATGAGCAGGACGCGGTCGACCAGGCCCTCGTCGTTCTTGGGCACCTCGATCTCGAAGCCCACCTGCCGCTCGTTGTGGCTGAACGTGACCTTGCCCGTCTTGAGGAGCCGGGAGAGTTCGGCGATGGTGCGCGCAGGGAGGATCAGGCCGGCGGAGGCTGCGCCCCCGCTCCGAGCCAGCTCGGATTTCGCGAGCCGGCGGCCATCCGTGGCGACGACGTTGAGCTTGTCCGCCTCGAACTCGAAGAACACGCCGTTGAGGATGTAGCGGTTCTCGTCGGTGGATTGCGCATAACTGACCTTGCGCAGGATCGCGCCGAGCGCCTCCTGGTCGAGGACCGAGCTCGCCTGTCCGGAGAAGGCGGTGATGGGCGGGAATTGCTCGGCGCCCATGCCCGTGATTTGGAAGGTCGACGAGCCGGAGCCGACCTTGACCCGGTCCTTGCCCATCAGCTCGACCGTCACCTCGGCGCTCGGAAGGGCCCGCGCGATGGTTGCGAGCCGCTTGACCGGAAGGGTGATCCGTCCGGGCGTGCTGACGGTCGCCTTGACCTTGGCGCTGACGGAGATGTCGATGATCGTCGTGGTCAGGGTGATGCAATCGCCCTCGGCCTCGATGAGGAC
>JAURJZ010000047.1 GCA_030831965.1 Verrucomicrobiota bacterium
CTCGTGCCCCAGCCCCTCGCAGAGGCCGCGTCGTCCGTCGACGCCCTCGATGCCGCCGACCGGCGGCACGCCTGGCACCCCTTCACCCAGACGCGGGAGTACCTCGACAACCCTCGGGTGCACGTCGTCCGGGGCGAGGGCTGCTGGCTGTGGGATGCCGAGGGGCGGCGCTATCTCGACGGCAACGCCTCGGTCTGGACCAATGTCCACGGCCACAACGACCCCGATCTGAACGCCGCCCTCCGCGCCCAGCTCGACCAGGTCGCCCACGTCACCCTCCTCGGCCTCAACCACCCCCGCGCCACCGAGCTTGCCGAGCAGCTGGCCGGCCTCACCCGCGGCGCCCTCAACCGCTGCTTCTTCAGCGACAACGGCTCCAACGCCGTCGAGGTCGCCCTCAAGCTCTCCCTCCAGCACTGGCAGCTGATCGGCAAGCCGGAGCGCGTCGGCGTCGCCGCCTTCTCCGGCGGTTACCACGGCGACACCTTCGGCGCCATGGCCCTTGGCGACCGCGGTCCCTTCCACGCCCGCTTCGACCGCTGGCTCTTCCCCGTCCACCGTCTTCCCGCCCCCGTCCACTCGGAATGCGCCGGCCAGGTTGCCGCCAGCGGCAGCTCGGCCTCCCTGGCCGCCCTGCGCGCCCTGCTCGACGCCGAGGGCGGGCGCCTCGCCTGCCTCGTCCTCGAGCCCCGCGTCCAGGGCGCCGCCGGCATGGTCCAGCAGCCCCCGGGGTTCCTCGGCGCCGTCGCCGATCTCTGCCGCGAGCACGGCGTCCATCTCATCCTCGACGAGGTCTTCACCGGCTTCGGCCGCCTCGGCGCGCTCACCGCCGCCGAGACCGAGGGCGTCGTGCCCGACTTCCTCTGCCTCGCCAAGGGGCTCTCCGCCGGCTACCTGCCGCTCGCCGCCACCCTGACATCCGAGGCGATCCACCAGCCGTTCATCGGGCCTTTCTCCGCGGGCCGCACCTTCTTCCACGGCCACACCTTCTCCGGCAATCCCCTCGGCTGCGCCGTCGCCCTCGCCTCGCTCCGCAAGCTTCGCGCCTTGCTGGACTCCGGCGGTCCCGCCGAATCCGCCGCCGCCCTTGGCCGGGGACTGCTCAACCGCTTCGCCGGGCTCCCGCACGTTAAGGCCGTCCGCCAGCTCGGCCTCGCCGCCGCGGTCGACTTCGCCGCGCCCCCGGGCCAGCCCGCCTGGGAGGTCGACGCCCGCATGGGCTACCGCATCTGCCTCGCCGCCCGTCGCCACGGCCTCCTCATCCGGCCCTTGGGCGACTCCGTTCTCATCGTCCCTCCCATCTCAATCGCTCCTTCCGAGATCACCCACCTCCTCTCCTCCCTGCACGCCGCCGCCGCCGACACCCTTTCCTAAACCCGTCCTTTCGTTTCCCCCCGCCCCCCGCCCCCTCCCTCCCATGCCCTCCCTCGCCGAAGCCCGCGCCCTCTATGACCTGCCGCTCAACACCCTAATTTTCAGGGCCCAGCAGGCGCACCAGGCCAACCAGGATCCCGCCGGGGTCCAGCTCTGCACGCTCAAGTCCATCAAGACGGGCGCCTGCCCCGAGGACTGCGCCTACTGCCCCCAGTCCGTCCACCACAACACCTTCGTCGAGGCCGAGGCCCTGATGGAGACCGAGGCCATCCTCGCCGACGCGCGCAGGGCCAAGGCCGGCGGCGCCACCCGCTTCTGCATGGGCGCCGCCTGGCGCCGCGTGGCGGACGGCAGGCAGTTCGACAGCGTCCTGGCCACCGTGCGCGGCGTCAAGGGCCTCGGCCTCGAGGTCTGCTGCACCCTTGGCATGGTCACCGAGCCCCAGGCCGTCCGGCTCAAGGGCGCCGGGTGCGATGTCTACAACCACAACCTCGACACCTCGCGCGAGCACTACGCCAAGATCATCACCACCCGCACCTACGACGACCGCCTGCAGACCCTCGCCAATGTCCGCAAGGCCGGCCTCGAGGTCTGCTCCGGCGGCATCATCGGCATGGGCGAGACCGTCGACGACCGCCTCAAGATGCTCGTCGAGCTCGCCAGCCTGGACCCCCAGCCCGACTCCGTCCCCATCAACGCCCTCGTCGCCGTCGAGGGCACCCCCCTGGCCGGACGCCGCTTCGTCGACACCATCGAGTTCGTCCGCACCGTCGCCGTCGCCCGCATCCTCATGCCCCGCGCCATGGTCCGCCTCTCCGCCGGCCGCGCCAACATGTCCGACGAGACCCAGGCCCTCTGCTACCTCGCCGGCGCCAACTCCATCTTCCTCGGCGAGAAGCTCCTCACCACCGGCAACCCCGACATCGAGGAGGACATGAACCTCATGCGCCGACTCGGCCTCCACCCCCTCCATCCCGACGAGGCCCGGCGCGTCCACCGCGGCGAGATCGCCCCCGCCGCCGCCCAGCCCGCCCCCTGGCCCAGGCCCGAGGAGCTCGTCCCCGTCGCCGTCGAGGGCGAGCAAGGCGGATGCGGCGACGGCTGCGGCTGCAAGCACTGAGCCCGGTGGCGACGGTCCTTGTCACCGGTTCCGACACCGGCGTGGGCAAGACCCGCGTCGCCGGCTGGGTCGCCCGCGCCCTCGCCGCCTCCGGCTCCGTGCGCGTCATCAAGCCCGTTGAGTCCGGGGCAGGGCAGGGTAGGCCCTCCGACGCGCCCGCGGCCGCCGGCGACTGGGCCGCCGCGCACACCCTCGTCTCGCTGCCCCTTCCCCTCGCGCCCCTCGCCGCCGCGGCCGCCGCCGGCGTCCGGCTCTCGCTCAGCCTCCTCCTCGACCGCCTCGCCGCCCTCCCGCCGTCCGACCACCGCGTCATCGAGGGCGCGGGCGGCGTCGCCGTGCCCATCGACCCCTCGGGCAAGGACTGGGCCGACTTCGCCGCCGCCGTTCGCCCCGACCTCGTCGTCATCGTCGTCGAGGACCGCCTCGGCGCCATCAACCAGGCCCGCCTCGCCTCGGATTACCTCCTCGCCCGCTTCCCCAAGGGCAGGATCGCCCTCTGGCTCAACGCCGCCTCACGGCCGTGCGACCTCGCCGTGGCCCGATCCAACCGCGAGGGCCTCGCCGCCGCCGGCCTGCGCCTCGCCGGCGAGTCCGACTTCAACGCGGTCTCGCCCGGCCGCATCGACCTCCCGTGAGCGATTCCCTCCTGCAGCGCCTCCGCGACGCGCTTGCCGAGCGCGCTTCCCGCGGCCTTCTCCGCCGCACCGCCGCGCGCCGGGCCGACGACGCGCGGGTCAACCTCGCCGACAACGACTACCTCGCCCTCTCGCGCCACCCCGACGTCCTTGCCGCCGCCGCCGCCGCGCTCCGCCAGTGGGGCGCCTCCGCCGCGGCCTCCCCGCTGGTCACCGGCTACACCGAGCTCCACGCCGCGCTCGAGGCCGAGCTCGCCCGCTGGCACCGCTACCCGCACGCGCTCGTCATGAACTCGGGCTTCGCCGCCAACGGCGCCGTCCTCGGCGGCCTGCCCAAGGCCGGCGACCTCGTCCTCGCCGACCGCCTCATCCACGCGAGCATGATCGACGGCATCCTGCGCTCCGGGGCCCGCCTCCGGCGCTTCGCCCACAACGACCTCGACGCCCTCGAGGTCATGCTCGCCGAGGCCGCCGGACACCCCGGGCAGGTCTTTGTCGCCACGGAATCGGTCTACTCCATGGACGGCGACGCGCCCGACCTCGCCCGGCTCGCCGCCCTCCGCGACCGCCACGGCTTCACCTGGGTGCTCGACGAGGCCCATGCCACCGGCTGGCACGGCGCCACCGGCTCCGGTCTCCAGGAGGAGCAGGGCGTCGCGGGTGCCGCCGACATCGTGGTGGGGACCCTCGGCAAGGGTCTCGGCTCCCAGGGAGCCTATGTCCTCAGCCGCGCCCCCGAGGTCCGCGAGACCCTCGTCAACTTCGCCGGCGAGTTCGTCTACTCCACCCATCTCGCCCCTCCCGCCGCCGCCGCCGCCCTCGCCGCCATCGGCGTCGCCCGCGCGCTCGCCGACGAGCGGCCGCGCCTCCACGCCCTCTCTCGCGACTGGCGCCGCGGGCTGACCGAGGCTGGCTTTGCCGCGCCGGAGGGACACTCCCCCATCGTGCCGCTCGTCCTCGGCACCCCCGACCGCACCCTCCGCGCCGCCGAGGCCCTGCGCGCCGGCGGCTTCCTCGTCTCCGCCATCCGCCCGCCCACCGTGCCCGACGGCACCTCGCGCATCCGCATCTCCCTCCGCCGCGGGCTCCGCGAATCCGACCGCGAGGCCTTCCTCGCCGTCCTCAAGGGGGCCGCCCTATGATCGTCGGCTGGATCGGCGGATGGGGCGTCTCCCCCGCGGAGCTACGCTCCCACGCGGAGGCGCACGCGCCCGGCGCGCGCCATGTCCTCCTCGCCCCCGTCGCCGGGGCCGCCGAGGCCGCGGCCGACTGCGACGCCGTCGTCGCCTGGTCGCTCGGCGCCCGGCGCTTCCTCGAGCTGGCGGCCCGGGGCGGGCGCCGCTTCCCGCCTCGCGTCCTCCTCCTCGCCCCCTTCACCTCCTTCTGCTCCGAGGATGGCGCCTGCGGAAAGGCCTCGCGCACCCAGGTGCGCTGGCTCCGCCGCCAGCTCCGCCGGGAACCTTTCGCCGCCCTCGCCGATTTCCGCGCCCGCGCCGGGCTCCCTCCCGCGCCGCCCTCCGATGAGCTGCCCTACGCCCTGGACCTGATGGAGGAGGGTCTCGACCGTCTCGAGGAGCCCGCGCCGGCCGGCCTGGTGGCCTTCGCGCGCCAAGGTCTGCCCGAGGGCTGGGAAGCCTACGTCGGCGACCGTGATCCCTTGCTCAGCGCCGAGGGTGTGGCCGACGCCCTCAAGGGCTGCGCCATCGTCGAGGGCGTGGGCCACGCCATCGACGATTTCCTCGGCAACCCGGAGGTGTCCCATGCGCTTTGAGGAAAAGGCCTCCGGCTACCACGCCCATGCCGCGCCCCAGCGGCGCTTCGCCGAGGCGCTGGCCGCCTTCGCCCCCTTTGCGCCCGGCGACCGCGTGACCGAGCTCGGCGCCGGCACCGGCTTCCTCACCCGCGCCCTCCTCGCCCAGGGCGCGGTGGTCGACGCCTCCGACGCCTCGCCCGCCATGGTCGCGGTGGGCCGCGAGGCCGCCCCCTCCGCCACCTGGTCCGTGCAGGATGCCTTCGGCGAGCTCTTCCCCTGCCACAATCTCGCCACCAGCGGCATGCTCCAATGGGCGCCCGATCCCGCCGCCGTCCTGAGGCGCTGGCGCGCCGCCGTCCACCCGGGCGGAAGGCTCCTCCTCGGCGTGCCCTGCGAGCCCGGCTTCCGCGAGCTGCGCGCCCTTGCCGGCGAGGGCCCCCTCCATTGGCGCGACGAGGCGCAGTGGCTGCGGCTTCTTCGCCGCGGCGGCTGGGATGTCCGCGGCTCCGCCGTCCTCGAGCATCGCGAGGCCTACCCGAGCGCCCTCGACTTCCTCCGCACCCTCCACGAGTCGGGCGTCACCGGCGAACCCCGGCTTTCCGTCGGGGAAATGCGCTCGCTGCTGCGCGAATACGCGCGCCGATTCCCCTCTCCCTTCGGCGGCGGCGTCGTCGCCACCTGGGCCTGGCTGATGGTGGATGCTCACTGAGGAGCGGGGAGCGAGGTGCGGGGAGCGAGGTGCGGGGGGCGAGATAATCAGGGTCCCCGCCAACCCGCGCAGGTGTTCGAGGAGGCGCGAGAGCGTCCGCGTCGCCCCTAGCCCGGCCCCATCTGCTCGCACCTCGCTCCCCGCTCCCCGCTCCTAAAACTCAAACTCCGCCTGCTCGTCGCCCGGGGGCGCCTCGCCCGCGAGGATCTTGCGCAGGAACAGGTCGCGGTGCTCGGGGCAGGGGCCGTGAACCCGGATTGCCTCGACGTGCTCCGGCACCCCGTAGCCCTTGTGGGCGGCGAAGCCGTAGGCGGGATGGCGCGCGTCCAGCTCCTCCATCAGCCGGTCGCGCTCCACCTTCGCCACGATGGAGGCCAGGGCGATGGCGAGCGACTTGCCGTCGCCCTGCCTCACCGCCTCGTGCGCCCAGGCGAAGGGCCGGAGGGGCAGTCCGTCCACCAGCACCAGCACCGCGCGGGTGTCGGCGAAGCCGAACAGCTCGCCCTCGGTTCCCGCCGCGGCGAAGGGACGCAACGGCCTCGCCGACGCGTCGAGCTCGGCGAGGCAGCGCGCCATCGCCGTGCGGGTGGCCCCGAGGATGTTCTGCGCCGCGATCTCCACCACGCTCGCCTGGGCCCAGGCGAGCCGCAGCTTGCCCTCCGCGCGGAGGGACTCGATGCGCGTCCTCAGCTCGGCCCGGTCCTCGGCCGACAGCTGCTTGGAGTCGTTCGCCCCGCGCACCCGGCGAAGGCAGGCCGCGTCGGCGTAGAACCCGCCGTCCAGCCAAACCGCGGCCGCCACGACCGGGCCCGCCAGCGCGCCCCGCCCCGCCTCGTCGATCCCCGCGATGCCGGGCCGGTCGGCCCCGCGGCGGCGGTCGAACTGGGGCAGCGAGGCCATCAGCCCTTGCGGCGCGGCTTGAACTCCTTCTTCTCCGGGGGCTCCAGGCCCCGCGGCTCGTAGGTCTCGCGGAAGTGCAGCTTCGCGAAGTTGACCAGGATGGCCGGGCCGAACCGGCCGACCAGCTCCGCCATGGCCGCCCGGTGCGGCGCCATCCCCGCCCCCTTGGGCAGCGGCACGCCGCCGTCCGCCGCCAGGCGGTCGAGCTCGCGCACGAAGGCGGCGCGGGCGACGATGGAGGCGGCCGCCACCACGGGGTCCGACTCGGCCTTGGTCCGCATCCGAAGGTCGAACGCGACGCCCTTCCGGGCCAGCTCGTTCTGCACCAGGGGTTCCTCGGTGAACTGGTCGAGCAGGCCCCAGGCCGGACGCCGCTGGAACGACGCCTCGTGCTGCTGCAGGGCCTCGGCCGCCGAGGTGGCGTGCATCCAGGCCAGCAACCGGTTGAGGTTCTTGCCGAAGCGAGAGTGGAGCTCGTTGTACTTCGCCATCCGCATGAAGGTCGTCTTCACCGTCACGCCCGGCGTCTCGCGGATGCGCCGCTCCAGCTCGGCGATCTTCGCGTCGGTCAGCTTCTTCGAGTCCATCACGCCCGCCTCCCGCCACGCCCGCACCGCCTCGCCCGGCGCGATCACGCAGGCCGAGATGACCGGGCCGAAGACATCGCCCTTGCCCGACTCGTCGAGGCCGAGGTGCTCCTCGAACCACTCCGGGTTGAGGGCCTCCTCGTAGCCCATCCGGGCCTCGCCCGTCACCTCCGGCTCCAGGGTGAACTTCACGAACGCCTCCGTGCCCTTGCCCGAGACCACGCACTTGCCCGAGGTGTACTGGACGACGTTGACCTGGGGGCCCTTGAAGGCGAACAGGCTGTGCTCGACCTCGAACAGCTCCCATCCCTTGGCGCGCAGCACCTCGCCCAGCTTCCGCGCCTGGGCGTCGGTCAGCTTCAGCGTGTGCAGGGCCGGCTTTTTCGGCCCCTCGGAATCCTTCTTTGCCTTTGGTGCCATCGTGGCCTTTCGTCCTAGCGCCCAATCCCCGCAAATCCAGCCCCTTCGATGTCCCGCCCCGCCGCGAGCCTGACCCGTTCCGCCCCCGCCTTCCGGAAGGCCTTGGCGCGGTGGTTCGCCCGGCATCGCCGTCCGCTGCCCTGGCGCGAGGCCCCCTCGGCCTATCGCACCGTCGTCTCCGAGCTGATGCTCCAGCAGACGCAGGTCGCCACCGTCCTTCCCTACTTCGAGCGGTGGACCCAGCGCTGGCCCGGTTTCGCCGACCTCGCCCGGGCCGACGAGGCCGAGGTCCTCGCCGCCTGGGCCGGCCTCGGCTACTACCGCCGTGCCCGCCTGCTCCACGGCCTCGCCAAGGCCGTGGCCGCCCTGCCCGCGCCGCCGACCACCGCCGAGGGATGGGTCGAGCTCCCCGGCGTCGGACCCTACACCGCGGCCGCCGTCTCCAGCATCGCCTTCGGCCATCCTGCCGCGGTCGTGGATGGCAACGTCGTGCGCGTCCTGGCCCGCCTCGCCGGCCATCGCCGCACCTTCGCCTCGACGGCCGCCGCGGTCAGGGTGGTGACACCCCTCGCCGCCGCGCTGCTCGATCCTCGCAGGCCCGGCGACCACAACCAGGCCATGATGGAGCTGGGCGCCCTGGTCTGCCGCAAGGCCTCCCCCGCCTGCGACCGCTGCCCCGTCAGCCGCTGGTGCGCCTCGCGCGGCGCCGCCGCCTCCATCCCCGCCTTCGCCCCCAAGCCCCGTCGCAGCGAGCAGGTCGACCGCGCCCTTGTCGTCGACCGCCGCCGCGTCCTCCTCCGTCGGCACGCCAAGGACTCACCCCGGTTGGCCGGGCTCGCCGAGCTCCCCCTGCTCGCCTCGCTCCGACTCAAGGCGGGCAAGCTAGTCGCCGTGCGCAAGCGCGCCATCACGACAACCACCTACGTCGAGCGTCTTCATCTCGTGCCTGCCGCCAAGGTCCGCGCCGCGGCCCGGCGCCAGCCCGACCTCGAGTGGGTTTCCCTCGCCGACCTTCCCTTCGCCGCCGTCAGCGGTCCCCATCTGCGTTGGGTCACCGAGCTGGTCGGCAAGGTTGCAGGGGAATCGAAGGGATGAGGCGATGAAAGGATGGTCGGCAGACCAAGTCCCATCCCAATCCTTCGCCCCGCTCGCATCCTGTTTCTTTCCCGTGACCCCGTGCAGCTGTGAGGCTTTCCAGGGCCCTCAGGCCCCGGCGCCCCTGTGCGGCCGTGCTCATCAAGGGGGCCCTCGGGCCCCAGCCCCTCACTCCCCCTCGGGGTCCTTGGGCTTGGGCAGGATGCCCTTCCTGTAGGACTCAAGGGTCTCGGTCAGCTCGGCCTTGATCTCGTCCGGCGCCAGGTCCACGGATTCCTGCTGGAGCTTGATGGCCTCGTCCTTCCTGCCCTGCATGAAGCGCACGCGGGCGAGGGTGTCGAGCGAGGCGGCCTTGTCGGGCCCCTCGCTGAGCTTGACCGCGCGCAGGGCGCAGGTCTCGGCCAGCGGCAGGTTGCGCTTGGGCGCGAAGGCCTCGTTCGTCACCAGGTCCCAGGCAATCTCGTTCTGGATCTGCCCGTTCTCCTTGGTGTCCTCGGCGAACGCCGCCAGGCGCTTGTAGATGCGCTCGGGGTCGCCCTTGCCCAGGGCGATGGTGTCGCGCACGCCCTCGGCCAGACCCTCGCGGTCGCCCTCGGGGACGAGCGGGAGCGTCTCCTCGAGCAGCTTCTCGGCCTTGGCCCATTCCTTGGCCTGGATGGCCTGGCCCAGCTCGTTGAGCTTGGTCATCGCCTTCTCCATCTGCGCGCCCTGGGCGTCGGCCTCCTCGGCCGCCTTCTCCGGGGTGAAGCTTCCGTCGAGCACCGAGGCGACCAGCTTGTTGGTGAGGCCGGCGGGATGCCCGGCCCAGACAATCTTGCCCTTCTGCACGAGGAAGGCGTGGGGGATGCCGTCGACGCCGGCCGCCTCCAGCCAGGCCTTCGCCACCGACTTGTCGGCGTCGAAGCCCACCCGGTAGGTCATCTTGCCGGCGCGCGCCTTGACGAAGGCCTCGACCTTCGCCTGGTCCTCCTCCCAGACGGAGGTGCCGAGCACAACCAGGCCCTTGGGGCCGAATTCCTTGTGCAGGGCGTCGAGATGAGGGACCATCTTCACGCAAGGCCCGCACCAGGTCGCCCAGAACTCGAACAGGTAGGTCTGCTTGTCGTCCAGCTTGCCCAATGCCTCGCCCTGGACCATCACCTTGGGCCGGGCTTCGGGAGCGGGCGAGCCGACGCCGATCTTGGCGGAGGCGGGGAGCGTCGCGGTCAGGATGGCCAGCGCCGCGAACAGGGGACGGAGGAACATAAGGCCTCCTTCCTAGCCCGCCGCGGCTTGCCTGCAAAGGGGAAACCCGCGCGGAGGAGGAGGCAAAGGACACCCCCGTCGCCCATTTCCCGCATTCCGGCCCGAATTCCAA
>JAURJZ010000002.1 GCA_030831965.1 Verrucomicrobiota bacterium
ATACCCTCCTGCTTCCCCGCCCCCTCTTCGCTCCCCGATCCTCATTATCCGGCCGAGCGAAGCGAGTGTGCCCCGCCAACGCCGCAGCCCCCGCACCCCGCATTCGCCGCACGGTGATCGAACCGCAGTCACCGCGGACACCGCCAACGCCGCATCCCCCGCATCGCTTCTCCCCAACAAAAGAGGGCGGCCATCCGGCCGCCCTCGCATCCTCCCGTGCCCCTGTGCACAGGCTTCTCCGTCCGTGCACCCGCGCCCCGCTTACCCGTTAGGGTTTCCCTCCTCCTTCTTCGCCCGGTTCCGGTTGCGCCCCATGCCGATCTTCTTCGAGAGGTGCACATCGGCGCAGAATTCGACCTGCTCATTGTGATGAAGCGAGTACGCCTCGTGGATCCGGGCCGACTTCGTCCGGCCGCGGAAGCCGCGGCTCGAGTAGACCAGCTCCTTCAGCGCGCTCTCGAGGTCGTCGTCCGCCAGCGTCAGGATATACTTCGCCGTCTTCTCCGCCCAGGCGGTGGCGCCGGGACGGTTCCGCAGGGCCCGGAGGGCCGCCAGCGCCTCGCCCACCTTGCCGCGGCTCGCCAGCTCGTGGATGCGCAGGAACTCGTCGGCGAAGTCCGACTCCGCCACGGCCGCCGCCACCGAGGGGTCGGCCTCCAGCGCGTCGAACGCCGCGCGCTCCAGCTCGGGCAGGCTCAGCACCACCGGCCCGAGCGTCACCGCCGCGCCCGACACATCCTTGCCCGTCGCGGTGACCGACACCACCCCGCCCGCGCTCCGGTTGGCGCCGATCTCCAGCACCAGGATCGCGTCCAGCGCCGCCGAGCAGGGCAGGGTGCCCAGGCGCGACGTGTCGCCCCTGGAGCCGTCGCGACGCAGCAGCTTCGCCACCACGCCCTCGCCCGCCGTCACCCTCAGCTCCACCTGGCGCAGGTGCGCCCGGCTCAGGATCGCGAACTCCTCCGCGAAGCCCTCCTCGAGGTCCTCCGGCCGCTGGCCATAGTGCGCCTGGCCCTCGCCCGCATCCGCCATCCGGCCAAGCAGGTGCTCGTTGAAGCTGTCGCCCAGACCGACGGTGGACGTCGTCACGCCGGCCTTGGCCAGCTCCGCGACCCTCGCCGCGATCGCGTCCGCATCCGTCACGCCCTGGTTCGCCTGGCCGTCCGTCAGCAGGATCACCCGGCTCGTGCGCTTGGCCGACGTGAAGGGCGCCAGCTGGCGCGCCCCTTCCTCCCAACCGGCGAACAACGCCGTGCTACCGCCGGCCCGGACCTCCGAGAGAATCTTGCACACCGACTCGCGGTCCGCCACCTGCGCCAACGGCTGCAGCACGCTCACCTCGTTGTCGAAGACCACCACCGCCACCCGGTCCGTCTCCCGCAGCCCCCGGACAAGGTTCTTGGCGCAGCCCAGCGCCGCCGCCAAGGGCTCGCCGCTCATCGAGCCCGAGCGGTCGATGACGATCGCCAGGTCGAGCGGGGGCCGCTGCTTCACCTGCTCCGTCACCGGAGCCTCCGAGACCAGTCGGACGAGGGCCTTGGTGGACAGGGCTTCACCCCGGGGCAGGCCCTTCTTCAGGGGGTGGATTTCGAGGCGGGGCAGGGGGTTCGACGCGGCGTTGTTGGGTGTGATCATGGTGGGTGAAAGGAGCCCACCCTAGAAATCACCCAAGTGGTGTCAACACCCTAAATCGTCATAGTCCCAATCGAGTGTCATAATCCTCGATGAGACGCTTGAACTCGCTGATAATGTGGGTTTTCTGCGTTTCTGACAGTTCGCTGTCCTTTCCTACCCTGATGTTGACCTCGCACCAAGGGGCGAGTTTTACCCGGGTCCAGCGCTCCTTCTTCCCAGGCTGGCGGAACGCCAGACGGGCCATCTCCGCCAACTCCCTCAGCGCCTCGGACTCCGCCTCGGTCAGGCTCGGGTCCCTCAGCAGCTTCTGCGCGATGAGGGTGAACTTTTCCAGGCCGCCCTCCTCCGCCTTCGCCGAGTGGACCAGATGGCGCATCAGCTGCGCCTTGCGGCTTCGCGTGGGCTCCGCCGACTCCTCCACCTCGCGCTCCCTCGGCGCCGATCCAAGCCGGGCGCCCTTGCCCGCCGAGTAGCTCGCGTCCTGCGCGAAGACAATAGTGTCTCCCGCCGCGTCCTCGCGCCGGCTCCGGAACAGCAGCCGCTCCGCCTGCGTCGGCTCCGCCAGCTGGTTGAGGAGCAGGTCCAGCTCGCGCTCGGGCTTCGGCCCCGCGGCGCCCTGCAGCTGCCCGACCACCCGGTCCAGGTCCCAGCCCCGCTCCGCCAGCAGGCGCGTCAGCACCAGCTGTCGGAACTGCAGCGGTCCAAACAGCGCCTTGCGCCGGTCCACCGAGTCCTTCTCCGGCGACGCCAGCACGCCGCGCGTCAGGTAATATCTCACCAGCCGCTCCGTGCAGGCGAACTTCTCGTCGAAGCCGCTCTCGGCCAGGAAGGCCGTCGCCTCCGCCGCCAGCTCCTCCGCCGTGCCCCGCCAGTCGGAAGCCAGCTTGATCCTCGCCGCAGGCATGAAACCCATGCCCCCACCCTTGCCGCCACCGCGGTGTCAGCAATCCCAAATATTCCCCCAACGCGCCCATCCGCCGCCATTTCCCGCAACCATCCGCTTACCCGCGGTGTTCCCCTATCAAACCCTTCCCCCGCTCCCTTCCAACACCGCCAACCCCGCTCTCCCGCCCTCCTCTCCCCATGCCCCTCCTCCCCTCTTCCCCTTTTCGTTATTCGTTAGTCGTTAGCCGTTATCTCCGCCTCCTCTCCCTTCTTTCGCTCTTCGTTCTTCCTTTTTCGTCAACCACCGCCGCCACCGACCCCTCCTCGCTCGCCGCTCCCCGCCCCGCGACCCCCCCCGCCAAACCCAACATCCTCGTCATCATCGCCGACGATCTCGGCATCGGCGACATCGGCTTCTCCGGCGGCAAGGACTTCCCCACCCCTCACATCGACCGCCTCGCGCGCGAGGGCGCCAGCTTCACCGCCGGCTACCTCACCGCCCCCGTCTGCTCCCCGTCCCGCGCCGGCTATCTGTCGGGACGTTACCAGCAGCGCTTCGGTCACGAGTTCAACCCCGCCACCGGCAACGTCGAGCAAACGGGCCTCCCGCTCACCGAGAAGCTCCTCCCCGCCCGCCTCCGCGAGGCCGGCTACCACACCGCCCTCATCGGCAAATGGCACCTCGGCACCGCCACCGAGTTCCAACCCCTCGCCCGCGGCTTCGACGAATCCCCCCTCGGCTTCCTCGGCGGCGCCCGCGATTACGAGGGCGAGGTCCGCGGCCCCGGCCGCACCCTCCTCAAGGACGGCAAACCCACCCCCGCCAAGGGCTACCTGACCGACCAGTTCGGCGACGAGGGCGTCGCCTTCCTCCAGCGCCAGAAGTCCGCCTCCAAGCCCTGGTTCCTGTGGATGGCCTTCAACGCCTCCCACACGCCCATGGACACCACCCCGGAATACATGGCGCGCGTCCCCGCCTCCGTCCCCGCCGATCGCCGCAAGCTCGCCGCCATGACCCTCGCGCTCGATGACAACATCGGCAAGCTCCTCAAGGCCCTCGACGCCACCGGCCAGGCCGGCAACACCCTCGTCGTCTTCACCTCCGACAACGGCGGCGCCCCCGCCTCCAACGCCAGCAACCTCCACCTCCGCGGCTTCAAGGGCAACACCTTCGAGGGCGGCATCCGCACCGCCATGGCCGTCCGCTGGCCCGGCGTCGCCAAGCCCGGCTCCACCCTCGCCGCCCCCACCAACACCCTCGACCTCGCCGCCACCGTCCTCGCCGCCGCCACCGGCTCCGTCCCCAAGGACTACGACGGCCGCGACCTCGCCCCCGCCCTCGCCGGCAAGGCCACCCTCGATCCCGCCCGCCCCCTCTTCTGGCGCATGGGCACCAACTGGGCCATCCGCTCCGGCGATTGGAAACTCGTCGGCGGCCGCGAGGGCAGGGGACCTTCCGCCAAGACCCACACCCTCCTCGTCAACCTCAAGTCCGATCCCTCCGAGAAAACCGACCTCTCCGCCCAGCATCCCGACAAACGCAAGGAACTCGAGGCCGCCTACAAGGCCTGGGAAAAAACCCTCGCCCAACCCCTCTGGAAGGGCGGCCCCGGCTCCGGCGTCGGCAAGGAAGTCGGCGGCTAATCCCCTCGGATAGGGCAGGGGCCCGAGGCCAGGCAGGGCGGACTTGCCTCGCTCGTTGCCCGCCACCCCAATCCTTCCATCGTAGCCCAAACACCCTCGCCCCGCTCCTCCACCCAGCGGTCGCAAACCACCGACCTTGCACCACGACCTCACCCCCCACTTCTTCATCGAGGCCCATCGCACCCCCGCGGTCGGGTTCGCCCTCGGCTACGACAACCATTGCGTCCGCCTCGCGCCCGATCCCGACGGCCTTCTCGCCCGCGAGGCCCTCAAGACCCTCCGCAAGTTCGGCCGCACCGTCCCCCTCGCCGACTACCGCAAGACCCTCAAGGAACTCGCCGCCGGCGACCTCGACCAACCCATCGTCCCCTTCGTCCCCGACGAGCTCATCCCCGCCGGCTGCAGCTTCTTCCTCGAGCAACACCTCCCCAACGGCGTCAACCTCGTCGGCTTCGCCGCCGGCGGCCGCATCTACCTCGAGATCGGCGTCGGCAAGGCCGACGTCCTCCTGATCGACGCCACCGACCCCGGCGGCCCCCTCCAACAGGCCATCTGGGCCCTCGAGCCCCTCTTCCCCGACAAAGTCGGACGTCGCTTGCCCTAGCCACCGCAGCCACCGTAGTCGCCGCAGTCACCGCCATGACAGGTGCACGGCTGCACAGGGGCACAGGGGCACGGGAGGAACAAGCGGCTTCTCCGAAACCGCCCCACCCGCGCGATACAGCCATTAAGCTATCCATCCAGCCAGATAGCCAGTTAGCTAGCCTTCACCCCCGCATCGCCCCGCGATGCGACTCCCCGCGATTCCCAATTGCGATTCCCCGGCGGCCCCGCCGCCGCTACCTCCCGTGCCCCCGAGCCCCCGTGCCCCTGTGCCCCGGCTTCCTCGCCCGTGCCCCCGTGCCCCGGCTTCCTCGCCCGTGCCCCCGTGCCCCGGCTTCCTCGCCCGTGCCCCTGTGCCCTATTTAGGGCCAGGCTGCGCCTGGCCCTCAAACCTCACCCAATCCAAATTCATCAGCCCGCCCTTGCCGGGATTCACAAAGACCACCGTCACATCCGAAACCCCCAATCCCGCCGGCACCTCGACCACTCCCTCCTGCCACTTCTCCCATCCGCCCGTCACCGGCACCGGCAAGGTTCCCAGGACCTTCCCGTCCTTCCCACCCAGCCTCACCTCGATCTTCCCGCCCGCCCCGGCGCTCGCCGTGCGCAGGCGGATACCCTTCACGTCGCCGAGCGGCACTTCCCTGAAGGTCGCCATGTGGCCGTGGTTCACCGCACCCAAAAATTTGCCCCCGCCCGCGCTCTTGCCGTCCAAGGCCTTGGGCCCATCCACCACCTCGGCGGCCTCGGCTTCCACCTGCCTCGGCCTCAGCCTCAGCGTCGCCGCACCCGTCAGCGCCCCCTGCGCCCCCGCCGCGCCGCCGCCGTCCGTCACGCTGGCCAGCAGCGTCACCGCCGAGCCGTCCGCCGGCACCGTGACCTCGCCCGCCAGGCCGCGGTTCACCCGCGTGCCCGACTTGCCCGGCTCCAGCGCCAGCACCCACCTCATCATCAGCGCCACCTCGTCATCCGTGTGCTGGGGGTGCGCCAGCATCGGCACCTGCCCCCAAACCCCTGCGCCGCCCTTGCGCACCTTCTCCACCAACTTGTCCGCCGCGCCCTTCTGACCCCGGTAGCGCTCCGCCACCGCCGTGAACGACGGGCCGACGAGCGGCGCGTCGGTGGCGTGACAATTAAAGCAGGTCGTCTGCCTCATCAGCGCCAGCCCCGGCGCCTCCGTCTCCTCGCCCGACCCAATCCGCACCGTCACCGTCGCCCGCGCCGCCAACCCCGCCTTGCCCTCCTCGGCATCCCTCGCCACCACCTCATACGCCACCTTCGCCCCCGGCTCCGCGAACACCGCCCCCGGCTTCGCAAACCTCACCTCCGGCGGCGTGTTGCCCACCACCACCTGCGCCAGCTGACGCGCCTCGCCTCCCGCCTCGCTCCGCGTCGTCAGCTCGACCTCCACCACCCCGGGCTTGTCCAGTCGCGCCTGCAGAGACTCGCCCTCGCCCAGCTTCCGCCCCTCCGGTAGCAGCCGCCAGGTGTGCGACAACTTTCCGCCCTCCGGATCCCTGGAGCCGGCGGCCGACATCGCCAGCTCGAGCGGCGCCTTGCCGTGCGCGGGCGTCACCGCCATCGCCAGCGTCGGCGGCAGCGCCCCGCGCACATACGAGATCCGATAGATCGCCGAATCCTTGTTCGCCCCCCACGTCGCCCCGTAGTCCATCAGGAACAGGTGCCCGTCCGGCCCGAAAAACGCATAGCTCGGCCGCCTCACCACCACCGCTCCCGGCGCCGCCTTCCCGCCGCACGCCACCGCGCCATCCGCGAAAGCCTCAATTCCCACCAGGTTCGAATCCCCGTCCAGCCGCGCCCACTTGATGAACGGCCGCTGCCAGTCCCAGAACAGCAGGCAGTTGTCAAAATGCCTCGGGAAGCCCCCCGTCTGCTCAAACTCCGGTTTCCACCGGAACACCGGACCCGCGCACGCCGTCCGCCCGCCCGACCCCAGCTCCGGCCACTTGTCCGACTTCGCGTAGGGCCACCAGATGAACGCTCCCTGCGCCGGCGGCAGCTCCCGGATTCCCGGATTCCCCGGCGCCTCGTTCAGCGGCTTCGCCGGGTCGTGCTTAGCCCCGACCTTCCCCGTCGCGAAGTCCACCTTCGCATACGGCGCGTTCGGCCCCACGAAGTAGGGCCAGCCGAAATTCCCCGCCTTCCGCGCCTGGTTGATCTCGTCGTACCCGCGCGACCCCCTCGGCCCGTCGTTGTTCGCGTCCGGGCCCACCTCGCCCCAGTACACATAGCCCGTCACCGGGTCCACGGACATCCGCCAGGGGTTGCGGTTGCCCATCACAAAGATCTCCGGCCGCGTCCGCGGCGTC
>JAURJZ010000048.1 GCA_030831965.1 Verrucomicrobiota bacterium
CCGGCGATTTCTCCGCAGTCGTGCTCGGGGTGCCTCGCAACGCCTCCGACCTCACGATGATCCGGCTCGCCCTTGCGGAGATGAACACGGCCCGCCTGGCGCGAGGTTGGAAGCCTTACACGCTTATGGAGGAGTCGCCGGCGGAGCCCCGGGGGGACTGAGGGTGCTTACTCGCCGAGGCCCATCCGGTCGGTGGCGGCCGGGGAGCCGTCCTCGCGGTGGTAGTTCACCTTGAGGGCGTCGAGGCGCCCGAGGTGGGTGCCGAGGCGGCGCTGGAAGTCGGCCCAGTCCTTGCCCTCCTTGGGCGACCAGGCGACCTCGGCCAGGGCGCAGGCGCGGGGGAAGGCCATGTACTCGACCTTGCTCCAGCCGTAGAGGTACTCGGACCAGAGCTGGGCCTGGGTGCCGATGACCTGGCGGTGTTGGTCGGGGGTGAAGTTGCCGGGGATGGGCTCGAAGGAGTAGACCTTCTCGAGGGGGAGGTTGCCGCCGATGACGCCGAACTGGGGCCCGGCGCCGCGCTTGCCGGGCGAGTAGTCGAAGTAGGTGTGGGAGGTGGGCGCCATGATGACGTCGTTGCCGTTGTCGGCGGCGTGCTTGGCCCACTTCCAGTCGCGCCAGACCATCATGGTGGCGGTCTTGGACAGGCCGCCCTCCTGGATCTCGTCCCAGCCGACGAGCTTCTTGCCCCGGGCGGCGAGGAGCTTCTCCACGCGCCGGATGAAATAGGATTGGAGCTCGTACTCGTTCCTGAGACCCTCGCGCTTGATGACGGACTGGGCGAAGGCGGACTTCTTCCACTGGTCCTTGGGGGCCTCGTCGCCGCCGATGTGGAAGTAGGCAGAGGGGAAGATGGGCGTGAGCTCGGCGAGGATGTCGTCGATGAAGGCGAAGGTCGCCTCCTTGGGGGCGAAGATGTAGGGATGGACGCCCCAGCGGGACTGGACCTTGGGGGCGAAGCCCGGGATGTCGTCGTTGCCGAACTGCGGGTAGGCGGCGATGGCGGCCGAGGCGTGGCCGGGCATCTCGATCTCGGGCACGACCTGGATGTGGCGCGCGGCCGCGTAGGCCACGATCTCGCGCAGGTCATCCTGGGTGTGGAAGCCGCCGTAGGGCTTCCCGTCGAACTTGTTGCCGTCGTAGGCGACCTGCTTGCCCCCGAGGGCGTGGGACTCGGCGCGGACGGCCCCGACGGAGGTCAGCTTGGGCCACTTCCTGATCTCGACGCGCCATCCCTGGTCCTCGGTCAGGTGCCAGTGGAAGACGTTCAGCTTGTGCAGGGCCATCAGGTCGAGCAGGCGCTTGACCTTCTCCTTGCCGTAGAAGTGGCGGCCCTCGTCGAGCATCAGGCCGCGCCAGGCGAACCGGGGCTTGTCCCAGATGCGACCCGGGGGAAGGTAGTCCTTGCCGTCGCGGCCGCGGTAGGTGGCCTGGAGGAGGGTTTGGGAGGCGTAGAAGAAGCCGGCGCGGGTGCGGGCCTCGATGACGATGTCGCGCCCGGGCTCGCAGGTGATGGTGTAACCCTCGGGGCCGACCTCGAAGCCCTCGGTCTTCTCGGGGCCGGTGACGGGGACGAGGCGGATGGTCGCGGAGCCGGAGCCCGGGAAGGCGGCGCGGATGAGGTCGGCCTCGGCGGCGAAGCCGGACGGGGCGAGGACCTTGGCGCCGTTGAGGGGAGCCGCGGGCGCGTCCATCAGCGGGGCGATGCCGACGGGGCGCGGGATGATGTCGGGACCGGCCGACAGGGAGGCGGCGACAAGGCCGAGGATCACGGCGAGGGGGCGCATGCGGCATCTCATCCGCGGTCGGTCGGCTTCGCCAGCCTAAAGGCCCGCCTTGCCCCCGCGATGCCCGAGCGTAGGCTGGGTCTGTGCCGTCCTCCCCCTCGCGCCGGATTTGGTTCCTGGTCGGCCTGATCCTGGCCATCGTCCTCGTTCCGTGGGCCCTTTGGGGCGGCCGGCTCGAGTCCTCGCTGAATCCTGCCGAGCTGGCGCGGTTGCTGGGCTCGGATCCGCTGGCGGCGGCGGCGGTGGGGGTTGGGTTGATCTGCGCGGACATTCTCCTGCCCGTGCCCGCGACGCCGGTGATGTCGGCCCTGGGCCTGGCCCTCGGCCCCTGGTGGGGCGGGCTGGCGTCCGCTGCCGGCTCCTTCCTCGCCGGCTGCCTGGCCTATGGCTTGGCGCGGCTGCTTGGGCGGGCCCCGGCGGCGTGGGTGGCGGGCGAGGAAATGGCCGGGCTCGAGGCGCGGTTCGCCGCCCAGGGCGGATGGATGGTGGCGCTTTCGCGCTGGACGCCCGTCTTGCCCGAGGCGGTCGCCGCGCTGGCCGGCGTGGCGCGGATGCCCTTCGGGCGCTTCGCCGCGGCGCTGGCGTGCGGGTCGGCGCCCCTGGGGTTCGCCTTCGCGTGGGTCGGGCACCTCGGCCATGAGTCGCCGGCGCTCGCGCTCGCGCTGAGCGCCGTCCTGCCCGCGCTGCTTTGGTTCACGACGGGTCGGGTGGCCCGGGTTGGGTGTCGTTCCGGCCCGTCCAGAAGTTGAGCTTGTTCAGCCTGCGGTAGAGCATGTCGAGGGTGAACTTGAGGTGGTTGAACCGCGGACCCGGCAGCTGGGATCCCGGCCGCAGGTAGACATCCCGCCGCACCTCGATCATGAGGGTGAAGAACCCCTTGCAGGGCGCCATCTGGTCGTGGAAGCTGTGGTTCCAGGCCAGGTTGCGCTGCGGGTCGCGGCGGATGACGCGCGGAACCATCGCGCCGCCGTAGGGTTGGTTGATCGCCACGGTGTACCCCGACTCGGCGAAGTGCCGGGCGGCGACCTTCTCGATGCCTCGGCTCCAATCCGGGTCGGTCCCGATGCAGATCTCGGGTCGGGCGGCGTGGATCAGCTCGGTCGGGAGGGGGTCGACGGGGTAGCTGTGGGCGTCGATGAGGACGCAGGCCGTCGTCGACCTTCGGATGGACTCGATGTGGCGGTCGAGCAGCTCGTGGTGGGGGTCGTGCCAGGTCCGGAGCAGGCGCTCGCGCTCCTCGGCGGCGAGGCTGGGGCGGAGCAGGACATTGCCGACGCCGCGGGTGTAGACGGCGCCCATGCCGAGCTCGGCGGCCGGCTCGAGGGCGTCGTCGCGATGGCGCTCGACATCCACCACCAGCCGGGAGACCGGCGCGGTCAGGACGCCGACCCTGCCGGCCTGGACCGGGGCGAAGAGCTCCTCCGTGCGGTCGTCGACAAGGGCGAGGTGCTGGCGCTCGATCTCGTCGTCGTCGACGGCGAGCCCGGCGCGCTCGGCGAGGGGGATGTAGCGGGAGGCGTGGGGGAGATGGAGGAGGACGTGGGCCATGGAGCCCCCATGCCCGCGGGGCGGGTCGTCGTCCAGCCGCCGCCGCGTCATAGCAAGCGAAGGGGCCGGCTAAGCCGGCCCCTGGGGATGGACTGGCGACCCGCTCAGCCCGCCTTGGCGTCGACCGGGATGCGCATGCCGTAGAAGCTCCGGTAGACGAAGACCAGGCCGACCGCCACGATGGCCGAGCCGATGACCTTGGCGGTCGCGCCGGGCAGGTTGACCGCGATCTCCACGGCGAGGAGGCCGAAGAGCGTGGTGAACTTGATCACGGGGTTGAGGGAGACGGAGGAGGTGTCCTTGAAGGGGTCGCCCACGGTGTCGCCCACCACGGTGGCCGCGTGGAGCGGCGTGCCCTTGGCCTTGAGGTCGACCTCGACGATCTTCTTGGCGTTGTCCCAGGCGCCACCGCCATTGGCCATGAAGATGGCCTGGAAGAGGCCGAAAAAGGCCAGGGCGACGAGGTAGCCGATGAAGAAGTAGGGGTCGAAGAACGGCAGCCCCAGCGCCAGCGTGAAGATCA
>JAURJZ010000049.1 GCA_030831965.1 Verrucomicrobiota bacterium
GAGCGTTTCTGGCGGGTGGCCGGCCGCGACCATGCCTATGACCTCTGCGTGCTGGGCCTGGGCGACGACAGCCATGTCGCCTCCCTCTGGCCGGGCTGCCCCTTGCTCGCCTCGGACGGCGGCGCGCGATTCGCGGCCACGGAGTGGCCGGGGCGGGGTTGGCGGCTGACCCTCACGCCTTCCGGGCTCTCGCTGTGCCGGCAAATCGTGGTGCTCGTCAACGGCGCCGCCAAGGCGCCGGCGCTTCGCGCGGTCTGCCGCGAAACGCCGGAGAACCTCGCCCTTCATCCCGGCCAGGTGCTGCGACGGATGGCGTCTGCGGTGACTTGGCTGGCGGACGCCGAGGCGGCGGCCGGTCTCTGAGTCCTCAGCGGCCGGCGGGAGCCTTGGCCGCGGGTGTCGCCGGGACCAGCGGCTTCGGGTCTGGCTGGGGATAGTCGACGATGGTCCTGACCTCGAACCGGGCGGGCTCGGAGCCCGGTACCTCGATGACAAACACCACCAGCCGGTAGAGGTCGGAGAACTGGCTCTTGGTCGAGAAGACGGGCTGCTGCTCGCCGCCGACCGCCGCCAGCACGGTCACCTCCGCGATCTCCGGCTTGGCGAAGGTCCGGGGGTGGGTGACGGTGCCGCCGGCCGGGACCCGGGTGGCCCGACCCGAGATGCCGAGCAGCATCTCGCGGTTGCTCAGGTTGACGAGGCGCACGCCGCCCATCGGGAAGGCGGTGTTGCTCAGGGGAAAGGCCCTTCCGGCGCCTCGCTTCCCGGCGGCGTCGGCGAGGAGCACGACGCCGAAGGTGTCCTCGCCGCGGGGCAGGGCGACGTCCCCGAAGGGGTTCCAGCGGACCACGTCCCTGCCCTTGTCGTCCTTGGTCACCTCCCTCATCCTCAGGCTGGCGACATCGCCGCCGATGTGGCGCACCTCGGTGGCGAAGTTCATGACCTGGGGGGAGAAGGTCCTGGGCTCGTTCCCGTCCCCGAGGGCGAGGGTCGGCCCCGGCGTGGTGGCCGGCGGATCCCACCAGGCGACCCGCAGCAGGCAGGTCCGCTCCTGCTGGGCGACCAGGCCCAGGGGGGCGAGGAGGAGGGTCGCGAGGAACGCGCGCATCGGGTCAGACCTCATTGGGCGCGAGCCACCTGGCCCCGACAACCCGGAACTTCCGACCGAAGTTCCGGTTCGTCCGTTCCTGCGGGGTCAGGCCGCCCCATGGGCGGGCTCGGAAGCGCTCGTCGACGGCCTGGTCGTTCGAGAGGTCGTGGAGGGATCGGTAGTCGCCGGCGCGCTCGTTCGGCTCGAGCGAGCCGCCCGCCACGGGATCGGGGAAGCGCTGGACGGTCAGCTCGATCCAGGCGCCGGTGGTGGGGCGGCCGTCCGGCCCCACGGCCTCGCCGTAGGCCCGGATGACGAAGGTGTCCGAGCGCACGGCGAGCGCGTGGCCGATGGCGTTGAGCACGTCGGATTGCAGCAGGTGGGAGGTCGCCCCGAGCGCCGCCTGGGCGCTGGTGGCGCTCGCCCGGATCGACAGGGCCCTGCCCGAGGGGTGGCGCGCGCCGTCCGCGGCGAAGGTGGCGTTGAGCGGGGCGACGTCGTTGATGCCGGCGTCGTCGATCGCCGCCTGCAGCGCGCCCTTCAGCCCGGCGTCGTCGCCCAGGGCGACCAGCCGGCGGTTGACGAAGTCGGCGAGCGACATGAACGGCCCGCGGCGGCGGACCTGGCGCACGATCGCCTCGGCCAGGCGGTCGACCTCGGCGTCGGTCAGGGCGCGGAACCGGGTGGACGGGTTGGGACCGTCGTGCGGCGCGCGCACGCTGTCGAACCGCGACAGCGGGCTGAGGTCGGTCGCGGCCTTGCCGGCTCCCGGGAGCTGCTGGTGGCGAAGGCCGGACAGCACGGCGCGCCAGGACTCCTTGGAGATGGAGTTCACGTTGAACGCGCCGTCGAGCAGCAGGAACCTGGCCACCTTGGCGGGGTCGCGGAACTCCGGGTAGGATGCCTGGCCGCGGTTCAGCCAGACCAAGCTGCGGTTGGCGAGCGGCCTCCGGCCGGCCTGGAGCTCCCCGAACACGGTCTCGAGGGTGTCCGGCACGGCCGCGTTGGGCTTGGGCGAGGGTCCGTAGGAGGAGGCCTCGTTGGCGTGGGCCCCGGAGAAGAAATAGCGGTCCCAGAGGGCGTGGTTGGCCGCCCAGGTCGCGTCGTGGCGGATCTGGCGCGCCGCAGGCTCGTTGAAGCTGACCGTCCCGTTGCCCAGGGGCCAGGTCAGGATGCGGTCGGTGTTGTCAAGGCCGGGCAGGGCGTAGCTGTTGCCGACGGTCAGGCCCTGCTGGCTGTCGATGTGGGCGTGGTCGGCGCTGGCGAGGCCGGCGAGCGAGACCAGGGGCCGGGTGGGCACCTGGTAAAGGACGACGCTCGACTGGCCCCCGCCCGCGGCGTTCCAGGCGCGCCCCCAGAAGCTGTTGTTCCGGTCGCCGGAGATCTCGTAGTTGGTGAGGAGCGCGTTGGCCGCGCCGAACTCGATCAGCCAGCCGGACGGGGCGTTGGCGTCGCCGTCATGGTTGCGGTGGTCGAGGAGCGGCGCGCGGTGGTTGACGAACAGGGGGGAGGCCGTGTCCGGCCGCTGGTTGCCGACGGAGGAGTCGACCCACGACCGGGCCCGGAGGTCCATCATGGCGAACGGGACCTGCAAGGGCGCGTTCGGCGGGATGTCGGGGCTGGCGACGACGCGCTGGGCGACGGGCAGGCCGCGGGGGTAGAACTGGATGCGGTGGACGAGGGCCTCGTCGGCGGTGTCGATCTCGGGCAGGTTGGTGTCGGACGTCCCCTCGGCGAAGCCGATCCACGAGCGGGTGGCGGGGTTGATCGGCGTGCCGTTGTCGAAGGTCCGGTGCAGGAGGTGGAAGTCGACCTGCCCGGTCTCGTACAGGAAGCCGTCCTCGGCTCCCGTCGACGCGTTATAGCCGAAGCCGGCCCGGATCCGCACCGAGGCGCTCCCCCAGGTCGACGGGTTGGGCGGGCTGGCCATCCGGTAGACCAGGGACTGCCCGGCGTTGCCGTAGTTGAAGACGCCGGGGATGTTGCGCACCTCCCGCATGCCGAAGTAGTCGGCGTAGTTGACCTCGCCGATCTGCTGGTTGGTGGTCGGGGAGGCGCAGTAGGTCCTGAGCTCGCCGGGTTCCAGGCGGAGGTTGCCTGCGACGGGGTTGGCGAGGATGCCGCCGTTGTCGAGGATGCGGAACGTCAGCCCGCGACCCCAGGTGTAGGTCGGCTGCAGGACGAAGCTGCCGAGGTCGCCCCCCGTGTCCGAGCGCTGGAACGTGAAGTTCAGCTTGTAGAACTTGCTGAGCGTGAGGCCCAGCCCGGTGAACTCGATGGGGACGTTATAGGGGTTGTGGAGCGTGACGCGCGGGTCGATGGCGATGCCCAGCTTGGTCGCCGGGGTGGTCTCCCATACCGGGCTGAACGACAAGGCGAAGCGGACCACGTTGGGCGCCAGTTTCATCGCCGTGTGGACCGGGATGGGCCCGAGGTTCCCCCCGAAGTGGGCGTGGCTGGACAGGTTGGTCAGCTGGATCGGATTGCCGGAGCCCCAGTCGCCGATGGCGTTCTTGCGGGTCATCAGGGCCGCGTTCGCGCGATAGGACACGAAGGCCGGCTGGCCGTCGGGGGTCGTGCGATACAGGTTGCCGCCGCCGATGGCGTAGGAGAAGGGCTCGTGGCCCCGGGCGATCCAGGCGTCGGCCGCGGGCGCCGCGGCGCCCCGGGGCGGCCTGGACTCGAGCTCGCGCTTGTAAAGGCGGTAGTAGTTGCGGAACAGGTCCCAGGTCGGGCCCCGCACCACGGAGGGCACGCCGTTCGGGCCCGGGGCGCCGGTGGCGGCGGAGCGGCTTCCCACCGCGGAGGTGGGCACGGGCACCTCGAAGACAAAGCCCAGTTTCCGGCCAGGCAGTCCCCATTCCCGGAAGCCCGGGGTGTTCGTGGCGCTGATGCCCATCGCCAGCGCGAGGTTGAAGCCGGAGGTCCAGCCGCCGCCCTCGCCGTTGATGTCGCCCGACTGTCCGGGGCTGTCGTGAAACTCGCCGAGGAGGCGATACTCCTCGAACGGTAGCTCGAAGGCTACCGAGAGATCCCGGCGCAGCCCGCCGTTGAGGGTGTCCGAGAGCACGCCCAGCGATGCGGGGGTCAGCTCGTGGTAGAACTGGCCCCCAACCCGGGCCGCCGTGGTGTCCGTCGCGGCGGAGGAGCCGCCCCGGAGCACGGCCCAGCCGCGGAGGCCCGGGTTTGTGGTCACCTTGGGAAGCAAGGCCTCGGTCCAGTTCGTGGCGGCGGCGATATCCGCGGCCCGCCAGGCCTCGAACTCGGCGAGGGCTCGCGCCGCTCCCGGAGGGGTCGAGGGCGGGCCGACCATCTCAATTCCGTGGGAGTAGGATTGCGACCGGAACGCCCGGTCCCAGTCGCCGATTCCCGCGTATTCCCTGCCGTCCCGCGCGCGGGCCAGGGGGTTGGCCAGGGTTGTCTTGGCCTTGGTTCCCTCGTCCCCGACCCACCAGGCGAACCGCCCGATGAGGCGGGTGGCTCCGGTGACGCCGGAGGGGAGCGGGCCGGGCAGGGGGACGGAGGGCAGGGCGACGATATCGGGGTCCACGTTCGTGACCGCGCTGCCCGAGCTGGTGAAGGCAGGCCTTCCGGGGTAATCAAGCGTGCCCAAGCCGACCAGGTTGACCAAGGTTGCCGAGGACGGGAATCCCTGGAGCAAGCCCACGATGGTGGCGCCGTTGATGAAGCCCGTCCCGCGGTTCTGGGAATCGGTGTTGTTGGCGAAATTCCGGTTCGGATGCGCAAACGGCTGGAGGGTCAGGTCGGGCAGGTCGGGCTCGGTCGCGCTGGTGCCGAGAGGCGAGACCAGCCAGCCGAGCATGACGCGACGATCCGGGCTGCGGGGATCCCAGTCGCGGGGCTTGGAGGTGTCGGCCCCGCCCGTTGCCCAGACCCCGGTCCAGTTGCGCTTGCGCGGGTGCACGACCGAGCCGTTGATGCCCGAGGCTCCGGTCATGGGCGCGTAGGTGTTGCCCGTGGGACCGGTGCCGGTCGGGTTCTGGGCCCCGGCGGCCGCGCCCTCGAAGATGTCCGCCTTGGCGGTCACGCGCTGGTCGGGTCCGGCCAGCAGCTGGAGGTGGCCCAGCGCGAGTCGACCGGACGCCAAGGCGTTGAGGCGGGCCTTGGCCAACTCCAGCCTGACCGCGGCGGTCCTTGACTCAATGCTGAGGAATCCGGCCAGGGAGAGGATGACCAGCACCAGCAGCGACATGATGGTCAGGCTCAGGACGAGCGAGAAACCTCGGCGGCCTTGGGGCATGGACATTTCATTGAATATCGGCCGCGTCGACTTGCAAACACGTAGAGGTCGCCAAGCCCCGCTTTTTTGCGGGCCGTCCGCGGGCTGGAGCGGAGGCTTGCAGGTCCGGGAATCCCCTGTCAGGACATGGCCCAGCCGTGGACTCCGTCTCGCTCATCGATGCCGCCGGCGTCTTCATCTGGCCCCTCGCGGTTTGCTCGGCGGTCGCCGCCTTCGTCGCCATCGAGCGGTCGCTGGCCCTGCTTCCCGCGCGCACCATCGAGGCCGGCTTCGTCGCCGCGGTGCGCGAGGGACGCCTTCCCGACTCCCTTCCCCGTTCGCTCCAGGGGCGGCTGGTCGCCCTTTGGCGCTCGGGGTTTTCCGGCGAGCGCCTCCGGGCCCAGGCGGAGGCGGAGCTGGTCGGCCTGCAGCGGGGACTCTTCCTGCTTGAATCCTCCGTCGCCATCGCCCCCTTGCTCGGGCTGCTCGGCACCGTCACCGGCCTGGCCTCGCTCTTCCCGACCCTTGGCCAGCCCGAGACCGCGCGATTGGCGGGCGGGTTCGGCCTCGCGCTGAGCACGACCGACATCGGCCTGGCCATCGCGATTCCCGCCCAGTTCGCCTCGCAGTGGATTGCCCGCCGGCTCGACGTTGTCGCCAGCCGCTCCCGTCTGCTGGTCGAGGCGCTGGAAGCCCTTCCCCGTCCATGATCCCGGCCCGCCGCCGCTCCCCCGTCGCGGTCAACATCATCCCGCTGGTCGACGTGCTGGTGGTCCTGGTCTTCTTCCTGCTCGTGACCCTCAAGGCCGGCGATCCCCGCTCGCTCCACGTGACCCCGCCCGGAGCCGCCTCCGGCTCCGCCTCGAGCCTCGCCGCATCCGTCGTCCTGGCGGTCGACGCCGAGGGAGCGCTGTTCGTCGACGGCCAGCCCGTTGCCTCGGCCGCCCTCGGCGAGGCCCTTCGCTCCGCGCTCGCGGGCAAGCCCGACCCCGAGGTGGTTGTCGCCGCCGACCGTCGCGCCCGCACCGGAGACACCGTCCGCGCGCTCGACGCGGCGGCCCAGGCCGGCGCGCGCGTCCAGATCCAGGTCCTTCCCGAGCCCCGTCGATGAGGGGGCTTGCCCCCCGCCGCTCCCTCGGCAAGTTGGCGGGACCATGGCCCTCACGCGACAGCGCCAAGCCGTCAGCCTCCTCGAGGCCTTCTCCCAAGCCCACGGGGCCCCGGGTCACGAGGACGCCGTGCGCGCCCTCTTCCTGCGCGAGCTGTCCGGCCGCCGCGCCTCCTTTGACCGCCTGGGTTCCGCCGCGCTCGCCCCTGCCAAGGACACCCCGGGCCCCAAGGTCGTCCTGACCGCCCACATGGACGAGGTCGGCTTCCTCGTCCAGGAAATCAGCGCCGAGGGCTTCCTCCGCCTCGTTCCGCTGGGCGGCTGGCCGGACGGCGTCCTCGCCGCCCAGCGATTGCGCATCCTCGCCCGCGCCACCGGCAAGGAGTGGACGGGCATTGTCGCCGCCCTTCCTCCCCACCAGGGCGGCCAACAGGCCGCCTCGGTTGAGCGGGCGCACGTCGACATCGGGGCGCGCTCGCGCGAGGCCGTCCTCGCGCTCGGCATCCGCCCCGGCGACCCCGTCGTCCCCGAGGGTCCCTTTGCCTCCCTCGCCGACGAGGGTCTCTTTTCCGGCAAGGCGTTTGACAACCGGGCGGGCATGGCCGCGCTCGCGCTCGCCGCCCGCGAGCTTGACGAGCAAGGCGGCCTCCCCTGCGCCGTCCATGCCGTGGCCACCGTGCAGGAGGAGGTTGGCTGCCGCGGCGCCGTCACCGCCGCCCGCTTGGTCGACCCCGACGTGGTCATCGTCCTCGAGGGGCCTCCCGCCGACGATGTCCCGGGCATGCACCGGGGCGAGTGTCAGGGTGCCCTCGGGCACGGTGTCCAGATCCGGGCCTACGACCCCACCGCCATCCTCAGCCCGCGTCTCGTCGACCTCGCGCTACAGGTTGCCCGCGAGCGGGGAATACCCCACCAGCTGACCGTCCGCCGGACCGGCGGCACCGACGCGCGCTCCTTCCAGCAGCACGGCCTCGGCGCGCCCACCATCGTCCTGGGAGTCCCTGTCCGCTACATCCACACCCACCAGTCGGTCCTGGACCTCGCCGACCTCCTGGCCTGCGTCGACCTGGCCAAGGCCCTCGCGCTCCGGCTGGACGCGGCGACCGTGGCCGGCCTGACCCGCTTCGCCTGAGGGGCCGCTTCCCGCTTGCCCCCTCGGCCGCGGCTGGGATTGTCGGTGCAGCATGAGCACGCCCAAGAAGCCCAAGGCCGCGCCCGCCGACGACCTAACGCTCGAGGAGGCCATGGCCCGCCTGGAGAAGCTGGTCGACTCCATGGAGTCGGGCGACATCCCCCTCGACCGCCTCGTCGCCCAGTACGAGGAGGGCATGCGCCTGATCCAGGCCTGCGAGGCCAAGCTTGGCGCCGCCGAGCTTCGCATCGAGGAGCTTTCCGGCGAGGACGAGTCCTCCTGAGATGGGCTTGCTCGAGACCATCCAAGGCCCGGCCGACGTGCGGGCCCTGCCGGCGTCCCGCCTCCCCGGGCTCGCGGCCGAGATCCGCGCGCGGCTGATCGACGTCACCGCGCGCAACGGCGGCCACATCGGGCCCAACCTCGGCGTCGTCGAGCTCACCCTCGCCCTCCACCGCGTCTTCGAGACGCCGGGCGACCGCCTCGTCTTCGACGTCGCCCACCAAGGCTACGTCCACAAGCTCCTCACCGGTCGCAACGGCCCGGGCTTCGACCGCATCCGCCAGACGGGCGGCCTGAGCGGCTTCCTCTCCCGCGACGAGAGCCCCCACGACGCCTTTGGCGCCGGCCACGCCGGCACCGCCCTGTCCGCGGCCACCGGCTTCGCCAACGCCCGCGACCGGCTGGACGAGTCCGGACACGTCGTCGCCGTGATCGGCGACGCCGCCCTGACCTGCGGCGTCACCCTCGAGGCGCTCAACAACGCCCGCGCCTCCTGCCGCCGCCTCGTCGTCGTGCTCAACGACAACGAGTGGTCGATCGACCGCAATGTCGGCGCGGTCGCCGAGATGCTCAGCCGCATCATCGTCAGCCGCCCCTACAACCGCTCGCAGAGCGGCCTGAAGCGCGCCCTGGGCGGCTCGGAATGGGGTCGGCGCGTCCTCGACTTCGGCCGCACCCTCAAGCGCGAGGTCAAGGACCTCTTCACCCGCAACAGCTCCCTCTTCGAGCAGTTCGGCCTGCGCTACATCGGCCCGGTCGACGGCCACGACCTCGAGGCCCTCGAGCGCTACCTCCGCTTCTGCAAGGACGCCCCCGGCCCCGTCGTCCTCCATGTCCGCACCGAGAAGGGGCGCGGCCTGCCCGCCGCCCTCGGCAACCCGGAGAAGTTCCACGGCACCGGCGCCTTCGACCCCGAGACGGGCGACAGTCTGGCCTCCGGCGCCCCCGGGGGGCCCCGCGCCTGGCAGGACGTCTTCGGCTCCCTCCTGCTCCGCGAGGCCAGGGCTGACCGCCGCGTCGTCGGCATCACCGCCGCGATGCCCTCCGGCACCGGGCTTTCCCAGCTCCGCCGCGAGCTGCCCGCGCAGTACCATGACGTCGGCATCGCCGAGGAGCACGCCGTCCTCTTCGCCGCCGGCCTCGCGGCCCGCGACCTTCGGCCGGTCTGCGCCATCTACTCGACCTTTCTTCAGCGGGCCTACGACATGGTGGTCCATGACGTCTGCCTGCAGCGCCTGCCCGTCACGTTCTGCATGGACCGCGCCGGCCTGTCCCCCCAGGACGGGCCGACCCACCACGGCCTCTTCGACATCGCCTACCTGCGCTGCGTGCCCAACGCCACCGTCATGCAGCCGAAGGACGAGGACGAGCTCGCCGACATGCTCCGCACCGCGCTTCGCAGCGGGGCGCCCATGTTCATCCGCTATCCCCGCGGCCCCGCCGCCGGGGTCGCGCCCAAGGCCGAGCCCGCGGTCATCCCCATCGGCAAGGCCGAGGTCCTGCGCGAGGGGACCGACATCCAGCTGTGGGCCCTCGGTTCGATGGTCGCCGACGCCCGTGTCCTCGCCGACGCCCTCGCCGCCCGCACCGGCGCGTCCGTCGGCCTGGTCAACGCCCGCTTCGCCAAGCCGATCGACGGCGAGCTGCTCGCGCGCCAGGCGGCCTCCGCCCGGCTCTTCGTCACCCTCGAGGATGGGGCGGTGACGGGCGGGTTCGGCTCGGCGGTGCTCGAGCACCTCGCCGAGTCCGGCTCCCGCGCCCGTGTCCTACGCCTCGGCTGGCCCGACCGCTTCGTCGGGCACGCCTCGGACGTCGCCACGCTGCGCGCGGCGAACGAC
>JAURJZ010000050.1 GCA_030831965.1 Verrucomicrobiota bacterium
AGGTCGAGTACATGGCCTTCCCCCGCGCCTGCGCCCTGGCCGAGGTCGCCTGGTCGCCCAAGGAGGGCAAGGACTGGGCCGACTTCCAGCGCCGCCTCGGCACCCACCTCAGGCGCCTCGACGCCCTCAAGGTGAACTACCACCGCGAGGACGGCTCCCCGGCCGTCACCGACCGGATGGGCCTCGGCGACTAAGCACCCTCAGTCCCCCCGGGGCTCCGCCGGCGACTCCTCCATAAGCGCGTAAGGCTTCCAACCTCGCGCCAGGCGGGCCGTGTTCATCTCCGCAAGGGCGAGCCGGATCATCGTGAGGTCGGAGGCGTTGCGAGGCACCCCGAGCACGACTGCGGAGAAATCGCCGGCGGCATAGGCCTGCTCGAGCGCAACCTCGTCGGCCAACTGATGCGGGGCGTAATGGGGATGAAGGGCGCTCCAAGCCGGCAAGCGCTGCCAGTGCGCCTCGGCTCCCGGCACCGGCTCGCCAATCGCCTCCTGGAGCGCGACATAGGAATTGAGCCCGAACTCGCAGCCGAGCCTCGCCGACTCGAGTAGCGCGTCGAGCGCGGCGATGAGGTCCTCCTGGCGCTCATCCTCGGACCATGCCCTGGCGAGGAGGTCGCCCCATAGCCCGAGGGCCCAGGCATCGCGCGGCCTCCGGGTAACCGGGTCGTACGCCAAGTCCATGAGCTTGCCCGCCGCCGCGGAGTCCGGACCGTCGGCCCGGGCTCGGATGGCGAGATAGAGGGCGCGCCGAGCCGGAACCGGGTGGTCCCGCTCGTGCTCGAGAAGCCGCGCGAGAGAGTCGGGCTCCTCGTGACGCAGCGCCTCGACAACCAGGCCGGGGTGCAACAGGTTGGCCGCGAAGGCGGACGGGTCGGCGACCGACGGGTGCGAGGGCGCCCTCCAATGCGGCCGAAGCCCAAGCTCTGCACGCCTCGCCAGCCGCAGAGCCAGCGCGTCCGCGACCTGCTCGGGAACCAGCTCGGCGTGCTCCTCCAGACTGACGAACACGGGTCGGTGCGCACCCGTCTCCGCGGCGAGGATGGCGGAGAGCTCGCGCCCTAGCTCCCCGAGGAATGAGGCAAAGGCGGCGGGGTCGGCCGCCGAGGCGTGCTGGGTGGCGACGACATGCACGCTGGGGCCGGGGCCCTCGTCATCACCCGCGCGCTCAAAGCGAAGTAGGTCGAGTTTCTGAGCCAGCTCGTGGATCCGAACGTTGTAGTCGTCGGCGTCGAACTCAGGCACGCCGCCGAGCAGCGTGGCGCGGACGCGCACCCGCCAGCGCGCGCCGTCAGCTTCGGGCTGCGCGAACAGCATGAGACGCATCCGACGCACGCGCGGATCCGGGCTTGAGGCAAGGCAAGCTGTCACGAGGTAGCGCCTCTCCGCGCGGAGCGCCACCTGGCCGCGCATGCCGGCGTCCTCGAGGAACTCGCGGAACGCCGCGGCGCGGGGATCGTCGCCCGAGAAACCTGGCTCGACCGGCGACGTTCCGCCGGCGGGAAGGAAGGGAACGGAGAGCAACAGGAGCAGGGCGGCGAGAATTTGCATGACCCTACCATCCTGACAGGAGGTCGCGCGCCTGCGGAGGCCAAAGGCGACCCTGTTTTTTCTATTAGAAAAACTCGCCGGCCTCGCGCGGCCCATTAGCCACGCTGCGGGCTCAGGTCAGCTCGGCCGGGCGCTCCTCCAGGGGGTCGAAGACCGTCACCCGGACCGCGGGTCGGGCCGCCCGGACCTCCGCCATCAGCCCGTCGACGATGACCGCCCGGTTGCACTCCTTGCTGAGGTGCCCTAGGCAGACGTGTCCCAGCCCCTCCGCCCGGATCGACCGAAGGAGGTCGAGGGCCGCCAGGTTCGAGAGGTGGCCGTGGTTGCCCCGGATCCGCTGCTTGAGGTGGGCCGGCCGGCGGGACAGGTCCAGCATCTCGTCGTCGTAGTTCGACTCGAGGACGAGGATGTCCGCCGCCTCCGCCTGGGCCCTGGCCCCCGGGGTGACATGCCCCAGGTCGGTCATCCAGGTGACCTTCCGGCCCGGCGACCCACCTTCCGAGGGGCACTGGATGGCGAAGCCGACCGGGTCGGCGGCATCATGGGGGATCGAGAAGGGGGTCACGGCCAACCCCAGGGCCTCGAAGGCCGCCCCGGTGTCGAACAGCTGCCAGATGGGCGCCACCCTCTGCAGGGCCCCGATCCGCCGGGCGGTTTCCCGGTTGGCGAAGACCTTCAGCCCCGGATGGCGACCGAGCAGGGCCGGGAGGCCGCCGCAATGGTCGCCGTGCTCATGGGTGACGAAGACCGCGTCAATCTGGCGGGGCTCGATGCCCAGCGCCGCCAGCCCGGCGGACAGCCGAGGCCAGGCGAACCCGACGTCGATGAGGAAGGTCCGACCTCCGGTCCGCAATACCGAGCAGTTGCCGGAGCTGCTCGTGCCGAGGACATGGAAGGAGAAGGCCACCGCGCAAGGGAACCCGCCGGAGGGCGACTGCCAACCGGAAACCCTCTTTGGCTCGCCCTGGCCCGCTCCCGAGCCGTAGGGTGGGGTCATGTCCCAGTCCACCCCTCGCGTCATCTCCATCATCATGGGCGGCGGCCGCGGCACCCGGCTCTACCCCCTGACCAAGGACCGCTGCAAGCCGGCCGTCCCCCTGGCCGGCAACTACCGCCTGGTCGACATCCCCATCAGCAACTGCCTCAACTCCGGGCTCAACCGCATCTACGTCCTCTCCCAGTTCAACACCGCCTCCCTGCACAAGCACATCCAGCAGACCTACAAGTTCGACCCCTTCGGGAAGGGCTTTGTCGACATCCTCGCGGCCGAGCAGACGGGCGACAAGGAGACCTGGTACCAGGGCACGGCCGACGCCGTGCGCCAGAACATGCACCATTACGGCCTGCGGGACGACGACCTCGTGCTCATCCTCTCCGGCGACCAGCTCTACCGGATGGATTTCCGGCCGATGATCGAGCAGCACCTGCGGACGAAGTCCGACATCACCATCGCCGCCAAGCCCATGCCCTCCGACCAGGTCTCCGGCCTCGGCATCATGAGGGTCGACGGCGACCTGCGCGTCACCGAGTTCGTCGAGAAACCCAAGGACCCCGCCCTCGTGCGCAGCCTGGCCCTCGCCGGGGAGGCCCGCGCCCGGCTCAGCGACACCTCCGACCGCCCCTACTGCCTCGCCTCCATGGGCATCTACCTGGTCTCCGGCCAGCGTCTCCGCGCCGCCCTCGCCGACCCCCTCCAGACCGACTTCGGCAAGGAGGTCATCCCCGGCATGGTGGCCAGCCACCGGCTCACCGCCTTCGTCTACGACGGCTACTGGGAGGACATCGGCACGGTCGGCTCCTTCTGGGAGTGCAACCTGACGCTGACCGACCCCGTGCCGCCCTTCGACTTCTTCGACGGCGGCCAGCCCGTCTTCACCCACGCCCGCTACCTCCCCCCCGCCAAGATCAACGGCTCCCGCTCCCACCGCGTCCTGCTCGCCCCGGGCTGCATCGTCGACGACGCCGAGCTCGAGCGCTGCGTCATCGGCGTCCGCTCCGTCATCCGGGCCGGCTCCCGCCTGGAGAACACCGTCATGATGGGCGCCGACCGCTACGAGCGCCCCTCCGACTTCACCCGCAACCGCGAGGCGGGGCTGCCCGACGTCGGCGTCGGGCCCGGCTGCCACATCCGCCGCGCCATCATCGACAAGAACGCCCGCATCGGCGCCAACTGCCGCCTCTCCCCCGCCGGCCTCGCCGAGCGCACCGAGACCGCCGCCTGGTACGTCCGCGACGGCGTGCTTGTCGTCAAGAAGAACGCCGTGCTCTCGCCCGGCACCGTGGTCGGGGAATAACGCGCGATGCTCCTCGCGCGCGCCCAGGTCTACTGGATCAACTGGCTCCTGTTCATCGCGGGGGCCGCCGCCACCGGCGTCGCCTCCGTCTCCGACACCTTCCTTCGCGGGGCCGTCGCCTCCTTCCTCGCCGCCGGCGCCCTCGGCGCCTACCGCCAGCTCGGCCCCCGCAAGGCCGCCTTCCTCGGCCTCGTCCTCGGTGTCGCCTGGCAGCTGCTGCTTCACCACACCTGGGGTCGCATCGCCTGGAACGAGGCCTATCGGGCCGCCGCCGACGGCAGGCTCGGGATGGAGATCTCGGTCTCGGCCGCCGCCTTCGCCGGAAGCGCCCTCGCCGCCGGCCTGATCACCCGCGGGCTCGGCTGGGTCAAGGCCGCCGGGGTGGGCGCCCTCCTCTCCCTCGGCATGACCGCCCTGCCCTACGGCATCGTCAACGAGATGGACCGCAACCGCGCCGGGCCCGTCGACGTCGTCTGGCTCGCCGCGGCCGCCGAGCTCGACGAGGAGGGTCGACCGGTCCGGCCCCGCGGCGTCGCCGCCCCCAGGCTGGACGAGGCGGAGATCGCCGTCCTCCGCCAGCGTTTCCTCACCGTCGAGGTCGCCGGCGAGATCGCCGCGGTCGGTCCCGACGGCCGGCGCCTCTGGCCCGCCTGGCGCCAGCGCATCACCCAGCGCGGCCATGAGAAACTGCCTCCCCGCGCCGCGCTCATCGTCAACCGGCTTCCGGCCGGCGCCCCCATCCCCGCCGTCGACCTCCTCCTGAGCGACGACCCCCAGGGCCGACGCGGCCTCGAGCTCGCCCTCGAGGACGGCGCGCCGAGGGCCGCGCCCTTCGGCGACGAACCCTCCGACGGCGGCGGCGCGGTTCGGCTCGAGCTCGGCTCCAACGCCGAGGGTGTCTGGTTCCGCGCCAGCCGCCCGCTCCCCCTCGGCCGAACCTACCCCGGCGGCGACGGGGATGAGCGCACCGGGCTCCCCTCCGGCGTCCCGAGTCCCGGGAACCCCGGACGCCCGGGACCCGCCTCCGAGGATCCTCCCGCCCCCGCCGTCGCCCCGGCCCGCGTCCCCGAAATCGGGCAGATGCGCATCCCTGTGCACAGCACCGAGGCGAAGTAACCTCAGGAACCGGTCATGCGCCGACACATCGCCGTCATCGGCGGGGGAGCCGCCGGCTTCTTCGCCGCCATCGCGGCGGCGGAGCGCCTCGGCAAGGAAGGCAGGGTCACGCTGCTCGAGGCCACGGCCCACCCCCTGGCCAAGGTCCGCATCTCCGGGGGAGGCAGGTGCAACCTCACCCACAGCTGCTTCGATCCCGCGGAGCTGGCCAGACGCTACCCCCGGGGTGGTCGCGAGCTGCTCGGCGCCTTCCACCGCTGGCAACCCCGCGACACCCTCGAGTGGTTCGCCAAGCGCGGCGTGGCCGCGAAGGCCGAGGCCGACGGCCGGATGTTCCCCGTGACCGACGACTCGGCGACCGTGGTCGACTGCCTGACGCGGGCAGCGCGGCAGGCGGGGGTCGACCTCCGCCTGCGCTGCCCCGTCAGGTCGATCCGTCGCGAGGGCGACGGCTTTTCGCTCGAGCTGGCCGACGGCCCCCTGCGCGTCGACCGCGTCATCCTCGCCACCGGAGGCGCCGCCGGCGGGGGCGGCCACGCCCTTGCCGCGGGCCTCGGCCATTCCATCGAGCCACCCGTCCCCTCGCTCTTCACCTTCCGCATCCGCGACCCGCGCCTCGAGGGCCTCTCCGGACTCTCCGTCGCCGACGCCGGGACCGAGGTCCAGGGCACCCGGCTCCGCGAGCGCGGCCCCGTCCTCGTCACCCACGACGGCCTCAGCGGGCCCGGCATCCTGCGCCTCTCCGCCTGGGGCGCGCGCGAGCTCGCCCAGGCCAACCACCGCTTCACCCTGGGGGTCAACTGGGCGCCGACCCTCGCCCCCGCGGCCGTGGAAGCCACGCTCGCCGGCCTGCGCGAGCGCGAGGCCCGAAAGTCCGTCGCCACCTGGAACCCCCTCGGCATCCCCGCCCGCCTCTGGGAGCGCCTCGCCGCCGCGGCCGGCGCCTCCGGCACCTGGTCCAACCTGCCCGCCGACCGCCTGAAGGCGCTTGCCGCCCAGGTCTCGGCCACCCGGCTCCAGGTGGACGGCAAGAACACCAACAAGGAGGAGTTCGTCACCTGCGGGGGCGTCCGGCTCCGCGAGGTCGACTTCCGCGCCATGGAGAGCCGCGTCGCCCCGGGCCTCTTCCTCGCCGGCGAGGTGCTCGACATCGACGGTGTCACCGGCGGCTTCAACTTCCAGGCCGCCTGGACCACCGGCTGGCTGGCCGGCAACGCCGCGGCCGCCTGAGACGGGTTCGCGCTTGCCCCGGGGGCGTGGCGCAACCACTCCTCCGAGCCCACCTTGCTCACGCTCACCGACATCGCCAAGGCCTACGGCCCCAAGACGCTCTTCTCCGACGTCTCCCTGACCATCCAGCGGCGCGACCGCCTCGGGCTGGTCGGCGCCAACGGCGCGGGCAAGTCCACCCTCTTCCGCATCATCCTCGGCGAGGAGGAGGCCGACCAGGGCAGCGCCCAGTGGGAACGCGGGGCCGACTTCGGCTTCCTGCCCCAGGAAAGCGCCCCCGTCGGCGAGGAGACCATCCTCGAGATCGCCACCGCGGGCACGCGCCACGATCCCGACGACCCCTTTCCCGAGGTCGACTGGAGCCTCGAGCCCCGGGCCAAGAAGATCCTCGCCGGGCTCGGCTTCCGCGAGGCCGACTTCGACCTGCCCGCCCGGACCTTCTCCGGCGGATGGGTCATGCGCGCCCACCTCGCCCGCCTCCTCGTCAGCGAGCCCACGCTCCTCCTGCTCGACGAGCCGACCAACCACCTCGACCTGGAGGCCCTCCTCTGGTTCCAGGACTACCTCACCCGCTACCCGGGCGGCCTCGTCGTCATCTCGCACGACCGCGCCTTCCTGAACGCCCTCTGCAACGGCATGCTCGAGCTGCGCGGCGGCCGCCTCCACCGGTACAGCGGCAACTACGACGACTTCCTCGTCGAGCGCGTCGCCCGGCGCGAGCAGCAGGGGGCCGCCTTCCGGAACCGCCAGCGCGAGATCGCCCACCTCCAGACCTTCGTCGACCGCTTCGGCGCCAAGGCCTCCATGGCCTCGCGCGCCAAGTCCAAGGAGAAGCAGATCGAGCGCCTCGAGGCCGACGCGCCCGAGGAGCCCGAGGAGGACCTGAAGCGCATCCATTTCCGCTTCCCCCAGCCGCCCCGCTCCAGCCTCCGCGTCATGCGCCTCGAGGGCGTCCGCCAGGCCTACGGCGACCATGTCGTCTACGACAACCTCAGCCTCGAGCTGGAGCGCGGCCAGCGCACCGTGCTCGTCGGCCCCAACGGCGCGGGCAAGTCCACCCTGCTCAAGATCCTCGCCGGCCAGGTGCCCATCCAGGGCGGCCTGATGGAGAAGGGGACCAACGTCCAGGTCGGCTACTTCGCCCAGAACCGCCTGGACAACCTCGACCCCGCCCTGAGCGTGCTGGAGAACGTCCTCGAGCGCCGCTCAACCGAGTTCCCCTTCACCGAGGAGCAGGCCCGCTCCGTCCTCGGCGCCTTCCTCTTCCGCAAGGACGACGTGCACAAGCCGGTCAAGGTCCTCTCCGGCGGCGAGAAGTCCCGCCTCGCCCTCGTGCGGATGCTCATGCGACCGCCCAACCTCCTGCTGATGGACGAGCCCACGACCCACCTCGACATGCCGTCGATCGACGCGCTCGTCCACGCCCTCGGCGCCTACGAGGGCACGCTCGTCTTCATCAGCCACGACGTCCACTTCATCCGCAACGTCGCCGGCAACGTCCTCCACGTCCACTCCGGGCGCCTCACCCCCTACGCCGGGGGCTACGACTACTACCTCGACAAGTCCAAGGCCAAGGGCGAGCGCGAGGCCCTCACCGCGGGGTTCACCGACGCCCGACCCTCCGCGCCCCCCGCCCAGTCCCCCGCCAAGCCGGCCAAGCCCGACCCGAAGCTCGCCCGACGCCTCCGCAGGGAGGTCGCCGACCTGGAGACCCGCGTGGCCTCCCTGGAGAAGGAGCAGGCCGAGGTCGCCGCCGCCCTCCAGGACCCCGCCGCCTACGCCGACCCCGCCAAGGCCCTCGCCCTCAACCGGCGCCTCGCCGAGCTCGGGCCCGAGGTCGAGTCGGCCGCCGCGGCCTGGGCCGAGAAGGCCGCCGAGCTGGAGCGGGCCGACCCGAGCAAGCAGGCTTGACCACCCGGGGGAGCCTGGGCTTTTAAAGACCCTTCCCCACGACGCCCATGCCCAGCCTACCGGTCAACCGCATCAAGAAGAAGAACATCATCAGCTACAACGGCGAGCTGTGCGTGGTCCTCGAGTGCCAGGTCCGCACTCCCCCGAACAACGCCTCCTACTGCCAGATGGAGATCCGCTCCATCAAGACCGGGGCCAAGATCCCCGTTCGCACCGGCATCAACGCCTCCTACGAGGTCTTCGACAACTCCATCAAGCAGCTCGAGATGTCCTACGAGGCCGACGGGAGCTACGTCTTCGTCGACCCCTCCTCCTTCGAGGAGTTCTACGTCTCCGCCCAGACCCTCGAGGACTCCAAGGAGTTCATCATCCCCGGCCAGAGCTACACCGTCCTCTTCGTGGAGGGCAAGCCCGTCACCGTCGACCTCCCCCCGTCCGTCACGGTCAAGGTCCTGGAGGCCCCTCCCGCCGTCAAGGGCGACACCGCGGGCAACGTCCAGAAGTCCGTCACCTGCGAGAACGGCCTCATCGTCAACGTCCCCCTCTTCATCAAGGAGGGCGAGGTCATCAAGGTCAGCACCGAGAACAAGGAATACCTCGGCCGCGCCTGAGCGCGGGCTCGACCCTCACCGACGGGCGGCCTTGGCCGCCCTTTTTCTTGGCCTTCGGAGGAGCCGGAGCCGCTAGTCCGACTAGGATTCGAACCTAGACTAAGAGGACCAAAACCACTTGTGCTGCCATTACACCATCGGACTGCGGACGTCCGTTCTCCCCCTCCGGAAGGCGGGAGTCAAGCAGGGGGTTGACGCTCGCGGGGGGTTCGCCCTACAACCCCCTCCATGCCCAACGCCAAGCCGAGGTATCGCCGCATCCTGCTCAAGCTGAGCGGGGAGGCCCTCCGCAACGACGCCACCGCGGACCCCATCGACCCCGCCGTCCTCGACCGGCTCGCCCAGGAGCTCAAGTCCGTCCAGGCGCTCGGCACCCAGATCGCCATCGTGGTCGGCGGCGGCAACATCTTCCGCGGCCTCGCCGAGGCCAAGGCCAACGGCACCGACCGCACCACCGGCGACACCATGGGCATGCTCGCCACCGTCATCAACGGCCTCGCCCTGATGGACCGCCTGGAGAAGAACGGCCTCGAGGTCCGCGTCATGACCGCCATCCCCATGGACCGCGTGGCCGAGCCCTTCATCCAGCGCCGCGCCACCCGCCACCTCGAGCGCGGCCGCGTCACCGTCTTCGTCGGCGGCACGGGCAACCCCTACTGCACCACCGACTACGCCGCCGCCCTCCGGGCCAACGAGATCGGGGCCGACGTGCTGATGAAGGCGACCAAGGTCGACGGCGTCTACGACAGCGACCCCAAGCGCAACAAGGCCGCCAAGCGCTACGCCAAGGTCTCCTACCGCGAGGTCCTCGAGCGCCGGCTCGGCGTGATGGACGCCGAGGCCTTCTCCCTCTGCGAGGCGAACCACCTGCCCATCCTCGTCTTCTCGATGAACGAGCCGGGCGCCGTCCTCCGCGCCGTCAAGGGCGCCTCCACCGGCACCCTCGTCAGCTGACCCCTTACCACCATGGACCTCAAGAAGACCATCGCCGACGGCGCCGCCACCATGAGGAAGGCGGTCGACTGGACCTCGCACGAGCTCGCCACGCTCCACACCGGCAAGGCCTCCCCCTCCATGGTCGAGGGCATCAACGTCCACGTCGAGGCCTACGGGATGACCCAGCGCCTCAAGGACATGGCCGCCATCACCACGCCCGACGCGCGCACCATCGTCGTCACGCCCTTCGACAAGGCCGTGACGGACGACATCCGCAAGGCCATCCAGGCGGCCAACATCGGCATCAACCCCGTCCCCCAGGGCGGCTTCATCCGCTGCCCCGTCCCCGAGCTCACCGGCGAGCGCCGGCGCGACCTCGCCAAGGTCGCCCACCGCATGGCCGAGGACGGCCGCGTGCGCGTGCGCAACGCCCGGCGCGACTGCCTCGAGGCCGTCAAGAAGGCCCACAAGGACAAGCTCGTGACCGACGACGACCTCAAGCGCGCCGAGAAGGAGGTCCAAGGCCACACCGACGGGGCCGCCAAGCAGATCGACGCCCTCCTCAAGGCCAAGGAAACCGAGCTCGGCACGGTCTGAGGCCGCGCCCCCCGGCTCCAGGCGCCCGCCCGCGGTCGCCCGGCACCCCTTCCCAACCCTCATGAACATCCACGAATACCAGGCCAAGGCGCTGCTCGAGCAGTTCGGCGTCGCCGTGCCCAGGGGCGTCGCCGCCAAGGACGCCTCCGAGTTCGAGGCCGCCCTGGCCGGGCTCGACGGCTCCGCCGGCTACATGGTCAAGTCGCAGATCCACGCTGGCGGCCGCGGCAAGGGCAGCTTCACCAACGGGCTCAAGGGCGGCGTCAAGTTCTCCGCCACCCGGGAGAAGGCCCTCGAGAACGCCCGCGCCATGCTGGGCAACACCCTCGTCACCGCCCAGACTGGCCCCGAGGGCCGCAAGGTCCAGGCCCTCTACTTCACCGAGGCCGCCAACCTCGGCAAGCGCCCCGACGGCCGCGACGACGAGTACTACCTCGCCATCCTCCTCGACCGCGCCACCTCCCGCCCCGTCGTCGTCGCCTCGACCGAGGGCGGCGTCGAGATCGAGAAGGTCGCGCACGACACCCCCGAGCGCATCGCCAAGGTCCAGGTCGACCCCGCGGTCGGCCTCCAACCCTACCAGGCCCGGCAGGTCGCCTTCGCCCTCGGCTTCAAGGGCGAGCTCTTCAGGCAAGCCGTCGCCCTCGTGACCAAGCTCTACCAGTTCTACTGGGAGAAGGACTGCGCCATGGTCGAGATCAACCCCCTGCTCGTGACCAAGGAGGGCCGCCTCGTCGCCCTCGACGCCAAGGTGTCGTTCGACGACAACGCCCTCTTCCGCCATCCGGACATCGTCGCCCTGCGCGACCTCGCCGAGGAGGACCCCAAGGAGATCGAGGCCTCCAAGTTCGGCCTCTCCTACATCGCGCTCGACGGCAACATCGCCTGTCTCGTCAACGGCGCCGGCCTGGCGATGTCCACCATGGACATCATCCAGCACTTCGGCGGCAGGCCGGCCAACTTCCTCGACGTCGGCGGCGGCGCCTCCAAGGAGCAGGTCACCGCGGCCTTCAAGATCATCCTCGGCGACCCCAACGTGAAGGGCATCCTCGTCAACATCTTCGGCGGCATCATGGACTGCGACATCATCGCCCAGGGCATCGTCGCCGCCGCCCGCGAGACCGGCCTCAGCCTCCCCCTCGTCGTCCGGCTCGAGGGCAACAACGTCGCCGCCGGCAAGGCCACCCTGGCCGCCAGCGGCCTCAAGCTCGTCGCCGGCGACTCCATGGCCGACGCCGCCCAGAAGATCGTCGCCCTCGTCGGCAAGGCCTGAACCCCGCACCCGCTTCCCGATGTCCATCCTCGTCCATGAAAAGACCCGCGTCCTCGTCCAGGGGATCACGGGCGACTTCGGCGGCCGCCACGCCCGGCTCTCCCTCGACTACGGCACTCAGGTCGTCGCCGGCGTGACGCCGGGCAAGGGCGGCCAGGTCTTCGAGCACAACGGCCACAAGGTGCCCATCTTCGACACCGTGGCCGACGCCAGGCGCCAGACCGGCGCCGAGGTCTCCGCCATCTTCGTCCCCCCGCCCTTCGCGGCCGACGCCATCCTCGAGTGCGTCGACGCCGACCTCGACCTCGCCATCGCCATCACCGAGGGCATCCCCGTCCGCGACATGGTCCGCGCCAAGCGCGCCATGGAGGGCCGCCGCACCCGCCTCATCGGGCCCAACTGCCCCGGCGTCGTCACCCCCGGACGCGGCGACAAGTCCCACGGCGGCTGCCGCATCGGCATCGCCCCCGGCTACATCCACCGCCGCGGCAAGGTCGGCGTCGTCTCCCGCTCCGGCACGCTCACCTACGAGGCCGTCTGGCAGCTCACCTCCAAGGGCCACGGCCAGTCCACCTGCGTCGGCATCGGCGGCGACCCCGTCAACGGCACCTCGCACCTCGACGTCATCAGGCTCTTCAACGAGGACCCCGAGACCGAGGCCATCATCCTCATCGGCGAGATCGGCGGCTCCGCCGAGGTCGAGGCCGCCCGCTGGATCAAGGAGCATTGCAAAAAGCCCGTCGCGGGCTTCATCGCCGGCGCCACCGCCCCGGCCGGGCGCCGCATGGGCCACGCCGGCGCCGTCATCGGCGGCGCGGACGACACCGCCGCGGCCAAGATCCGCATCTTCCAGGAATGCAGCATCGAGGTCGCCAAGACACCCTCCGACATGGCCGACGCCCTCCTCCGCGTCTGGAAGCCCTGAGCCCGGGCATCGCCCCTCATCCGAAGGGCGGCTTCCGGGCCGCCCTTCTTGCTTTCCCGCGAACTCCCCCGGCGTTGCGATGTCCCATCGCCATGCGCCCCCTGCCCGCCCTCCTCCTCGCCGGCATCCTTCTCGCCGCGGGCGCCGACGCGCCCGCCG
>JAURJZ010000051.1 GCA_030831965.1 Verrucomicrobiota bacterium
CGCCGGCGATAAGCCATGGAAGCGCCCCTCGCGCCCGGAGGCACGATCGGCATCCTTGGCGGCGGGCAGCTCGGCAGGATGAGCGCCCAGGCCGCCCGCCGGCTCGGCTACAAGGTCCGCACCTTCGACCCCTCGCCGGACGCCTGCGCGTCCGGGGTTTCCGACCTCCACATGACCGCCGCCTGGGATGACCTTGCCGCGGTCAGGCGCTTTGCCTCCGGTTGCGGGCGCATCACCCTCGAGTTCGAGAACATCCCCCCCGCCACCGTCGCCGAGGCCGCCCGCATCTGCCCCGCGCACCCGTCCGCCGAGGTGCTTGCGATTTGCCAGAACCGCCGGCGGGAAAAGGAGTTTCTCCGCGCCGCTGGCATTCCCTGCGCCCCCTTCGAGGTTGTGGAATCGTCCGCCGCCCTGGCCCCGGCGATCGCGAGGATGGGTCACCCCTGCGTCCTGAAGACCGCCGCCTTCGGCTACGATGGCAAGGGCCAGGTGAAGCTGCCCGACGCCTCCGCCGACCCCGCCGCCGCGTGGGACCGGCTCGGCGGCCAGGTCGCCGTCCTCGAGGGGTGGGTTCCCTTCGACCTCGAGATATCCGTCCTGGTGGCCCGGACCGCGGATGGCCGGACCGCCGCCTTCGATCCCGCGGAGAACCTCCATCGGAACCACATTCTCCATCTCTCCCTCTCGCCGGCGCGCCTCGCGCCCGACCTCGCCTCCCGGGCCCGCGCCCTCGCCCTGCGTGTGGCCGAGCGCATCGGGCTGGTCGGCCTCCTGGGGGTCGAGATGTTCGTCCGCGGCGACGAGATCCTGGTCAATGAGCTCGCCCCCCGCCCCCACAACAGCGGGCACCAGACCCTGGAGTGCGCGACGACCAGCCAGTTCGAGCAGCATATCCGCGCCGTCTGCGGGCTCCCCCTTGGCCCCACCGCCGCCACCTCTCCCGCCGCGATGGTCAACCTGCTCGGCGACCTTTGGCGCGAGGGTCGGGAGCCCGACTGGAGCAAGGTGGACGCCGTTCCGATGGCGACGCTCCACCTTTACGGCAAGGGCAGGGCCGCCCCGGGTCGGAAGATGGGGCATGTCACCGTGCTGCGGCCTCTCCTCGCCGAGGCCGCCTCCGCCGCCGAGGCCTTGCACGCCGAGCTTGCCCGCTGATCAGTCGAGCAGGTCGGGCCGGCGCAGGAACCAGGCGATCGGCGGCTGGGCCATCACCGCGAAGAGCAGCACGGCCTGGAAGATGGGGGGCTTGGCCCGCATGCCCGCGGCCTTCGCGAGGTAGTTCTTCGCCATCACCTCGCTGATCATCGCCATCGCGAAGACGAGGCAAAGCAGGCCGAGGATGCCCAGCGCCCATCCCCAGCGCTCCGAGCGCATGATTCTCGGCCACGGCAGGAGCAGGACGCCGCCGAGGATCGCGAACAGAAGGCAATCGGCCCGCAGGGCGGCCGGCCAGGTCACCGTCGCAGGGTCCCAGCGCGGATAGATCCCGAGAAGGTCGCGCATGCCGGTGGCGATGAGGAGCACGCCGATGAGGACGGACAGGGTGCGCGCGTGGCGCAGTCCGGCGGGAAGGGCTTCCGTCATGCCCGCGACTTTGGGGAGGAAGGCGCGTTTGGCAAACCCGCCGGGCGGAACAGGGCGACATCCGACCACTCGCCCATCACCCGGCCGTCCGAGCGGCAGCCGCCCCAGGCCGCCCGCGCCTTGCCCTCGAAGTGGGATCGCACCCGCGCCTGCTCCGCGGCCAGGATGCCGCTCAGCGCGAGGACGCCCCCGGGCGCGGTGGCCGCGATCAGGTTGTCCGCGTAGATCAGGAGCACGTCGCTGATGATGTTCGCCAGAACCACGTCGGCCGGCCCGGCCCAGGGAAGACCCGCCTCCAGACCGTGGTGGGCGAAGCTCGCCGAACCCGCCGCGATGCCGTTGGCCTCGCGGTTGGCCAAGCTGACGCGCACCGCCTCGGGGTCCCGGTCGAAGCCCGCCACCTTGCCGCAGCCAAGGCGGGCGGCCGAGAGCGCGAGGATGCCCGAGCCGCAGCCCGCGTCGGTCACCCGCAGCTTCGAGGGGTCTTTTCCCTCCAGGTGGTCCATCAGGCGGATCGCGCAGAGGCGGGTCGTCGGGTGGTCGCCGGTCCCGAAGGCCAGCCCGGCGTCGAACCAAATCACCGCGGCATCGGTGGGCACCGGGTGGCTTCCCCTCATCCAGGAAGGCACCCAGTGCAGGCGACCGTGGTTCCAGGGCCTCAGGTGATCCTTGTAAGCCTCTTTCCAATCCCGGTCGGCCAACTCGCCCATGGGGCAGGCCTCGGGCAGGCGCCTGAAGGACTGCCGCAACTCCGCCCAGGCGGACCGCGCCTCCTCCCTGGTTTCGAAGTAGCCCATCACGTAATGGGGTTTTCCCGGCCCCTCGTGGTAGAGCATCCAGCTCGAGCGCGTGAGCCCGCAGAACCAGTCCTCCAGCGGCTGGGTCAGCTCGGCGGGTATTTCCTGGCGCAGCTCGATCATCGCGAGGCGCCCCTGGCCAGGTCGGCGATGACCGCGGGGAGAAGGCGATGCTCCGCCTCATGGATGCGCGCGGCGAAGGTTTCCTGGGTGTCGTCCGGCCTGCGGGCGACCCTGGCTTGGCCGAGATGCGCGCCGCCATCCACCTCGGCCGTTACCCAATGGACGGTGCAGCCACCCTCGGCGGCCCCCGACCTCCAGGTCTGACCAATCCCGTCCAGGCCGGGGAATGCCGGAAGGAGGCTGGGATGAAGGTTGATGATGCGGCGGGGAAAGGCGCCCAGGAAAGGCGCCTTCAGCACCCGCATGAAGCCCGCCAGCACGATCAGGTCGGCGCCCGCCGTCCGCAGCGCGTCCGCCCATGCCCGCTCCCGCTCGGGGGAGAACTTGGTTCGAAAGGGGCCGGGGTCGAGGAAGGCGGCGGGCACCCCGAAGCGGGGTCCGAGCCCGAGGATTCCGGCGCCGGGCAGGTCGGACCAGATGCCGATGACGCGGGCGGCGCCCAGGCGCCCGTCCTGCTGGGCAAGCAGGACGGCCTCGGCGTTGGAGCCGCGGCCGGAACCGAGCAGGGCGACGCGCATGGGTTGAACCTGTCCGCCCCGGCCGAGGCGGGCAAGGGAAAGCGAGCGGTTCGACTCGCCACCGACCGCCGCCCCGCCACGATGTCGCGCCCATGCTTCGCCGCGACTTCCTCCGCCTGGCCGGACTCGCCACCGGCTCCGCCCTGGTCGCGCCGCCGCTCCTTGCCCAGGCGGCCCCCCGCGTGAGGCTGGGTATCGATGTCCTGGAAGCCGGCGGCTTCCAGCTCCTGCGCGGCGTGCGCTGCGGCCTGCTCACCCACTCGGCCGGATTGAGCGGCGACGGCCGCCGCACCATCGACGTGATGGCCGCCGCGCCCGGCGTGAGGCTGGCCAAGCTCTTCGGGCCCGAGCACGGCATCGACGGCAAGGCGGCCGCCGACGTCAAGGTGGGCGACATGCGCGACGCGCGCACCCGCCTGCCCGCCTACTCGCTCTACGGCGCCACCCGTCGCCCCACCGCGGCGATGCTCGAGGGCATCGACACCATGGTCGTCGACCTCCAGGATGTGGGCAGCCGCAGCTACACCTACGTCAGCTGCATGCGCTACGTGATCGAGGAGTGCTTCAAGGCGCCCCGGCCCATCCGCGTCGTCGTGCTGGACCGGCCCAACCCTCTCGGCGGCCTGAAGGTCGACGGCCCCGGCCTCGACCGAGCCTGGCGCAGCTACGTCGGGGCCTACCAGACGCCGTATGTGCACGGACTGACCATCGGCGAGCTGGCCCGCTGGGCCGTCGCCACCCCGGGCGTGCTCGACCTGACCGAGCGGGAGCGCAGCCGGGGCATCCTCCAGGTCGTCCCGATGTCCGGTTGGAGGCGCGCGATGACCTGGGTCGACACCGGCCTGCGCTGGACGCCGACCTCCCCCCGCATTCCCAGCGTCCAGGCCGCCATCGGCTATGCCATGACCGGGCTCGGCTGCCAGCTCGGCGACTTCCGACACGGCCACGGCCTCGAGCATCCCTTCCGCTTCGTCTCCTATCCCCGCCGCCGGGGCGAGGAGCTCGCCGCCGCCTTCAACGGTCGCGTTCCCGGCCTCCGCCTCGACCCCCGCGTCATGCCCGACGGCACCTCCGGCGCCTACACCACCGTCACGGACTGGAACGCCTGCCGGCCCTGCGTCCTCTCCGCGCACCTTCTCCGGCAGGCCTGCGCCTGGGGAGGCAACCCCTTCGCCTCGGCCGGCAAGGCCGACCGCGAGCTCTTCATCAAGCACTGGGGAAGGGAGGCCGACTTCGAGTCCTTCCGCCGGCTCGGCGCCCGCGCCCCGGTCGAGCAGTGGGCGCGCGACTGGGAGCAGGAGGCGGCGGCCTTCCGGGCCGCCACCGCCGCCAGCCGCATCCCCGCCTACGCCTGAGGCCGCCTCAGTAGGCCCGGCCGTCGCGCTTCTCCCAGAAGTTCATGTATGCGCGGTTGAGCACCGCCTGACCCCCGGGCGTGGGGTAGTCGCCGGTGAAATACCAGTCGCCGCCGCTGCCCGGGCAGGCCCGGTGGAGGTCGGGGATGGATTGGAAGATGAGGACCAGCTCGCCCTTCCAGTCGCAGCGGGTCGGATAGACCAGCTGCGCCGCCTTGCGCGCGATCTGGGCCTCGTCGAACGCCCCGTAGATGCGGGCCACGTGGTTGGTCATCTCGGCCGCGGGGCGCGACGCCTGCGCGGCGCAGGCCTCGTAGACCTCCCGCAGCAGGTCGCGCTTGCCCGTCTCCTCGCAGAGCGCGACCGCCGCCTGGAAGGCGAGGAACTTGCCCAGCTCCGACATGTCGATGCCGTAGCAGTCCGGGTAGCGGATCTGCGGCGCGGTGGACGCGATGACGATGCGCGCCGGGTTGGGCCGGGCGAGGATGCGGAGGATGGACTGGCGCAGGGTCGTCCCGCGGACGATGGAGTCGTCGACGCACACGAGGGTGTCGCCCTCGCCGACGGTGCCGTAGCTGATGTCGTAGACGTGCGACGCCATCTGCACGCGGCTGCGCTCCTGCGAGATGAAGGTGCGCAGCTTCACGTCCTTGTGCGCGACCTTGTCGCCGCGCGGCCAGTTGCCGAGGATCAGCCGGTCGAGCAGGGCCTCGTCCAGCGTGCCCGCCCGGTGCGCCGCGAGGATGTCGCGCCGCACCTCGGCCCGCCGCCGGCGGCGCAGCTCCTCCATCAGCCCGTACCACGCGATCTCCGCCGTGTTGGGGATGTAGGAGAAGACCGCCCGCCCGTAGTCGCCGCCGATGGCCTCGACCACCCGGTCGGCCAGGGCCGCCCCGAGGGCCTTGCGCTCGAGGTAGATCTCCGGGTCGTTGCCCCGCGAGAAGTAGATGCGCTCGAACGAGCAGTGCGCCTTGCGGCCGGCGGGCAGGATGCGCTCGACGGAGACGCGGCCGTCCGCCTTGACGATGACCGCGGTGCCCGGCTCGACCTCGCGCACCTCGCCCTGCTCCGCGCCGAGGATGGTCATCAGGGCGACCCGCTCCGAGGCGACCGCCACCGTGTCCTCCGTCCGCACCCACCAGCAGGGACGGATGCCGTTGGGATCGCGCAGGACGAACGCGTCGCCGTTGCCCACCGCGCCGACGATGGCGTACCCGCCGTCCCACTCCCGGGAGGCGTGGCGGAGGACGTTCCCGAGGTCGAGGTCGCGCGAGATGGCGCCCTGCAGCTCCTGCCCCGCCAGGCCGGCCGCCTTGTGGTGCTGGAAGAGGCGGTCGTGCTCCTCGTCGAGCCAGAAGCCGACCTCCTCCAGGATCGACTGGGTGTCGGTCGAGTGGATGACGTGCGCGCCCCGCTTCCCCAGCGTGCGGTTGAGCGCCTCGGTGTTGGTCAGGTTGAAGTTGCCCGCGAGCAGCAGGTTGCGCGTGGGCCAGATCGACTTGCGGGCGTAGGGGTGGCAGGCGCCGGCGTCCGCCGACCCCGAGGTGGCGTAGCGCAGGTGGCCGAGCAGCAGCTCCCCGCCGTAGTCGAAGTGCCGCTTCACCGTCTCCCCCAGCTCGGGCACGATGACCCCGTCCCGGACCTTGGCGCTGTAGTCGCGGAGCTGGCGCGCGTAGATCTGCGTCAGGCCCTGGCCGCCCACCTCGCGGTCGCGGAACAGGAAGGCCTCGCCGTTCTCGGCCGCGATCTTCACGCAGCCGATGCCCGCGCCGTCCTGGCCGCGGTTGTGCTGCTTCTCCATCAGGAGGAAGAGCTGGTTGAAGCCGTGGAGCGGCGACCCATGGCGCTGCTCATACCAGGCCAGGGGCTTGAGCAGCCGGACCAGGGCAACGCCGCATTCGTGCCGGAGAGAGTCGCTCATGGGCAGGTTCCCATCCTGCCCCCTCCCCGCCCGCGCTGTCCAGCGCGGACTCTCGGCTCAGGCGCGGAGCACGCGCCCAAGCCGCTCCAGGCTGATCCCCACCAGGTCCGGCATGTCGCGGGCCGCGACGAAGGCGCCGTCGCGGTGGTGGTCGGCCAGCCCGCGCGCGAGGGCCGCGACCCGCTCGGGGGTCGAGAGCGGGCAGGCCCGCAGGGCCTCGAGGAGATCCCGCAGCCGGTCCGGCGCCGCCAGGTGCCTCCGGTGGATGAGCGACTGCTCCTCCCGGCGGTATTGGGCCGCGGTCGCGGCGTTGATATGGCGGGCGCAAAGGTCCACGAACGGGCGGTTTTCCCTGAACGAGCCGGGCAGGTAGAACGCCAGCCGGCCGTTGTGCGACTGCTGGTCGAAGTCCATCGCCCGCACCCGGATCGCGGTGGCGTCGAAGTCGGGCGTCACCGCGATGACGAAGTTGTAGGCCCGCATGTCGCCCAGCAGCCGGACAAGGCAGCGCTCCTCGAACTTGATCAGCTCCTTGGCGAGGCGGACCGGGTGGTGGCTCGTGCCGCCGAGCCAGTGGGTGGCGAACCGGTCACCCGGAATCCCGACCACGTGCTCCTCGACCAGCGTCTCCCCTTCCGTCAGGTAGTGCATCCGGTTCGGCGAGAGCAGGTGCTCGAGCTCGAGCCCGGCGATGCGGGACGCGTCGCCCACCTTCACGTAGAAATAGTCGTGGTTCTCGTTGTAGGCGTTGACGATGCGGATGCGGAAGGGCTGGGAATTCCCGAACGCGCAGTAGTCGATCCGGTCCACGAACACGTGCCGGAAGACCCGCATGCCGCCCTCGCCCCGCAGCAGGGCGTAGGTGCGGAGCAGGCCCTCGGCGAGCCCGGCCATCTCCTCGCGGGGATAGGCCACCGTCTCCCAAAGCGTGTCCGTGCCATCCCGCTCCAGCAGGGGGACGGCCTGGTTGAACCGCCTCAGCTGCGCGTAGGTGACCGGCAGGCCCACCTCGCGCCCTTCCCTGGCCAGGTAGGTGCGCAGACCCTCGGAGATGGCGACCGCGGGCTTGCGGTCGGTTCGGAAATCGGCCCCGGCAGCCCCCGCCTCCATGGTCAGCCGAGATGGGGGCGGAGGTGCGATTCCTCCACGGTCATCCGGAGGGGCCGCGCCGGATCGCACTCCGCGCGGAAGGCCTGGAAGCTCCCGCGGTGGGAATCCCAGACCGGCCACAGGAGCGTGCGGTCGGTCGGCGGCAGGTTCAGGCCGTCGACCTCCGCCCGGGAGAACAGGCCGAAGCGGCCCTCCGCGATGTCGGGCGGCAGCCCGCCGAGGGGCTTGCGGCAGTCGAACAGGAACATCAGCCAGTGGGTGGCGCCCTCGTAGGCCCGCTCGCTCACCATCCCGAAGAGGTGGAGGTCGGCGGCCTCCACCGCGTGGCCGGCCTCCTCGCCCACCTCGCGCGCGGCGCACTCGAACGGCGACTCGCCGCGCGCCATCTCCAGCTTGCCTCCCACCGGGCTCCAGCATCCCAGGTTGGGCGCCTTGGCCCGGCGGATGAGCAGGTGCCGCCCCTCGCCGTCCCGGAGGAAGACCAGGACGCTGATCTTGAAGGGCAGCTCGGTCGGCGCGGGCATGGGGGCAAAGGTGGCGGCGCCCCGGGGCGGGGCAACCGCATTCCCGCCGCGTTTGCCAAGGGCGCCCGGGCCGCCACCATGGCGGCATGCCCGAGCTGGCCGAGGTCGAGTTTTTCCGCAGGCGCTGGGATCCCGCGCTCGGCGAGCGCATCGTCGCCGCCGAGATCCACGCGTCCGCGCGCTGCTGCCGCGGCATCAGCCCCTCGGCCCTGCGCCGCGCGGCGGAGGGGCGTCGGCTCCTCCGTTCCCACGCCGCCGCCAAGCAGATGGCCTTCGTCCTCGAGGGCGGGGCCTGGATCGGGGTCCATCTCGGCATGACGGGCGAGCTGCTCTGTCTTCCGGGCGACGCGGCCCCCGGGCGCCACGACCACCTCGTCCTGCGCACCTCCCGAGGGCGGGCGCTGGTTTTCCGCGATCCCCGCATGTTCGGCAGGATCCAATGCTGGCAGGGCAAGGGCGAGCCCCCCTGGTGGGCCGCCATCGCCCCGCCGATCCTGTCTCCCGCCTTCACGCCCGCCGCGCTCGCCGCGTTCCTGCGCCGCCGCGCCCGCTCGCCGCTCAAGGCGGTGCTCCTCATGCAGGAGCGCTTCCCCGGCATCGGCAACTGGATGGCGGACGAGGTCCTCTGGCGCGCCGGGCTCCATCCCAAGGCCAAGGCCGGCCGGGTCGGCCCGCGCTCGCTGGCGCGGCTGCATGCCGCGCTCCGCGAGGTTTGCCGCGACGCGCTCCGGGTCATTGGCAAGGATTGGTCGGACCCGCCCGACAGCTGGCTCTTCAACCATCGGTGGGAAAAGGGAGGCCGCTGTCCCCGCACCCGCGGCCCCTTGCTCCGCGCCGCGGTCGGCGGCCGCACCACCTGCTGGTCCCCGCGCCGCCAGGTTCTCGGCGCGGAACGCCGTTGACCCGCGTCACCCGCGCCGCGAGCGTCCCCCCATGCGCGTGACCGGAGGCAAGGCCCGTGGCATTCACCTTCGCGTGCCCGCCGGTCCGGTGAGGCCCGCGACCGATTACCTCCGCGAGGCCGTCTTCAGCTCGCTCGCCGCCCTCGTCCCCGGGGCCCGCGTGCTCGATCTCTTCGCCGGGACCGGCGCCTACGGCCTCGAGGCGCTCAGCCGGGGCGCCGCCTCGGCGGTCGCCGTCGACCGCGCCACCGCCCCGGCCATCGCCGCCAACGCGGCCGCGGTTGCCAAATCCATGGGGCTGCCCGCCCTGCCGCTCGATATTGTCACGGCCGACGCCTTGTCCTGGACGCCCGGCGCGCCCGACTTCGACCTGGTCTTTGTCGACCCGCCCTGGGAGCTCTGGGAGCGCGAGGCCGACCGCCTTGTCGCCGCCGCGGCCGCCGCCGCGGCCCCCGGCGGCCACGTCCGCCTGGTCCTCGAGGGGCCCGGCGGGTTCGCGCCGCCGGCGCCGCCCGGCTGGGAGCTGCGCAAGGCCCTCGGCAAGGGCAAGGGCCAGCCCGCGGCCGCGATCCTAACCCGCGTCTAGGTCGGGCACGATCGGGCGGTGCGCCCGCCAGGCGCCGAGCGCCGCCAGGCAAAGCGCCGCGCCGGCGACGCACGCCGTCTCGACCCGGGCGATGCGGTCGCCGAGATGCATCAGCTCGAAGCCTCCCTCGCGCAGCGCCGCCCGCTCCGCGGCGTCCCATCCCCTTTCCGGGCCGATGGCCAGCACGGCGGCGGACGGCCGAGGTCCCTTGGGCGCCGCGCCCGACATCGGTCCCGAGGCCTCGTAGGGATCGAGCGCGATTCGCAGGCCGCCGGAAGGGCAGGCCCCCATGGCCTCGGCGAGGTCCGCGTGGTGGCTTACCTCCGGAAGCAGGGCCGAGCAAGCCTGCTCGGCCCCCTTCTCCACGAGCTCGCGCCACTCCTCCGTCGTCCAGAGCGAGCTTGTCGCGTACGCCGGGTCGCCCTTGGCCGGACGGAAGAGGCGGATCTTGCGGGCGCCGAGGCTGGCGAGGTCGTGGAGCACCTTGCGCGCCGACTGCGGCCGGGGCAGGCCGACCAGCACATCCAAGGGCAACATCGGCTGGATCGACTCCTCCCAGCGGATGCCGAACGTCAGCCGCGGCTCGGTGGTCAGGATCACCGCGATCCCGCGCCGGCCGTTGCGGACGCCCACATGCACCTTGGCCCCGATGCCGACACGGAGCGTCTTCAGCAGGTGGCGCGACCGCGCGTCCGCCAAGGGCAGCCCCTCCTTGGCCTCGCGCTCCGTCATCAGCATCAGGTTCATCGGCGTCACGCTAGCCCCGCCGGGCTCGCCGCGGCGAGCGCCGATGCGCGAGGTCCCGCTTGCCCGCGCGCCGCCGCCGGCTAGGGTGGGGAAATGGACATCCAGGGACTGCGCAGGGAATACGCCAACCACGGCCTCGACGCCTCGGAGCTCGACGCCGATCCCGTCGCCCAGTTTCGGCTTTGGTTCAAGCAGGCGTGCGACGCCGGCATCCTCGAGCCCAACGCCATGGTCCTGGCCACCGTCGGCCGCGACGGCGCCCCCTCCTCGCGCGTCGTGCTGCTCAAGGCCTTCGACGCCCGGGGATTCACCTTCTTCACCAATCTGCGCGGCCGCAAGGCGACCGAGCTGGCCGACAACCCCCGCGCCTCGATGACCTTCCCCTGGGTGGATCTCGAGCGCCAGGTCCACCTTCACGGCCGGGTCGAGCCCGTCGCCGCCGCCGAGACCCTCGCCTACTTCAAATCCCGACCCTACGGAAGCCAGCTGGGAGCCTGGGCCTCCGAGCAAAGCCAGCCCATCGCCAGCCGCGCGGCCCTCGAGGCCCGCATGGATGAGCTGCGCCGCCTCCATCCCGAGGGTCAGGTCCCCGTCCCTCCCCACTGGGGCGGGCTCAGGCTCGTCCCCGACACCTTCGAGTTCTGGCAAGGCCGCCCAAGCCGGCTCCATGACCGCTTCCAGTACCTGCGCGAGGGGCAATCCTGGAAGGCGAGTCGCCTCCAGCCTTAGTCCATAAGTTTTGCTAATGGAAAGGGGGACTTCGACTAACTCCGAGGTTGCTCCCGCACCCAGTGTTGACCCTTTTGTGGGGCTCCCCTTCTCCGTGGGGAGCCTCGCATGTCGCGCCTTGCCACCCTTTTGCTTCTTTTGCCCTCCCTGGCCGGGGCCGCCGTCTCGCCGAAGGCGACCGACCTGGGCTTCGAGGTTTTCGGCCTGCCGGTGACCAACTCCGTCCTGACCACCTGGATCATCGGCCTTCTCATCATCGTCGCGGTCAGGCTGGCCGTCGGCACCCCCAGGCTCGTCCCGGGCAAGGGACAGGCCGTCGTCGAGGGCATGGCGATGGGCCTGAGGGACGCCCTCGAGCCCATCGTGGGCAAGCGCATGATCGGAAAGACCTTCCCCATCCTCTGCGGCTTCTTCGTCTTCATCGTGCTGATGAACTGGAGCGGCCTGCTGCCCGGCGTGGGCACCCTCAAGTTCGCCCAGGCCGCCGCGCCCGGCTCCGCCGCCGAGGTCACCTGGCTCGACGCCATCCGCCCGGCCAACGCCGACCTCAACACCACGCTCGCCCTCAGCGTCCTCTCCTTCGCCTTCTGGACCTACTTTGTCCTGCGCTACGCCGGCATCAAGGTGCTCGCCCACGACCTCTTCGGCAACAAGGCCGACAAGAAGGAGATCGGCCTGGCGATGTGGATCCTGCTCAGCTTCATCTTCCTCGCGGTCGGCGGCATCGAGGTGGTCTCCATCCTCTTCCGGCTCATCTCCCTCTCCTTCCGCCTCTACGGCAACGTCTTCGGCGGCGAGAACCTCATCCACGCGCTCGGCGGCATCATGCCGTACGCCATCCCGGCCGCCGCCGCGCTGCTCGAGGTGCTGGTCGGCCTCATCCAGGCATTCGTCTTCACCCTGCTCTCGGCCGTCTACATCGGCCTGATCTGCAACCACGAGGGCGGCCACGACGAGGAGCACGCCCACTGACCTTTCCTTTCGCGGCACGCGACCTGCTGGGAGTTCCCCATGCGGCGGGCCCGAGAAAAACCCAACCCAAACACCACATGATCCTCGCTCAAATCACCGGTTCCCTCCCCGCCGCCGTCGGCTGCTTCGCCGCCGCCATCGGCGTCGGCATGGTCGGTGCCAAGGCCGTCGAGTCGGTCGGTCGCAACCCGGAGGCCTCCGGCAAGATCCTCGTCCAGTCCATCCTGGGCATGGCGCTCGCCGAAGCCGTCGCGTTCTACGCGATCTTCCTGACCTGACGTCCCGGCGGCGGGTCCCGCGAGGGACCCGCCGCTCCCCTTTCCCGGATCATCCCCCGCTTCCATGACCCTCCTGCCCCTCGCCCTCGCCGCGTCGGATTCCAAGATCACCGCGCTGACCGACAAGTTCGGCGTCGACCTGCCCCACTTCCTCGCCCAGCTCGTCAACTTCTCCATCCTCGCGGTCGTCCTCTGGTACTTCGCGGTCAAGCCCGCGCTCGGCACCCTTGAGCAGCGCACCGCCATCATCGAGAAGGGCCTGGCCGACGCCGAGGCCGCCAAGCGCCAGCTCGCCGCCGCCCAGCAGGAGGCCGAGTCCCGCCTGACCAAGGCCTCCGAGGAGGCCGCCGCCATCCTCGCCCAGGCTCGCGCCGCCGCCAAGCAGGTGGTGGAGTCCGCGGCCGCCGAGGGCGCCGCCAAGGCCGAGGACATCCTCCGCCGCGGCCAGGAGGCCATCGAGGCCGACCGCCGACGCATGCTCGCCGAGGCCAAGGCCGAGCTCGCCCGCCTCGTCGTCGAGACCACCGCCAAGGTGCTCGACCAGACGCTCGACGACGCCGCCCGCGCCCGGGTGAGCGACGCCGCCAGCAAGTCCCTCGCCCGCTGACCGCCATGACCCCCGCCGCCGCACGCTCCGAGGCCAAGCGCCTCCTCGCGCTCTCGCTGCAGGACGGGACGGTCGTGCCCGACCGCGTGGCCGCGGTCATCGAGGCGCTGGCCCGCCGCCATCCCGGCCACGAGCTCCGCCCGCTGCTCCGCGCCTACCTCGGCGCCGTCCGCCGCGAGGTCGCCCGGGCCGAGGCCCGGATTGAGCACGCCGGCCCGCTCTCCGCCGAGGCCGCCAAGGCCATCGCCGGCCATTTCTCGGCCGCCCTCGGCCGCCCCATCCGCCCCGTCGCCGCCCGCAACGACGCCCTCCTCGCCGGCTTCCGCGTGCGCGTGGGCGACGACGTGACCGACCTCAGCGCCTCGGGCCGCCTCGAGCGCCTCGCCCGCTCCCTCGCCTGACCCCTTCCCAACCCAACCCACCAGCACCCTTCACCACATGAGCGACGCGATCCAGCAGATCCAGAAGGCCATCGCCGGCCTCGACACCCGCGCGGGCAAGTCGAACGTCGGCACCATCGTCTCCCTCGCCGACGGCGTGGCCGCCATCGAGGGCCTCTCCGGCGTGATGATGAACGAGATGATCGAGCTCCCCGGCGGCCTCCAGGGCGTGGCCCTCAACCTCGCCGAGGACACCGTCGGCTGCGTCGTCATGGGCGACATCTCCACCCTCAAGGAGGGCATGGAGGCCCGCACCACCGGCCGCCTCCTCTCCGTCCCCGTCGGCAAGGGCCTGCTCGGCCGCGTGGTCGACGCCCTCGGCAACCCCGTCGACGGCAAGGGTCCCCTCGCCTCCGCCGAGCGCTACCCCGTCGAGAAGATCGCCCCCGGCATCATCCCCCGCAAGTCGGTCGACCAGCCCATGCAGACGGGCATCATGGCCATCGACGCGATGATTCCCATCGGCCGCGGCCAGCGCGAGCTGATCATCGGCGACCGCGCGACCGGCAAGACCACCATCGCGATCGACACCATCATCAACCAGGCCAACGCCAACCGCGTCGGCCTCGCCTC
>JAURJZ010000052.1 GCA_030831965.1 Verrucomicrobiota bacterium
AAATGCCCCGTGATGGGCCACCTGGCCCCTCCCAACCGCCACACCGCCGCCGCCGGCATGACCACCAAGGACTGGTGGCCCAACCAGCTCAACCTCTCGATCCTCCGCCAGAACTCGGAGAAGAGCAACCCGCTTGGCGCCAAGTTCGACTACACCGAGGAGTTCAAGAAGCTCGACCTCGAGGCCGTGCGCAAGGACCTGGCGAAGCTGATGACCGACTCCCAGGACTGGTGGCCCGCCGACTACGGCCACTACGGCCCCTTCTTCATCCGCATGGCCTGGCACAGCGCGGGCACCTACCGCGTCCATGACGGCCGCGGCGGCGCCGGATACGGCACCCTCCGCTTCGCGCCCCTCAACAGCTGGCCCGACAACGCCAACCTCGACAAGGCCCGCCGCCTGCTCTGGCCCATCAAGAGGAAGTACGGCAACCGCCTCAGCTGGGCCGACCTCATGGTGCTCACGGGCAACGTCGCCCTCGAGACGATGGGCTTCAGGACCTTCGGCTTCGCCGGCGGACGCGCCGACGTCTGGGAACCGCAGGAGGACATCTACTGGGGCCCCGAGACCGAGTGGCTCGGCGACAAGCGCTACACCGGGGACCGCGAGCTGGAGAACCCGCTCGGCGCCGTCCAGATGGGCCTGATCTACGTCAATCCCGAGGGCCCCAACGGCAAGCCCGACCCCCTCGCCGCCGCGCGCGACATCCGCGAGACCTTCGGCCGCATGGCGATGAACGACGAGGAGACGGTCGCCCTCATCGCGGGTGGCCACACCTTCGGCAAGGCGCACGGCGCCGGCCCCGCCAGCCACGTCGGCCCCGAGCCCGAGGGCGCGCCCCTCGAGCAGATGGGCCTCGGCTGGAAGAACAGCTTCGGCAAGGGCAACGCCGAGGACACCATCACGAGCGGCCTCGAGGGCGCCTGGACCAGCACGCCCACCCGTTGGTCCAACGAGTACATCAGGAACCTCTGGGGCCACGAGTGGGTCCTGACCAAGAGCCCGGCCGGCGCCCACCAATGGACGCCCAAGGGCGGCGCCGGCGCGGGCACCGTGCCCGACGCGCACGTCGCCTCCCGCCGCCATGCCCCGATGATGTTCACGACCGACATCGCCCTGCGCGAGGACCCGGCCTACGCCAAGATCACCAAGCGCTGGCTCGACCACCCTGCGGAGTTCGCCGACGCCTTCGCCCGCGCCTGGTACAAGCTCACCCACCGCGACATGGGCCCCTACTCGCGCTGTCTCGGGCCCCACGTGGCCCCGCCCCAGCTCTGGCAGGATCCCGTGCCCAAGGTCGACCACCCGCTGATCGACGCGGCCGACATCGAGTCGCTCAAGAAGACCCTCCTCGCCTCCGGCCTGGGCATCCCCCAGCTCGTCTCCACGGCCTGGGCCTCGGCCTCCACCTACCGCGGCAGCGACAAGCGCGGCGGCGCCAACGGCGCCCGCATCCGCCTCGCCCCGCAGAAGGACTGGGAGGTCAACCAGCCGGCCGAGCTCGCCAAGGTCCTGCCCGTCCTGGAAAAGGTCCAGGCGAGCTTCAACGCCGCCCAGAAGGGCGGGAAGAAGGTCTCACTCGCCGACTTGATCGTGCTCGGTGGCTGCGCCGCCGTCGAGGCCGCCGCCGCCAAGGCCGGCGTCGCGGTGAAGGTGCCCTTCCACCCCGGCCGCACCGACGCCACGCAGGAGATGACGGATGTCGCCTCCGTCGCCTACCTCGAGCCGAAGCATGACGGCTTCCGCAACTACCTTGGGCGCAAGCTCGATCGTCCGGCCGCCGAGAACCTGGTCGACCGCGCCCACCTGCTCGACCTCACCCCGCCCGAGATGACCGTGCTGGTCGGCGGCATGCGCGCGCTCGACACCACGGTGCTCTTCCCGGGGCTCGGCGTCCTGACCAAGCAGCCCGGCGTCCTGACCAACGACTTCTTCGTCAATCTCCTCGAGCAGTCTCTGGTCTGGGAGAAGGCCAAGGTCTGCGAGCACTTCTTCGAGGGTCGCGACCGCAAGACGGGCCAGGTCGTCTGGAACGCCACCGCGGTCGACCTCGCCTTCGGGTCCAACTCCCAGCTCCGCGCCCTCGCCGAGGTCTACGCGAGCGACGACGCCAAGGCCCGGTTCGTCCACGACTTCGTGGCGGCCTGGACCAAGGTGATGGACGCCGACCGGTTCGACCTGCCCCGCCGCAAGTGAGCCCGACGCGGCCCGCCGGCGACGGCGGGCCGCCTTTCTTGGGGAATCCATGACGCCCTCGTCCCAGGACCTCGCCAAGGCCGCCGACCTCGCCCGCAACGGCGACGTCGCCGGCCTCTCGGCGCTGCTCGCGCAAGGCCTGCCCGCCGACACCGCCGACGAGAAAGGCAATCCGCTGCTCATGCTCGCGGCCTACCACGGGCACACCGAGGCGGTGCGCCTCCTGCTCAAGGCGGGCGCCAAGCCCGACGCGCGCAACGCCAAGGGCCAGACGCCGCTCGGGGGCGTCGCCTTCAAGGGACATGTCGAGATCGCCAAGATGCTGCTCGATGCCGGGGCGGATCCCGCGGCGGACCAAGGCGGATCGACCCCCGCGGACCTTGCGACGACCTTCGGACGCCGCGAGATCCTTGAGCTCCTGCAGTCGCATTCCGCCCAGGCCGCCCAGCCCACGCGCTGGTACAGCCGCCTCATCGGTTGGCTCCGCCGCTGAGAGAGGCGAGGTCGCCCGGACGCGGCGCTTGACAGTCGCGGGGCGGTCGCGCCCACTCAGCCCATGCGCGCGACCGCCCTGGCCATCGCCCTCGCCTTGATCGGGCCAAGGGCGGCCGGGGC
>JAURJZ010000053.1 GCA_030831965.1 Verrucomicrobiota bacterium
ATGCGCTCGCGGCGCACGCGGGAGACGGTGACCTCGACGCCGCACTTGTCGCAGGTGACGTCCTTGTACTTCACCTTCTTGTACTTGCCGCAGTAGCACTCGTAGTCGCGGACGGGCCCGAAGATGCGCTGGCAGAAGAGGCCGTTGGGCTCGGGCTTGAAGGAGCGGTAGTTGATGGTCTCGGGGCTCTTGACCTCCTTGAGGCCCTTGGCCTTGCGGTTGCCCCACTCGTCGGTCTCGTCGAGGAGCTGGTCGCCGGTCCAGGCGACGATCTCCTCGGGCGAGGCGATGGAGATGGACACCGAGTCGAAGGACTGCTCCTTGGACTCGCTGGGCGTGAACTCGGGCGTGTGCTCGGGCTGGATCATTTTCGTGAGGGGTCGGGGGGTGGGTCAGGCGCGCTCGGGGCGGCCCTGGGAGTTGAGCTGGACGTCGAGGCAGAGGGCCTGCATCTCCTTCATCAGCACGTTGAACGACTGGGGGGTGCCGCTAACCAGGGTGTTCTCGCCCTTGACCAGCTGCTCGTAGATCTTGGTGCGGCCGGCCACGTCGTCGGACTTGACGGTGAGGAGCTCCTGCAGCGTGTAGGCGGCGCCGTAGGCCTCGAGGGCCCAGACCTCCATCTCGCCGAAGCGCTGGCCGCCGTACTGGGCCTTGCCGCCGAGGGGCTGCTGGGTGATGAGGCTGTAGGGACCGGTGGCGCGGGCGTGGATCTTGTCCGCGACGAGGTGGTTCAGCTTCATCATGTAGATGTGGCCGACGACGACGTCCTGGTCGAAGGGCTCGCCGGTGTGGCCGTTGAAGAGCATGGCCTTGCCGGTCTCGGGGAGGCCGGCCTCCTTGAGGTACTCGCGGATCTGGGCCTCGGGGATGCCGTCGAAGATCGGGGTGGCGACCTTGAGGCCGAGCTTGGAGCAGGCCCAGCCGAGGTGGGTCTCGAGGACCTGGCCGACGTTCATGCGCGAGGGCACGCCGAGGGGGTTGAGGCAGATGTCGACGGGCGTGCCGTCGGGGAGGTAGGGCATGTCCTCGACGGGCACGATGCGGGCGACGACGCCCTTGTTGCCGTGGCGGCCGGCCATCTTGTCGCCGACCTGGACCTTGCGCTTGGTGGCGACGTAGACCTTGACGTTCTTGATCGCCCCGCCCTCGTCGACGCCCTGCTCGATCGCCTCGGTCTTGCGGGCGCGCTCGGTCTCGAGCTCGTCGAAGCGGCGGTGGTAGTTGTCGAGGATGCTGCGGATCTTCTGCTTCACCGGCGAGTCGTTCATCTCGATGGTGCGCGAGACGGAGGCGAGGCGGCGGAGGAGGGTCTTGGTGATCTTGCGGTTGGCGGGGATGATCTCCTCGCCCGTGTCGGAGTTGCGGACGTCGAGGGGGATCTTCTCGCCGAGGAGGAAGTTGGAGAGGGTGTCCGTCATCTCCTCGCGGAGCTTGGACTCGAGGGTGCGGTGCTCCTCGTTGACCTTCTTCAGGGCGCGGCGCTGCTCGGCGGCGTCGAGCTTGCCGTCGTCCTCGTCGGTGCGGGACGAGACCTTGACGTCCATGACGATGCCGGAGGTGCCGGAGGGGACGACGAGGGAGGTGTCCTTCACGTCGCGGGCCTTCTCGCCGAAGATGGCGCGGAGGAGCTTCTCCTCGGGGGCGAGGTCGCCCTCGCTCTTGGGGGTGATCTTGCCGACGAGGATGTCGCCGGGCTGGACCTCGGCGCCGATGCGGATGACGCCGTCGCGGTTGAGGTTGCGGAGGGCGGTCTCGGAGAGGTTGGGGATGTCGCGCGTGATCTGCTCGGGCCCGAGCTTGGTGTCGCGGGCGGTCACCTCGAACTCCTCGATGTGGATGGAGGTGAAGGTGTCCTGCTTGAGCAGGCGCTCGGAGAGGAGGATGGCGTCCTCGAAGTTGTAGCCGTTCCAGGGCATGAACGCGACGAGCACGTTGCGGCCGAGGGCGAGCTCGCCCTGGTCGGTGGCGGCGCCGTCGGCGATGACGTCGCCGGCCCTGACCTTCTGGCCGCGGGCCACGATGGGCCGCTGGTTGAAGCAGGTGTTGGAGTTGGTCTTGAGGAACTTGCGGAGGTCGTAGACCCAGAGGCCCTTCTCCGGGTTGGAGCGGAGCTTGCGGTTGTCGAGCTGGGCGGGGGTGGCCTCGCCGTCCTTGGTCACGAGGATGCGGCGGGCGTCGACGGCGGCGACGATGCCGGGGCCCTCGGCCACCACGACGGTCTTGGAGTCGATGGCGACGCGGCGCTCGAGGCCGGTGCCGACGTAGGGCGCCTCGGTCAGGACGAGGGGCACGCCCTGGCGCTGCATGTTGGAGCCCATGAGCGCGCGGTTGGCGTCGTCGTGCTCGAGGAAGGGGATGAGGCCGGCGGCGACGGAGACGACCTGCTGGGGGGAGACGTCCATGTAGTCGACGTCCTCGGGGTCGAGCTCCTGGATGTCGTCGATGACGCGGCAGGTGACGGGGCCGCGGAGGCGGCCGTCCTTCTCGACCACGGAGTTGGCCTGGGCGACCTTGAAGCGCTCCTCCTGGTCGGCGGTCATGTACTCGACGCGGTCGGTGACCTTGCCGCGGACGACCTTGCGGTAGGGCGCCTCGATGAAGCCGTAGGGGTTGATGCGGGCGTAGGTCGAGAGGGAGTTGATGAGGCCGATGTTGGGACCCTCGGGGGTCTCGATCGGGCAGATGCGGCCGTAGTGGGAGGGGTGGACGTCGCGCACCTCGAAGCCGGCGCGGTCGCGGTTGAGGCCGCCCGGCCCGAGGGCGGAGAGGCGGCGCTTGTGGGTGAGCTCGGCCAGGGGGTTGATCTGGTCCATCAGCTGCGAGAGCTGGCTGCGCTGGAAGAACTCGCGGATGGCGTTGCCGAAGGGCTTGGGGTTGACCAGCTTCTGGGGGGTGAGGGAGTCGACGGACTGGTCGTACTCGTTGATGCGGGCCTTGACCGTCTTGACGACGTTCTTGAGGCCGGCGCGGCACTGGTTGGCGAGGAGCTCGCCGACGTTGCGGACGCGGCGGGAGCCGAGGTGGTCGATGTCGTCGATGTGCATCTTGCCGCGGCGGAGCAGGAAGAGCTGCTTGGTGGCGGCGACGATGTCGTCCTTGTCGATGGTGCGGGAGCGGAGCTCGGCCTCGGCCTCCTCCTGCTTGTTGCGGAAGGGCTTGGCGGCCTCCGCCCGGTGGCCGAGCTTCTGGTTGAGCTTGTAGCGGCCGACGCGGCCGAGGTCGTAGCGAAGGGGGTCCTGGAAGAGGCGGTGCATGTGCGCCTTGGCGCTCTTCGTGTTGACGGGCTCGCCGGGGCGGAGCTTGCGGAAGATCTCCTTCACGGCGTCCTCCTCGTTCTTGATGCCGTTGCCCTCGGTGTCCTTGCGGAGGGCGAGGATGATGGCGCCGCCGTCGGGCTCGGTGTCGTAGACGGCGAGGCGGGACTTGGGGCCGGAGGAGGCGAGGAGGGCCTTGAGGGTGGCGGTGTCGAGCTTGTCGTACTGCTTGGCGATGGGCTTGCCGAGGGTGACGTTGACCTGGTCGTCGGCGAAGACGAGGCGGGCCTGCTCCTCGGGGCTGAGCTCGAGGGCCTGCTTCACCGTCAGCTCGCGCTGCTCGTAGAAGAGGGAGAGGATGTCGCGGTCCTGGTTGTAGCCGAAGGCGCGCAGGAGGGTGGTGAGGAGGAACTTGCGGCGGCGGCGGCGGCGGTCGAGGTAGACCCAGAGCAGGTCGTTCTGGTCGAACTGGACCTCGATCCAGGTGCCGCGGTCGGGGATGATGCGGAAGGCGTGGAGGAGCTTGCCGCTGGTGTGGGGCGCCTCCTCGAAGGCGATGCCGGGGGAGCGGTGGAGCTGGGAGACGACGACGCGCTCGGCGCCGTTGATGATGAAGGAGCCGCGGTCGGTGACCATGGGCAGGTCGCCCATGAGGATCTCCTCGTCCTTGAAGGCGCCCTTCTCGACCAGCCGGAGCTTGAGGAGGAGGGAGACGGCGTAGGTGGTGCCCTCGCGGATGCACTCGAGCTCGCCCATGCGGGGAGGGGTCAGGGAGTAGTCGAGGTACTCGAGGCGGAAGTTGCCGTTGTTGCTCTCGACGGGGAAGACCTCCTTGAAGACGGACTCGAGCCCGACGTTGGAGCGCTGGGCGGCGGGCGTCTCCATCTGCAGGAACTCCTGGAAGGACACGATCTGGTTCTCGATCATGTTCGGCGGAGGGATGACCTCGCGGAGCTTGCCGAAATTCTTGCGTTCGTTGGACATGGCGGGAAGGCGGTGGTGGGCTTGGAAGGTGGTTTGCCCCGTTTCGGACGGGGCGGCCGTTGGGAATCAGCGGGGGGCGGGACGGACCCGGAGGGTCCGGCCGCGCCCCGCTCTCAGGCGGCGCGCGGGAGCGCGGGGGACGTCACTTGACCTCGACGACGGCGCCGGCGGCCTTGAGCTTGGCCTCCAGGTCCTTCGCCTCGTCCTTGGTGACGCCCTCCTTGACGGGCTTGGGCGCGCTCTCCACGAGGTCCTTGGCCTCCTTGAGGCCGAGGCCGGTGATGGCGCGGACCTCCTTGATGACGTTGATGGCGTTGGGGCCCTTCTCCTTGAGGATGACGTCGAAGGACGTCTTCTCCTCGGCGGGGGCTCCGGCCTCGGCGGCGCCGCCGGCGGCGACGGCGACCACGGGGGCGGCGGCGCTGACGCCCCACTTGGCCTCGAGGTCCTTGACGAGGGCGGCGATGTCGATGACCGACTGGGCGCTCAGCCACTCGACGACTTGTTCCTTGGTGATGTTGCTCATGTTGGTGGTTCCTTGAACGGTTCGCGACCCGCGAGGGTCATTTGAGGGCCGGGGCCCCGAACCAGGGTTCGTTGGTGGGTTGGGTTGGGTTTGGGTTGGTTTCCCCGCCTCGCCCGGGCCGACTCGGCCCGGATCCGGCGGAAAGGGGGTTCAGGCGGCGGGGGAGGCGGCCTTCTCGGCGGCCTCGCTCTTGGCGACGAGGATCCGGACCACGGAGGTGGCCGGGGTGGAGAGGAGGGCGAGGAGCTGGGCCCGGATGACCTCGAGGGAGGGCAGCTTGGAGAGGGCCTCGATGTCCTTCGCGGAGAGGAGCCTGGCGTCGAGGACGCCGGCCTTGACCTCGAGCTTGGAGAAGTCCTTGAAGAACTTCACCAGGACCTTGGCGACGCCGGAGGGGTTGTCGCCGCCGGTGACGAGGGCGGTGTGGCCGGACAGGTGGCCGTCGAGGTCGGGCAGCTTGGCCTGCCTGGCCGCGATGGACAGGATGCTGTTCTTGACCACGTGGTACTCGGCCCCGAGGGGGCGGAGCTGGTTGCGGATGTCGGTCGCGTCCTTGACGGTGACGCCGGTGAAGTTGGCCACCAGGAGGTAGCTCGACTTGGCGAGGTGGCCGGCGACTTCGTCGACGAGGAATTGCTTTTCGGCGCGCATGGGTGTCGGTGCGTTCGGGGGGATTGCGGGGCGGGTCAGGCGGCGGGGGCGGCGACGGCGCGCAGCTCGATGCGGATGCCCGGGCTCATGGTGGAGCTGAGGGTGACGGACTTGACGAAGCGGGGGCCGACGAAGCCGGCGGGCTGGGCCTTGGCGAGGGCGCCGAGCGCGGCGGCGATGTTGGCCTGCAGCTTGTCCGCGGCGAAGGACTTCTTGCCCACGACGATGACGACGTTGGCGGTCTTATCCATCTTGAACTCGACGCGGCCGGCCTTGACCTCGGCGAGGGTCTTCGGGACGTCGTCCGTGACGGTGCCCGACTTGGGGTTGGGCATGAGGCCGCGGGGGCCGAGGACGCGGGCGACCTTGCGGACGTCCTTCATCGCGGGGGTGGTGGAGACGGCGACGTCGAAGTCCATCCAGCCGCCGAGGACCTTGTCGATGAGGTCGTTGAGGCCGGCGGCGTCGGCGCCGGCGGCGAGGGCCTCCTGGGGATTCTCGGTGAAGACGATGACGCGGATCTTCTTGCCCGAGCCGGCGGGCAGGGAGACGGTGCCGCGGACCATCTGGTCGGACTGCTTGGGGTCGACGCCGAGGCAGGCCGAGATCTCGACGGTCTCGTCGAACTTGGCCGAGGGCATCTTCTTGAGGATCTCCGCGGCCTGGGCGACGGAGTAGGTTTGCGCGAGGTCGGCGGCCTTGGCGGCCTCCCGGTAGCGCTTGCTGGCTTGGGTGTTCATGGCGACTTGGGGTCTCCTGCGGGTAGCAGTGTGGGGGTTTGGGTTGGGTGGAAAGGGGTCAGCCGACGATCTCGATGCCCATCGAGCGGGCGGTGCCCTCGATCATGCGGGCGGCGTGCTCGGGGTTGACGGCGTTGAGGTCCTTCTTCTTGAGCTCGACGATCTCAAGGACCTGCTTGCGGGTGACCTTGCCGACCTTGTCGCGGTTGGGCACGGCGGCGCCGGACTCGATCTTCGCGGCCTTCTTGAGGAGGACGGAGGCGGGGGGCGACTTGAGGATGAAGGTGAAGGACTTGTCCTGGTAGACGGAGATGATGACGGGCAGGATGAGGCCGGCCTGGTCCTTGGTGCGGGCGTTGAACTCCTTGCAGAACGCCATGATGTTGACGCCCTTGGCGCCGAGGGCGGGGCCGACGGGAGGGGCGGGGTTGGCAGCCCCGGCGGGGAGCTGGAGGCGGATCTCGCCGACGACTTTCTTGGCCATGTTGGTGCGGGTTTAAGGTTGGGAGGAAGGGGGAATCAGGAGCGGTCGTCGCGCTCGACCTGCCAGAACTCGAGCTCGACGGGGGTGGGGCGGCCGAAGATGTCGACCGAGACCTGGAGCTTGCCGTGGTCGGCGTCGGTGCTGTCGACGGTGCCGGAGAGGTTCATCATGGGCCCGTCGGTGATCTTGACGCGCTCGCCGACGGCGAAGCTGACCTTGGGCAGGACCTTGTTCTCGTTCTCCTCGACCTGCTCGAGGATGGAGCGAATCTCGGCCTCCTTGAGGGCGACGGGGTTGTCGCCGCCGATGAGGCCCATCACGCCGTCGAGCTGCCGGAGGAAGCTCCAGGTGTACTCGTCGAGCTCGCCGTCGGCGGTGCCGAGGCGGGCGCGGATGAAGAGGTAGCTCGGGTAGAGCTTCACCTTGGTCTGCTTCTCCTTGCGGTTGCGGGTCTCCTTGACGGTGCGCTCGGGCATCAGGACCTGCTCGATGGCGCCGCGGACGGCGTCGTCGGCGGCCATGGCGCGCTCGATGGCGCGCTTCACCTTCGCCTCGTTGTTGGAGAAGGTCTGGAGGGTGTACCAGAGGGCCTGGCTGGAGACGGGGGCGCGGGAGGCTTCGGACATGGTCGGGGTCTCAGCGGACGAGCCCGGTGGCGTACTGCACCAGGCCGGCGAGGGAGAGGTCGCAGAGCACGACCACGGCGCCGGCGAGGGCGACGAGGGCGGTGACCACGAGGGTGGAGTGGACCAGCTCGCGTCCCGTCGGCCACGACGACTTGACGAAGACCTCGGAGAGGGTCTCGTTCCAGAAGGCGCGGAGGTTGCCGAGGAGGCGGAGCATGGAGGGTTGGGTGAGGTGGCAGGACGGGTGGGAGTCGAACCCACAACCAACGGTTTTGGAGACCGCTACTCTGCCAATTGAGCTACCGTCCTAAGGGTGGGTTGGTTGAAGCGACGATGCCGCAAGGGCCCTCGCGGGCCCCGCGGCATCACCGCAGGTGGGTTTCAGGCGGCGGTCACTTGACGATGTCGAGGATCTGGCCGGCGCCGATGGTCTTGCCGCCCTCGCGGAGGGCGAAGCGCTGGCCCTTCTCCATCGCGACGGCCTTGCCGAGCTCGATGGTGATGGTGACGTTGTCGCCGGGCATCACCATCTCGGTGCCCTGGGGCAGGATGACGGTGCCGGTGACGTCGCAGGTGCCGAAGAAGAACTGCGGGCGGTAGTTGTTGGTGAACGAGGTGTGGCGGCCGCCCTCGTCGGCCTTGAGGACGTAGATCTGGGCCTTGGCCTGGGTGTGGGGCTTGATCGTGCCGGGCTTGGCGAGGACCTGGCCGCGCTCGACCTGGGCCTTCTCGATGCCGCGGACGAGGAGGCCGACGTTGTCGCCGGCCTGGCCCTGGTCGAGCTCCTTGCGGAACATCTCGACGCCGGTCACGGTGGTCTTCTGGGTGTCGCGGAGGCCGACGATCTCGACTTCCTCGCCGACCTTGATGACGCCGCGCTCGATGCGGCCGGTCACGACGGTGCCGCGGCCGGTGATGGAGAAGACGTCCTCGACGGACATCATGAAGGGCTTGTCGACCTCGCGCTTGGGCTCGGGGATCTCGGAGTCGAGGGCGTCGAGCAGGTTCTGGATGGCCTGCTCACCCTCGGGCTTGGCCTCGAGGGCGGCGGTGGCGGAGCCGCGGACAATCTTGGCCTTGTCGCCGTCGTACTGGTACTTGTTGAGGAGGTCGCGGACCTCCATCTCGACGAGGTCGATGAGGTCGGGCTCGGAGAGGTCGACCTTGTTGAGCCAGACGACGATCTTGGGCACGCCGACCTGGCGGGCGAGCAGGATGTGCTCGCGGGTCTGGGGCATGACGCCGTCGGCGGCGGAGACGACGAGGATGGCGCCGTCCATCTGCGCGGCGCCGGTGATCATGTTCTTGACGAAGTCGGCGTGGCCCGGGCAGTCGACGTGGGCGTAGTGGCGGTTGTTGGACTCGTACTCGACGTGGGAGGCGGCGATGGTCACGGTCTTGGTGGCGTCGCGGACGGTGCCGCCCTTGGTGATCTCGGCGTAGGAGCGGTTCTGGGCGAGGCCCTTGCGCGCCTGGACGGCGACGATGGCCGCGGTCGTGGTCGACTTGCCATGGTCGATGTGACCGATGGTGCCGACGTTGACGTGGGGCTTGGTGCGGTTGAACTTCTCTTTGGCCATGGTGGTGCGGGTGGGAGGGTGGTGGTTTGTGGTGGTGGTGAAAGTGGTGGAGCCCCCGAGCGGATTTGAACCGCCGACCTCGTCCTTACCAAGGACGCGCTCTACCAACTGAGCTACAGGGGCGCTCCGCGCAAAGGAAGGGGGTTGATGAAGACCGGCTGCGCCACCGTCAAGCGGATTTTTGACGGGGATTTGACAGGGGTCTTCCCCGGGGCTCAAGGACCGACTCGAAGGCGGTAAGACCCTGGGGGGAGACGGCTCGCCCAGGGCTGGGAAACAGCCCACTCGAGGGCGGCTTGATCGAGACCGGAATCGCCCGAGGACTGGGTGAGAAAAGGCCTGGACTGAAGGCCGAAAGCGTCGATTCCCATTCGGAACTCCGAGGGGCTTTTTAAACTTAAGCCATTGTTATTTATAAGTTTATGAATTTTTAAAAGGTGAGGACCATCGGAAATCTCCACCCTCAACAAGACTTCACCAGAATCTGAAAAAACCTCCCCAGTGGGCCGCCTGGGAGTGGGGGGGGTGGAATTGGCGGTTTGCCCCAGCGTGCGCAGGGGGTAGGCCTCGGGCTGGAGAAGGAGGGCTGGGGCGGGCGGGGGACTTGCCTTGCTGGCTGTCGGGAGGGCGGCGAGGGGTTGTCCGGGCTGGGTGCGCAAATCAGGACCGTAGGCGAGGAAGGGATTGGCCTCGGGCTGGGCGGTGACGGGGACGTCGGCGACGAGCGAGGGGGCGCGGAGGAAGAGGCCGGAGGGGTCGCCGAGCTCGGCGCGCTCGACCCATGGGGACCGGGGAGGCAGGAGGAAGGTCTCGGGCGGGGCGGGGAGCAGGCGCGGGGTGGCGCGGTGGCCGGGGTCCAGAACGACCCAGGCGGCGAGGAGGAGCGCGAGGGCGGTCCAGGCGAGCAACCTGGGGCCGAGGGGGACTCGCCCGCTGGCGAGGGTGAGCAGGCGGGCGGGCATGGGTCAGTAGCCCTTGGGGCGCTCCTCGATGGGGACGCTGAGGCGGAGGGGCTTGCCGTCGCGGAGGACGGAGAAGTCGGCGCGGGTGCCCGGGCGGAGCCCGGAGATGACGAGGCGGAGCTCGCTCCAGCCGGCGATGGGGAAGCCGTTGACGGCGGTGACGAGGTCGCCCTCGCGGAAGCCGCCGCGCTCGGCGGGGGAGGCGGGGCTGACCTGGGTGATGCGGGCGGCCTGGCCGCGGGAGGCGCCGAGGCGCACGGCGTCGGCGAAGGGGACGTCCTCGCCGACGGCGCCGACGTAGCCGCGGACGACGGCGCCGCGCTCGACGAGGGACTCGGCGATGAAGCGGGCGAGGTTGCCGGCGACGGCGTAGCCGATGCCGGCGCCGTCGGCGCGGACGGCGGTGTTGATGCCGACAAGGCGGCCCTCGGCGTCGACCAGCGCGCCGCCGGAGTTGCCCGGGTTGATGGGGGCGCTGGTCTGGATGAAGTCCTGGTAGTCGGGCCCGCCGCGGAGGCTGAGGTTGTTGCGGCCGAGGCCGGAGACGATGCCCTCGGAGACGCTGAGGCCGACGTCGAGCGGGTTGCCGATGGCGAAGACGACGTCGCCGACGCGGAGCTGGTCGCTGTCGGCGAAGCGGACGTGGGGTAGGTCCTTGGCGTCGACCTTGATCACGGCGATGTCGGTCCGGCTGTCGGCGCCGACGAGGGTGCCGCGGAGGTCGCGCCCGTCGGCGAACTGGACCATGGCGACGCGGGAGATGACCTGGCCCTGGGCGGTGACGACGTGGTTGTTGGTGATGATGACGCCGGAGGGGTGGACGACGACGCCGGAGCCGAGGGTGACGGGGACGAGGAACTTGCCCGTGGCGGGGTCGCGGCGGACGAGCCGGGGGTTGGGCACGGGGACGCGGCGGAGGTCGGCCTCGGCGACCTCGAGGGCGAGGCGGACGCTGACCACGGCGGGGGTGACGCGGGCGAGCATGTCGGCGTGGCTCGCCCCGGGACGGGAGCGGTCGAGGGGGCGCGGGTCGGTGACGAGGGGCGCCTTCTGGGCCGCCGCGACGGCGGCGACCAGGAGCAGGGCGAGGCGGGTCATGGCGGGGACGGACACCCTACCCCGCCCCGGCGGGAAGGCAAGCGGGGTCAGCGCGCGGCGGGGGCGGCCTCGGCCTCGTTGCGCTCGCGGTTGAAGCGCATCGAGTAGACCCGGGTGACGCCCTTCTCCTGCATGGTCACGCCGAAGATGGCGTCGGCGGCGGCGACGGTGCCCTTCTTGTGGGTGATGACGAGGAACTGGGAGTGCCGGGTGAACTCGCGGACGATGTCGGTGAAGCGGCTGACGTTGACGTCGTCGAGCGGCGCGTCGAGCTCGTCGAGCACGCAGAACGGCGAGGGCTTGACCATGTAGATGGCGAACAGGAGGGCGACGGCGGTCATGGTGCGCTGGCCGCCGGAGAGCAGCGAGATGCCGCGGAGCTTGGTGCCGGGGGGCTGGGCGATGATCTCGATGCCGCTGTCGAGCACGTCCTCGGCCTGGACGAGGTGGAGGTCGGCCCGGCCGCCGCTGAAGAGGCGCTCGAAGGTGAAGGCGAAGTTGCGCCGGACCTGCTCGAAGGTGTCGGTGAAGAGCTGGAGGGAGGTGGCGTTGATCTCGTCGATGGCCTTGACCAGCTCCTCCTTGGACTTCCAGAGGTCGTCGCCCTGGGCCTTGAGGAAGTCGTGGCGCTGGCGGAGGGAGGCGTACTCCTCGACGGCCACGAGGTTGACGGCGCCCATGCCGGCGAGGCGCTCGCGGAGGGCGGAGATCTCGCGGACGAGCGGGGGCCAGTCGGCGGCGTCGAGGGCGGCGAGGTCGTCGGCCGAGGGCTCGCCGCGGGCGGCGCGGGGGGCCGGGGTCTCGGCGGGGGCGCCCTCCTCGTCGTCCTCGAGCTCGCCGAGGCCGGCGGAGGGCTCGAAGGGCTCGTCGGCGAGCCAGAGCTGGCGGCGCCAGTCGACCGTGGCGACGTCGAGCTGGTGCTCGGCGAGGACCTTCTCGGCGATGAAGCCGCACTGGGAGGTGACCTCGGCGAGGGCGACGCTGAGGGACGCGAGGCGCGCCTCGGCCTCGCGGCGGCGCTCGCGCTCGCCGGAAAGGGCCTGCTCCTCCGCGTCGAGGGCCTGCTCGCGCGCGGCCTGGGCGGCCCGCCCGGCCTCGAGGGCGGCCGCGGCGGCGTCGGCGCGCGCGCCGGCGTCGGCGGCCCGGCGCCCGCACTCGTCGGCGGCCGAGCGGAGGGCGGCGACCTGCTCGTCGGCCGAGGCGGCCTCGCGCTGGCGGGACTCCTGGCGGGCGAGGGTCTCGCGGCGGCGCTGCTGGAGCTCGGCGACGGCGCGGTCGGCGAGCTCGAGGAGCTGGCGGCGCTCGGCCAGCCCGAGGCGGAACTCGCCGAGGGCCTGGCGGGCGGACTCGGCCTCGGCTCGGCGGGACTCAACGGCGGCCTCGCCGCCGGCGATGCCGCGGCGGTGGTCCTCGATGGCGTGCTCCTTGGCGGCGAGGGCGCCCTTGGCGCGGTCGAGCCGGGTGGTGGCGTCGGCCTGCGAGGCCTCGAGCTCCTCGTGCTGGCGCTGGTCGCGGGCGATGCGCTCGTCGGCGGCGGCGAGCGCGGCGCGCGCGGCCCGCTCGTCGGCGGCGGCGACGGAGTGCTCGCGGGTGGCGACCTGGAAAGCCTCGCGGCGGGCCGCGCGGTCGGCCTCGTTGGCGTCGATCTCCGCCTGGAGGGCCATGGCGCGCTCGTTGAGGGCGGTCAGGCGGTCGTTCTCGGCGTGGAGTCGGGCCTTGCCCTCGCGGATCTCGGCCTCGCGGGAGAAGACGCCGCGCGCCGCCTCGTCGGGGGAGACGCGGCGGCCGGCGTAGACGAGGCCGCGCCGGTCGACCAAATCGCCCGCGGGGGTGGCGACGAGGAGGAACTCGAAGCCCGGGTTGGCGCGCCACCAGGCGAGGAAGTCGGGGAGCGAGGGGCAGAGGTGGCAGCCGGCGAAGAGGCTGCGCACGAGGGGCTCGGCGGCCGCGAGGCGGGGGCGGACGGCGTCGGCGGCGGGGGTGAGCCAGGCGGGGAGGCCGGCGGGGCGGGCGGGGGCGGGGGCGGGGACGTGGAAGACGGCGCGGCCGAGGTCGCGCTCGGCGAGGCGGCCGACGAGGCCGGGGACGAAGTCGGCGCTGTCGAGCGCGACGGCCTCGCTGGCGGCGCCGAGGAGGGACTCGAGGGCGGGGGCGAGGGCGGTGTCGGCGATCTCGACGAGGGCGGAGAGGGCGGCGGCCTTGCCGGCGGGGACGGCGTCGGCGAGCTCGCCGCGGAGGATGGCCTTGGCGCCGTCGGAGAAGCCCTCGAGGCGCCCCTGCATCTGCTCGAGGAGGGCGAGGTGGGCGGAGAGCTTGGCGACGGCGCGGTCCTGCTCGGCGATGGACTGCTGGAGGGCGCGGAACTCGGCGACGAGCGCCCGGCCGCGGTCCTCGGCGCCCTGCTCGGCGGCGCGGGCGGCCTCGGACTCGGCGTGGAGGCGGGAGACGACGGTGGCGCCGTCGGCGGCGCGGCGCTCGGCGGCGGCGCGCTCGTCTCGGGCCTGGTAGAGGGCGTCGGCGAGGGCGGAGCGGCGGGCCTGGAAGCTGCGGAGGTCGACCTCGAGGTTGGTGACGTCGGCCCGGTGGCGGGTGATCTCGCCCTCGGCCATGAGGAGGTCCTGGCGGTGCTGGCGGAGGGCGGACTCGGCGGCGGCGAGTCGGCGGGCGGCCTCCTCGGCCTGGTCCATGCGCTCGCGGAAGGCGGTGTCGGCCTGGGAGACCTCGCCGGCGCGGGCGTCCTTCTCGGCGGCGCCGCCGGAGAGGCGGGCGTCGAGCTCGGCGAGCTCGGCGGAGGCGCCGGCGGCCTCGCGGCGGACCTCGGCGGCGCGGGCGAGGAGGTCGTCGGCGCGGAGGGCGGCGGTGCGGCCCTCGCCCTCGGCGGCGTCGCGCGCGGCGCGGAGCTCGTAGAGGGCCTGCTGGGCGGCCTGGATGCGCTCGGCGGCCTCGGCGCGCGCGGCCTTGGCCTCGGCGAGGGCGGCCTCGCGGCCGGCAAGGGCGGCGCCGAGGGACGAGGCCTCGTCGCGGGCGGCGGCGACGCCCGACTCGAGCTCGATGAGGCGGGCGCGACGCTCGGACCACTGGTGGCCCTGCCAGGCGAGGTCGAGGTGGGCGAGGCGGTGGCGGAGGCGGCGGTAGCGGAGGGCCTTGGCGGCCTGGCGCTTGAGGGAGGCGATCTGGCGGGCGACCTCCTCGACGACGTCGGTGGCGCGGGCGAGGTTCTGCTCGACGAGCGCGAGCTTGGCGAGGGCCTCCTTGCGCTGCGCCTTGTAGCGCGTGATGCCGGCGGCCTCCTCGAAGAGGTAGCGGCGCTCGGCGGGGTTGGCGGAGAGGATCTGGTCGATCTGCCCCTGCACCATGAAGGAGTAGGACATCCGGCCGACGCCGGTGTCCATGAAGAGGCGCTGGATGTCCTTCAGGCGGCAGGGCTTGCCGTTGAGGAAGTAGTCGCTGGCGCCCTCGCGGTGGAGGCGGCGCATGACGGCGACCTCGGCGAACTGGGTGCCGAGCTCCTTCTCGCAGTCGGCGAAGGTGAGCTCGACCTCGCAGATCGGGAGGGCCTTGCGGGTGTCGGTGCCGGCGAAGATGACGTCCTGCATGGAGGCGCCGCGGAGCGACTTGGCGCTCTGCTCGCCGAGGACCCAGCGGATGGCGTCGACGATGTTGGATTTCCCGCAGCCGTTGGGCCCGACCACGGCGGTCATCCCCGGGCCGAGCCCGATGCGGGTGCGGTCGGCGAAGCTCTTGAAGCCGTGGGCGACGATTTCCTTGAGATACATCGGCGGGGTGAGGGTCAGACTTGTCCCCGCCCGGAGTGGCGGCAAGCGCCGAGTGTCCGGACCGGGCGGTCGGCGACCCCTCGGTTTCGGGGTTGACCCCGCCCCCACCCTGCCCTTTCCCTCGCCCCTCACACCCATGGCTGTTGAAATCAAGATTCGCAAGGGAGAGGCCGTCGACAAGGCCCTCCGCCGGCTGAAGAAGAAGGTCGACCGCGAGAACATCATCAAGGACGCCCGCGCCAAGCGCGGCTACGAGAAGCCCACCACCCGCCGCCGCCGCAAGCGCAAGGTGAAGGACTTCAACGCCTACCTCCGCAAGAAGTGGGAGAACAAGTGAGGCGGGCCTGACGGCCCCTCACCGAGGAACCCGGCCGCCCGGCCGGGTTTTTTGTCGGTCGGGCCCGGGACGGGGGAAACAAAAGGGCCGCCCTTGCGGGCGGCCCCTGGGCGGACCGGGTGGCGCTCAGCGGAGGAAGAGCAGCTCCTGGTAGGTGGGCAGGGGCCAGTGGGCGTCGGCCACGATCTCCTCGAGGCTGTCGGCGGCGGCGCGGACGCGCAGCATGGCGGGCAGCACCTTGGTCACGGCGTGGCGGGCGGCGACGTGGGTGTCGGGCATGGCCTGGTCGCGCAGCTTCTCGAGGGCGTCGAGGGCGTCGGCGAGCTCGTCGGTCAGCTTGGCCACGACCTTGAGGGCCTTGGCGGCGGACTTGCCGCCGGCGGCCTTGAGGGCGTCCTGCGAGGCGGCGAGGTCGCGGGCGTGCGCGTAGGCCGCGGGGAGGATGACGGTGCGGCCGATCTCGAGGGTGAGCTTGGACTCGGTGCCGACGCTGAGCACGTAGGAGTGGGTGTAGATCTCCTCGCGGGACTCGAGCTCGCGGCGGGAGAGCACGCCCTGGCGCTCGAAGACCTCGACGGTGGAGGCGGCGGCGATCTCGGGGAGCGCGTCGGGGGTGGTGCGCAGGTTCTTCAGGCCGCGCTTGCCCGCCTCCTTGTGCCAGGCCTCGGAGTAGCCGTTGCCGTTGAAGATGATGCGGTGGTGCTTCTCGAGGACCTCCTTGACCACGCTGGCGAGGGCGGCGTTGAAGTCGCCCTTCCGGCCCTTGGCCGCGGCCTCGAGCCGGTCGCACATGAACTCGATGGAGTCGGAGACGATGGTGTTGAGCGCGACGAGCGGGCCGGCGATGGAGAACGAGGAGCCGACAGCGCGGAACTCGAACTTGTTGCCGGTGAAGGCGAACGGGCTGGTGCGGTTGCGGTCGCCGGCGTCCTTGGGCAGGACGGGGAGGGAGTCGACGCCGAGCTGCATGGTGCCGCCGGACTTCGACGTCTTGGCACTGCCGCTCTTGCGCAGCTGCTCGAAGACGTCGGCGAGCATGTCGCCGAGGTAGATCGAGATGATGGCGGGCGGGGCCTCGTTGGCGCCGAGGCGGTGGTCGTTGCCGGCCGAGGCGACGGTGGCGCGGAGCAGGCCCTGGTGGAGGTCGACCGCGCGGATGACGGCGGTGGTGAAGGCGATGAACTGGGAGTTGTCGTGGGGGTTGGAGCCGGGCTCGAGGAGGTTGCCGACCTTGGCGCCGCCGAGCGACCAGTTGACGTGCTTGCCCGATCCGTTGACGCCGGCGAAGGGCTTCTCGGCGAGGAGGCAGACGAACCCGTGCTTGGCCGCGACGCTCTTCAGCACCGTCATGGTGAGCATCTGGTGGTCGTGGGCGACGTTGGCGGTCTCGTAGATCGGGGCGACCTCGAACTGGGCGGGCGCGACCTCGTTGTGGCGGGTCTTGATGGGGATCCCCAGCTTGAAGCACTCCAGCTCGGCCTCCATCATGCAGGCGAGGACGCGGGCGGGGATGGTGCCGAAGTACTGGTCCTCGAACTCCTGGCCCTTGGCCGGCCGGGCGCCGAAGAGGGAGCGGCCGCAGGTGTAGAGGTCGGGGCGGAGGTGGTAGAGGCGGGAATCGATGAGGAAGTACTCCTGCTCGGGGCCGGCGGTGGCGGCGATGTAGCCGGGCTCCTCGTGGCCGAAGAGCTTGAGCAGGCGGCGCGCGGCGCGGTTGAGCGCGGCCATCGAGCGGAGGAGCGGGGTCTTCTTGTCGAGGGCCTCGCCGGTCCAGGAGACGAAGGCGGTGGGGATGCAGAGGGTGGAGCCGTTCTCGGTGTCGAAGATGTAGGCGGGCGAGGTGACGTCCCACGCGGTGTAGCCGCGGGCCTCGAAGGTGGCGCGCAGGCCGCCGTTGGGGAAGGACGAGGCGTCGGGCTCGGCCTGGATGAGGGCCTTGCCGGAGAACTGGGCGAGGGTGCCGGAACCGGAGGGCTCGAAGAAGGTGTCGTGCTTCTCGGCGGTCGAGCCGGTCAGGGGATAGAAGACGTGGGCGTAGTGGGTGGCGCCGCGCTCGAGGGCCCAGTCCTTCATGGCGGCGGCGACGATGTCGGCCGCGCTGTTGTCGATCTTGGCGCCGTTCTCGATGGCGTTCTTGAGGGACTTGAAGACGCCCTTGGGCAGGCGCTTCTCCATCTTGTCGAGGGAGAAGACGTTTTGGCCGTAGATGAGGTCGAGCTTCTCCGACCGGAAGTCGAAGGTGCCCGCGAGACGGGGCTGGGCGGCGATCGAGGCGATCGCGTGGATGCGGGAGGGATGAGCGCTCATGGTTGTGGTAAGAATGTGCCAATAATGAGCACCCGCCGTGCCAAGGGGTGGGGTAGGTGCTTTAATTGGACTAAAAAATGCAAAATGGGGTATTTTGATTAAAAAAACGCAAAGTTGTCTGCTGATTGTCGTTTTTTGGTCAATTTCGAACTAGCGCTTCCGAAGCAGATCGCGGATTTCCTCGAGGAGTTGTTCCTGGCGTGATGGCTGGGAGGGAGGGGTAGGTTTGGCCTCCTCGGTGGCCTTGAGCCGGCGGGCGGCTTGGATCAGGAGGAAAACGATGAAGGCGGTGGCGAGGAAGGTGATGACGGAGGCGAGGAACTTGCCGTACTTGATGCCGCGCCACTGGACCTTCTCGAGCTCGGCGACGCCGAGGACCTCCATGGCGGGCTGGAGGAGGAGGGGCGTGACGAGGTCGGTGATGAGGGAGGTGACGATGGCGCCGAAGGCGGCGCCGACGATGACGGCGACGGCAAGGTCGAGGACATTGCCGCGGAGGATGAACTTCCTGAACTCGCTGAGCATGGCGGGGGAAGGGATTGGGCGTCAGTCCCAGCGGTAGACCAGGCGGACGAAATAGGTGTTCTGAAGCTTCTCCTCGCCGACGGGAGCCTCGGAGCGGTAATCCTGGAGAAGCCCGAGGCTCAGGGAGAGGGGGCTGGCCTTGCCGAGCAGCTCGAGGGAGGCCTCGTGGCGCAGGGTCAGGTCGGCGAGGTCCTCGAGGGACGGCACGAGGTCGATTTGGATGCGAAGCCGACCCCAGCCGAGGTCGCGCCCGAGGTTGAGGCCGGCGTCGAGCGCGGCGGCGCTGACATCCGCGACGCCGGCCGCGCCCTCCTCGCGGCGGTAGCCGAGGCCGGCGCGGAGATCGAGCGAGCCGCGGTCGTCCTTGAGGAAACGGCGGCCGAGGCCGGCGGAGCCGAGGGCGATGAGGTCGAGGTTGCGGACGTTGTCGTAGCCGGCGTCGGCGCGGACGTACCAGAAG
>JAURJZ010000008.1 GCA_030831965.1 Verrucomicrobiota bacterium
CGCCCTGGGCGACGAGGACGAGCGGGCGCTGCAAGCCCAGGCCGAGCTCATCGCCGCCCATGCGGAGAACCGACGCGCCGGCCACGCCCGCCTGCTCGCCCTGCCCGACCGGCTGCCGTTCGCCGAGCCACGCCCGGAGTGGCTGGAGGCGGGGGCCGAGCTCGACGCCACCGCCGGGCTTGCCCTGCGGCTCCTCGTCGCCCCCACCGGATTCGGCAAGACCTCCGCCGCCCTCCGCCACGGGCTCGCCCTGCTCCGCTCGGGACGGGCGACCAAGCTCGCCTACCTCACCGGCAAGGGCACCGGCCAGCTCCAGGTGATGACCGAGCTTCGCCGTCTCGCCGGACCCCGCGAGCTGCGCGCCCTGGTGCTGCGGCCGCGCGCGGAGCATGAGCTCGAGGGCATGCCCGACGACCCCGCCGACATCCGTCGCAACTGGGCCAAGGCGGGCATCGACGCCGCCCGGCTGCTCGAGTCGGGCGCCGACCTCGGGATGGTCCGCCAGCTCGGGCGCCTCGCCCGCGTCCCGCCCTGGCTGATCAGCAAGGCCATGGCCGCGGAGGCCGACGTCCTCATCTGCGACTACAACTACGTCTTCGCCCCGGCCCAGCGCCCCGCGCTCGAGCTCCTTCCGGGGTGGGACGAGTCCGAGCACGTCCTGGTCGTCGACGAGGCGCACAACCTCCCGGAACGCGTCGCCGACTGCCTCTCCCTCGGCATCACCGCCCAGGCGGCGGTCGACGCCGCGCACGCCCTCGGCGCGGCCCGCGCCCCGCGCGAGTGGGTCGACGCCCTCCACGGCTGGGCCTCCTTCCTCGGGCGCCTCCCCGCGGCGGACGCCGCCGACCCCGACGACCGCGCCGAGGCCGCCGCCCATGCCGACCGGTTCGCGACCCTCGCGGCCGCCGAGCCGCTCGACCTCGACAGCCTGCCCGAGGCCGCCGCCCGCGTCGCCTCCGGGGCCCCGCACTGGCAGTCGCGCCTCGGCGCGCTCGACTCCGGCTGGCTGCTCTGGTCGCCCGAGCCGGCCACGCTCCGGCTCGACTGCCTGAGCGCGGCCCGCGCGATCGGCGAGCGCCTGCGCGGGCAGGGCCGCTGTCTCCTGCTCTCGGGCACGCCCGGACCGCGCGGCGCCCTCGACGCGGACTGCGGCCTGGAGGCCGGCTCGCTTCACCGCGTCGTGGCCCACGCCCCCTGGCGGCACGGCGCCTACCGCGTGGCCATCGACGCGCGCGTCGACACCCGTTACCGCTCGCGCGACCGGCACCTGGGCGCCACCGCCGCGACCCTCGCCCGGCTGGCCAGCCGCGACGGGCCGGTCGCCGCCTTCTTCCCCTCGTATCGCTACGCGGAGGCCGCCGCGGCGGCCCTGCGCGAGGCCTCCCCCTCCACGCCGGTGGCGATGCAGCCCCGAGGCCTCAGGCCCGACGGCATGACGCGCTTCCTCGACCAGTCCCTCCGCCCGGGATCCGTGCTCTGCCTCATCGTCGGCGGCGCCCTCGGCGAGGGCATCGACCTGCTCGGAGGCCGGATCGGCTCGGCCGTGGTCGTGGGCCCGGCCCTGCCGGAGGTCAACGCCCTGCAGGAGGCCCGTCGCCGGATGTTCGAGCAGGCCGGCGCCGAGGATCCCTTCGCCCTCGCCTACATCCGCCCGGGCATGAGGAAGGTCAACCAGGCGCTGGGGCGCCTGGTGCGCGCGCCGGGGCAATCGGCCCGCGTGCTCCTGCACTGCCGGCGCTTCGCCGAGGAGTCCTACCGTGTCGCGCTCTCGCCGGAGTACGGCGACCCCGAGGTGCTCGCCAGCGACGACGACCTCCTCGGCTGGCTGCGCTGAGCCTCAGACCGTGCGCAGCACCTCGCCCGCCGGGTAGCGGACCTTCGCCGCCTGGGCGTAGGCGTCGTCCGCGGCGCGGTAGCCCGCCGCGCAGGCCACGACCGTCTCGTGGCCCGAGCCGGCAAGCCCGAGGATCTCGTCGTACCTCGCGGGGTCGATGCCCTCGAGCGGACAGGTGTCGATTCCCATCGCGGCCGCGGCCGCCATGAACTGCCCCAGGGCGATGTAGACCTGTCGCGCGGCCCACTCGCGCTGGACCTCGGCCGACTTGCCCTGGGCCACGTTGGCCACCATCAGCTGGCGGTAGGCCTCCAGCTTCTCAAGGGGGACTCCGCGAACCTCGCCGATGCGCGCGATATGGCGGTTGACCTCGGCCTCGCCGGTGGACGCGCGCCGCAGGAACACCACCAGGTGGGAGGCGTCGGTCACCTGGGACTGGTTCCACGAGTGCTCGCGCAGGCGGGCGCGCAGCTGGGGATTCTCGACCACGAGGAAGCGCCAGGGCTGGAGGCCGAACGACGAGGGCGCGAGCACGAGGCTGGCGGCCAGGGCCTCCCAGGCGGAGGCGGGCAGGCGGCGGGTGTCGAACTTCTTCGTCGCATAGCGCCAGGCGAGGGCGGCGGAGAGTTCCGAGGGCGAGAGGGTGTTGGGCATGGGGAACCCCACCGAGCCGCGCCGGGCCGGTTTGTCAAACCCGACCCGCGCTCAACCCAGGCCGAGCAGGCCGCCCCTCAGGACCAGCCGCCGGTCGCAGCGGGCGGCGTGGGAGCGGGAATGCGTGACGAGGAGGACCGCCGCGCCCTGCTCCCGGGCCAGGCCGAGAAGCAGGTCCATCACCGCGGCGCCCGAGGCCTCGTCGAGGTTCCCGGTCGGCTCGTCCGCGAGCAGCAGGCGGGGCCGGTTGGCAAGGGCGCGGGCCAGGGCGACGCGCTGGCACTCCCCGCCGGAGAGGGTCGAGGGCAGGTGCCGCGCCCGGCCGCCGAGGCCCACCGAGGCGAGCAGCCGGTCCGCCGCGGCCAGCGCCTCGCGGCGACCGGACGCCCCGGCCACGCGGAGGGCGAGGGCGACGTTCTCGCGCGCGTCCAGCTCCGGCATCAGCTGGTAGGACTGGAAGACGAATCCGAGCAGGCCGGCTCGCCTCCGGGCCAACTCGCGCCCGGCCAGGGCGTCCACCCGCTCGCCGCCCCACCAGAGCTCGCCGCCATCCGCGCGGTCCAGCCCGCCGAGAACCTGGAGCAGGGTCGACTTGCCCGCGCCGGATTCGCCGGTGACGGCGACCGCCTCGCCCGCGGCCAGCTCGAGGTCGACCCCGCGCAGCACCGGCAGCTCGCCCGAGGGCGAGCGGTAGGCCTTGCGCAGACCCGAGCATCGGAGGACGGGCTCAGGCATCGCGCATCGCGTCGGTCGGCCGCCGCCGGGCCGCCCAGAGGGCGGGGACCAGTCCGGCGGCCGTGGTGGTCAGGAGGGTGAAGGCGGCCGCCAGGGCGAAGTCCCACGGCTCGTAATGCAGCGGCACGAAGCCGAACTGGTAGACCTGCCCGACAAGGTCGCCGTCCCCGAAGAGGGCGTTGATCGCGGCGAGGATCGCCTCGCGACCGGCCAAGACCGCCCAGGTCAGGGCGAAGCCGAGCAGGGTGCCGAGCCCGCCGATGAGGAGACCCTGGACGGCGAAGACCGAGGCGACGGAGGCGGGCGAGGCGCCAAGGGCCGCGAGCACGCCGATCTCGCGCGAGCGGCGGATGACGGCGGAGAACAGGCTGCTCCCGATGGAGAAGGAGGCGACCAGGGTGATGATGAACATCAGGAAGAAGAGCATGGTCTTCTCAAAGCGGATCGCCTCGAGGAAATCGCGCTTGATCGCGGTCCAGGGCCGGAAGCGGACGCCGGGATGGGCCGCCTCCAGCCGGGCGGCCGAGGCCTCCGCCGACGGTCCCGAGGCGTCGCGGAGCCGCAAGGTCAGCCCGTGGGCGCGCTCGCCCATGCCCCATAGCTCGCGGAAGCGGCGGAGGGGCACGAGGGCCGCGCGGTCGTCGACCTCGGTGAAGCCGGTGCGGAGAAGGGCGCAGACCTCGAGCTCGACCGGAAGCGGGGCGCGTCCGCGCTCGGCGCGCTCCGCCATGGCGGGGGCCCAGACCTCGATGCGGTCGCCGACCCCGACCCTCAGCTGCCGCGCCAGCCCCCGGCCGAGCGCGACGCGGCCGTCATCCAGGCCGTCGAGCGAGCCGTCGGCGACGTAGCGCCGCGCGGGCAGGTCGGGATCCGCGGGCCGCACCCCCCGGACGAAGGCGACGGACGAGAAGTCGCCCGAGCGCGCCAGCGCGGGCCCCTCGGCGTAGGGCTCGGCCGAGCGCACCGCCGGGTCGCCCGCCAGCGCGAGGGCGAGGGCCTCGGGACGCTCGATCGCGCCCGCGCCGACCGCCACGACGTCGCCGAACGACTCGCGGATGCGAAGCCGGTGCTCCTCGCCGAAGCCGTTCATGACCGTCTGCACGACGAGCAGCGAGGCGACGCCCAGCCCGACGCCGAGGATCGACACGCCCGCGAACGCGGGGAAGCGCCGACCCCGGGGGAACAGCTGGCGGAGGGCGAGGTGGAGGGTCCAGGGCACGGCTCAGGCGCGGCGCGCGCCGCGGGTCATTCCCGGACCTCGGGCCGGAGGGTCGGGAAGAGGATGGTGTCGCGGATGTTGGCCGCGCCCGTCAGGAGCACCCCCAGCCGGTCGACGCCCACGCCGAGACCGCCCGCCGGGGGCATGCCGTGCTCGAGCGCGAGCAGGAAATCCTCGTCGATGCGGTGCGTCTCGGCCCCCGCCTGGGCCTCGAGCATGCGGCGCTGCTCGAGGGGGTCGTTCTGCTCCGAGTAGGCCGGCGCGATCTCCTGGCCGTTGATGCAGAGCTCGAAGACGTCGATGGTGTCGGGGTCGTCCGGCGTGAGCTTGGCCAGCGGGCAGAGCTGGCGCGGGATGTGCGTGACAAAGGTCGGCTGGATGAGCGTGGGCTCGACCAGCTTCGCGAAGACCTCGTTGGTGACCTCGAAATCCTCCCAGTCCGGGCGGGGCTCGCCCAGGCCGAGGCGACGGCAGGCCTCGATCTTCTCCTCCTTGGTCCGGGAGAACCAGGCGGGGTCGCCCGTGCGCCCAAGGATGAGGTCCTTGTACCGGACCTCGCGCCACTCGCCGCCGAGGTCGATCTCGCCGCCCTCGGCGCGGGCGACGGTGGTCGAGCCCAGCACCTCGCGACAGACCTGCTGGATGAGGGAGCGGATGAGCTCCATCATGCCCCGGTAGTCCGTGTAGGCCTGGTAGAGCTCGAGCATGGTGAACTCCGGGTTGTGCTTGCGCGAGAGCCCCTCGTTCCGGAAGACCCGGCCGATCTCGAACACCCGGTCCAGGCCGCCGACCAGGCAGCGCTTGAGATGGAGCTCGAGGGCGATGCGCAGCGAGAAGTCGCAGTCCAGCGCGTTGAAGTGCGTGACGAACGGGCGGGCCGCGGCGCCCCCGGCCACGCCGTGCAGGGCGGGCGTCTCGACCTCGGCGAAGCCGCGCGACCAGAGGAAGCGCCGGATCGACTCGATGATCCGGCTGCGGGTCAGCAGGCGCCGGCGGGAATCGTGGTTGGCGACGAGGTCGAGGTAGCGCTGGCGGTAGACCTGCTCGGGGTCGGCGAGCCCGTGGAACTTCTCCGGCGGCGGGCGCAGCGCCTTGGAGACCAGGCCGTAGGCGGCGGCGCGGACGGTGACCTCGCCGGTCTTGGTGCGGAAAAGCCGGCCGCGGACGCCGATGAAGTCGCCCAGGTCGACCAGCTTCTTGAAATGGCCGTCGTAGCGCTCGCCCAGGGCGTCGCGGGTCAGGTAGCACTGCACGACGCCCGAGCGGTCGAGGAGCTTGACGAAGCTGGCCTTCCCCATCACGCGGAGGGCGACAATCCGGCCGGCGACCGAGACCTCGGGGCCCTCCTCCGCGCCCTCCGGCAGGAGGGCCGGGCAGTCCGCGGCCACGTGGCTCTGGTCCCAGTTCGCGCGGAAGGGATCCTCCCCCGCCTCCCGCAGGATCGCGAGCTTCTCCCGGCGGACCGCGAACAGGTCGTTGGAGATGGCGTTCAGGTCGTGGGGCTCGCTCATGACAGGCCCACTAGGGAGCCGAGGGGGACGCGGGGGGTCAATGGCACAATGCGCCGGGCTCGTCGGCGCGGGCCCGATTTTGCCTTTCCCGACGCCGCGGCCCTGCTCCATAGTCGACCCCATGCAGACCTACCTGGACCTCCTGAGGCACGTCCGCCAAAACGGCGAGCGCCGCGCGGACCGGACCGGGGTCGGCACCCTCGGCATCTTCGGCGCCCAGCTTCGCTTCGACCTTTCCCGGGGATTCCCCCTGGTCACGACCAAGAAGGTCCACCTCCGGTCGGTCATCCAGGAACTGCTGTGGTTCCTCGCCGGGCGGACCGACAACCAGTGGCTCAACGAGCGGCAGGTCACCATCTGGGACGAGTGGGCCACGCCCGAGCAGTGCGCCCGCTTCGGGCGACAGCCCGGCGACCTCGGGCCCGTCTACGGCCACCAGTGGCGCAACTTCGGCGCCTCGCGGAAACCCGACGGCGCCTACGCCGCCGACGGCGTCGACCAGATCCGCCGCCTGCTCGACGACCTCCGCGCCAAGCCCGCCAGCCGCCGACACCTCGTCACGGGCTGGAACCCCGCCGAGGCCGACCAGGTCGCGCTGCCGCCCTGCCACACCCTCTTCCAGTTCCATGTCTCGGGCGACGGGCGGCTGAGCTGCCAGCTCTACCAGCGCAGCGCGGACCTCTTCCTCGGCGTGCCCTTCAACATCGCGAGCTACGCCCTCCTCACCCACATGATCGCGCAGGTGAGCGGCCTGCGGGCCGGCGACTTCGTGCACACCTTCGGCGACGCCCACGTGTACCTCAACCACCTTGGGCAGGTCGACCTGCAGCTGACGCGGGAGCCGCGACCGCCGCCCACGCTGCGCCTCAACCCCGCGGTGACCGACCTGTTCGCCTTCCGCGCCGAGGACATCTCGGTCGAGGGCTACGATCCCCATCCGGCGATCAAGGCGCCCGTGGCCATCTGAGGCCCATGGACCTCGGTCGCCCCCTCGTGGCCATCGCGGCGCTCGGCCGCAACCGCGCCATCGGCAAGGACAACCGCCTGCCCTGGCGCATTCCCGAGGACTTCGCCTTCTTCAAGGCGACCACCATGGGCCACCTTCTCGTCATGGGCCGAAAGACCCACGAGTCCATCGGCCGACCCCTGCCCGGCCGCCGCACCGTCGTGCTCAGCCGCTCGGGCTTCGCCGCCCCCGGCGTCACCGTCATCCCCGGCTGGGAGGGGCTGCGCGACCTCGAGCCGGGCAAGACACTCTTCCTCGCCGGCGGCGCGCAGCTCTACGCGGAGGCCCTGCCGTGGTGCTCGGAGCTCCTGCTGACCCATGTCGACATGGAGCCGGAGGCCGACGCCTTCTTCCCCGATTGGACAAAGGGGTTCGACCCAGGCGAGGTGCTTCGGCAGGGTCCGGGCTTCGTCATCCGTCGCCATCTTCCGCTGCGACGCGCGCCATGACCCGCCTGCGACACAAGCTCAGGCTCGCCCTCGCGTCGCTCGGCCACCGGCTCGGCCAGCCCGACCTGCTCGACGGCGCCGTGCTCCTGCTGACCCTGGCCGGCGCCTGGATGATGGCCCTCCACCAAGGCGGCGCCCGCGCCGAGGGCCTGGTCTACGGGGCGCGGTGCATCCTCGCCGCGGCCTGCCTCCACGGCGCGGCCGTCGCCAGCCGCCGCGAGCAGGGCTTCCGCCTGGTTCGGACCGGCCTCCTCCCCCTCCCCTTCGTCGGGTGGCTGGCGGTCGACGCCGCCTTCCTCGCGCCCGACCCCGGGCAAGCCCTCGAGCGTTGGGTCGTGGTCGCCCTGGGCGCCCTGGCCGTGTGGCTCACGCTCCACCACGCCCGGCGCGCCTGGAGCCAGGCCGTCACCCTCCTCCTCATCGTCGGGCCGGCCTCGCTCATGGCCAGCGGCGCCTACGATCGCGAGGGCGGCCAGGTTCGCGCGCTCATCGGCCTGCAGCCCGACCCCGCCTACTCGTCGCACTTCACATCGGCCTTCGGCTCACCCGGCGCCTGCGCCGCGATCATGCTTCTGGCGCTGCTCCCCGCCCTGGCCGCCGCCCTCAACCCGCGTCACAAGCCCTGGCTCAGGGGCGTCTGCGCCTACTTCGCGGTGCTGCTTCTCATCGGCCTGCACCAGACCCATCACGGCTGGGCCTGGCTGGGTTTCGCCGGCGGCGCGCTCTTCGCCGGCCAGGCGCTACGCCGCAGGGCGGGCGCCGGCTGGCTCGACCTGCGCCTGCTCGCCGCCCTCGGACCCCTCGCCGCCTGGGCGGGCGGCCGATTCCTGGACATCGGCGCGCTGCGCGGATCCAGCTCGCCCGCGGAGTCGCCCCTCGCCCAGGGCGCCTGGCGGAGCCTGCTGCAGGACCCCCTTCTCGGCGGCGGCGCGGGCTCCTACCCCTTGGCCTTCGAGGCGGTCCGGCCCCACGCCTGGCAAACCGACCCGGCATCGCCCGGCAGCCTCCTCCTGCAGCTGGCCGCCGAGCACGGCGCGCTCGGCGTGCTGCTGGCGGCGCTCCCGCTCGCCGCCGTTCTCATCGCCTGCGCCAAGGCCGCGCTGGCTAAGCCAGCCGCCACCCAGCCGGGCGACATCCCGGCGCTCGAGCGCCAGCAGCTGCGACGCACCCTCGCGGCGGGCGGCGTCGCCGGAGTCGCGGCGGCGCTGTGGACGCTCAGCCTCGACCACGCCGGCAGCCAGCCGGGTGTCGTGTTGCTCGTCCTGCTCGTCCTGGCCGTCGTCGTGCGGGCCGCGGAGGTGTCGGGAGAGACCCACGTCCCCTGGCCTGCGGCTGGGCGCGCCGCGATCGGCTTCGCCGCGGTCATCCTGCCGCTCGCCCTAGCGCCGCTTGCCTTGGCGCCCCTCCAGGCGGCCCGACTCGCCCAGCCTGCCGAGGAGACCGTGAACGCCTTCTCGCCGGAGGGCATGGAGGGCGGCAACCTCCTCCCCGCCGACCAGGAGCTCCGGCTGCGCGAGGCCTCCGCGGCCTTGGCCGCCTCGCTGCGTTGCAACCCCCTGCACGGCGGGCGGGCGGCCGCCCGGGCCCAGGCCCTCTCCCTCCTCATCCGCCAGGCGCCCGATGACGCGCGACTCCTCGCCCAGGCAAGGGCCGAGGCCGACCGGGCCGTGAGGCTGGCGCCGCGGCTCCCCCAGCCCCGGCTGGTCCGGGGATCGCTGCTCCTCAGTTCGCACAGCGCCGACGATCGGGCGTCGGGCTTGGCCGAGATCGAGACGGCCGCGCGGATCGCGCCGCGCAACCAGGCGACGACCCTTCGGCGGGCCCAGGCGCTCGGACAATCCGGGGCCGCCCCCGAGGCGCTCCGGGCGGCGCTGGAGCTGGCGCGGCTGACCTCGCCCAACCGCCCCGAGATCCCGCAGCGACTCTCCCTGCTCCCTCCCGCCCCCGACAAGGCCGGCCCGCGATGATGCCCGAAATGCCCAGCTCGCGCCGCCGCGCCATCCACCGGCGCAACCTCTACCTGATGGTCGCGGGCGTGGCCGCGGCCGCGGCCTGCCTCCTCGTGGAACCGGTCGAAACGGGAGCCGACGCCGCCCCGGCTGAGCGCATGTCGCCCGGCGCCCCGCCCGAGATCGCGGTTCGGCCCAACGCCCCGACAGAGCCCGTCATGGGCGCCCGCGCGCCGGGTCCCGGGAGCTGAGCCCTAGGTTTTGCCTTTCCAAGCGGACGGGCTGACCCCTACGTTCTGTCCATGCCGGACCCTCTGTTCGTCTTCATCGCCGCCTTGACGCTCGGAGCCTGCTGCCTCCTCGTCGCGAGCCGCAACCCGGTGACCTCGGCCATGGGGATGATCCTCGCCCTCGTCGGCATCGCCGCGGAGTTCTTCCTGCTCGACGCCTACTTCCTCGGCGTCCTCCAGGTGCTGGTCTACGCCGGCGCGGTGATGGTGCTCTTCCTCTTCATCATCATGCTGCTGGACGTGCAGCCCCCGGGGGGCGCCTACCCCTGGAAACGGGCCCTCGCCGGCGGGGCCGCCTTCCTGCTCCTTTCCGCCGCCGCCTTCGCCCTGCTCGCCCCCGAGGGGTCCCTCGCCAAGGCCGCCGGCCCCACCCCGCCCGAGCTGGCCGCCAACCCCGAGTCCTACGCCACCGCGGCCAAGGCCTTCGGCCGCTCGCTCTACACCAAGTACATGCTGCCCCTGCAGATGGCCGGACTCCTCCTCCTCCTCGCCCTTGTCGGCGTCGTCACCCTGGCCAAGGCGCCCAAGTCCGCCGACTGAACCGCCATGGAATCGACCACCCTCGCCCACCACCTCCTGCTCGCCGCGCTGGTCTTTTGCGCCGGCCTGACCGGGGTGCTCGTCCGCCGCAACCTCCTCGTCACCTACATGTGCCTCGAGCTGATGCTCGCCGCGACCATGCTGGCCCTGGTCGCCTTCTCCCGCTTCAACGGGACGATGGACGGGGCGGTCCTCGTTTTCTTCGTCATCACCGTCGCCGCCGCCGAGGTCGCGGTCGGGCTCGCCCTCATCGTCGCCCTCTTCCGCCGCACCGGCGCGGTCGGATCCGACCGCCTCGACTCCCTCGCCGACCGCTGAGACCATGGACGCCCACCTTCTCCACTGGATCCTCCTGCTGCCGCTCGGCTCGGCCGCCGCCTGCGGCCTCCTCCTGCGCCGCCGCGGCGCGGCCGCCGGCATCCTGTCCATCGCGACGGCCTTCGCCGTGGCCGGCCTCGCCCTCGCGGTTCTGGCAGGCCTCGCCCCCGGCCAGACCCTCGCCTGGCAGGCGGAGATCGGGCGGCTCGGCGGGGTGCCCATCCGCGTCGGCTACCTGCTCGACGGCCACGCGGCGCTCATGCTCTTCGTCGTCACCTTCGTCGGCGCCTGGATTCACCTCTTCTCCTGGGGCTACATGCGCGACGACGGCGCCCGCGGCCGCTTCTTCGGCGGCCTCTCGCTCTTCATGTTCGCCATCCTCGGCATCGTGCTCGCCGACGGGCTGCTCATGACCTTCGCCTTCTGGGAGCTGGTCGGCTTCTGCTCCTACCTCCTCATCTCGCATTACTTCGACACCGACTTCGCGCCGCCCGCCGCGAACAAGGCCTTCATCGCCAACCGCGTCGGCGACCTCGGCTTCATCCTGGGCATCGCCATGTGCCTGGCCACCTACGGCGCGGCCGACTTCGCCAGCCTCAAGGCCGCCGCCGCGGCCAAGCCCGCGCCCGCCCTCCTCGGCTTCCTCCTCCTCTGCGGCTTCATCGGCAAGTCGGCCCAGTTCCCCCTCCACGTCTGGCTGACCGACGCGATGGCGGGCCCCACCCCGGTCTCGGCCCTCATCCACGCCGCCACGATGGTGGCCGCCGGCGTCTTCCTCATGGCCCGGGTCGACTTCCTGCTCGCGCCGGAGGTCCTGCAGCTCTGCCTCTGGTCCGGCGCCGCCATGGCCGCCCTCGCCGGGCTCTGCGCCCTCGCCCAGACCGACATCAAGAAGTCGCTCGCCTACTCCACCCTCGCCCACCTCGGCGTCATGGGTGCCGCCCTCGGCCTGGGGCGCGCCGACCTCGCCCTCCTCCACATGGCCATGCACGCCTTCTTCAAGGCGACGCTCTTCCTCGGGGCCGGCTCCGTCATCCACGGCTGCCACCACGGCCAGGACATGCTCCGGATGGGCGGGCTCGCCTCGCGCATGCGGCTGACCTTCGCCGCCTTCCTCGCCGCCACCCTCTCCAACTGCGCCCTGCCCTTCCTCGCGGGCTGGTACTCAAAGGACGCCATCCTCGAGGCCGCCCACGGCTCCAGCATCGGCGCCTTCGCCCTGCTCGCGCTGGCGGCCGTCGCGACGTGCCTGTACAGCGCGCGCATGATCCGCCTCGTCTTCCTCGGCGAGGCCCGGTCGGAGGAGGCCCGCGCGGCCCACGAGTCGCCCTGGACCATGACCCTGCCCCTGGTCGTGCTCGGCCTCGGCTACAGCATCATCGCCGGCACCTATCTCGGCCTGCCCGCCGCCGCCGTGCACGTGCTCCCGAAACCGATGGCCTTCCACCTGGGCGCCGCCTCGGCCGTCGGCCTCGCCGCCCTGCTGCTCGGCCTCGGCGCCCTGCGGTTCTACGGGCGCTCCTCCGGCGACGCGCTGCGCGACGCCGCCCCCGGCGCCTACCGCGCCCTCGAGCGGCGCTGGATGGACGACGCCTACGGCTGGTGGATCGACAGAGTCCAGCAGCCCGCGATCGAGGTCCTCGCCTTCCTCGACCTCGCCCTCGTCAACGGGCTGGCGGGCAAGGTCCTCGCGGGCGGCATCCCCGCCCTGCTCGGCGCCGCCTCGCGCCGCCTTTTCCACGCCGGATCCGTCCGGGCCAACGCCGCCTGGTTCACGGCCGGCGCCGCCCTCATCGCCGCCCTCCTCCTCGGCGCCCTCTGACATGACCGTCCTCGCCCTTCCCGCCGGCTCCCTGCTCGACGCCGCCGTCTTCGCGCCCCTCGCCGCCGGCGCCCTGCTCCTCCTCGCCGGGCGGCGGCTCGAGACCGCCTGGCAGGTCATCGCGGCCAACCTCGCCGCGCTTCCCGCGCTCCTGCAGCTCGGCTTCCTCCTGAGCGAGGGTCGCCTCGGCGGCGCCAGCCCCCTCGGCGGCTTCCTCCTCGAGCCGCTGGGGGCCGCCCTCTTCGGCATGACCGTCCTTGTCGGCGCCGCCGCCCTGCACCGCGCCCTCCGCCAGCTCGGCCAGGTCGAGCTGCCCCATCTTTACCTCGGGCTCATCCTCATCCTGTGGAGCGGCACCCTGGGCGCGTTCGCCTCGCCCTTGTCGACGCCGTCGGGGGTCCTTGCCGCCTACGTCTACCATGAGTTCGCCCTCATCCCGACCTTCGTGCTGACGCTCTTCTGGGGAGGCGACGGCCGCCGGTCCGCGGCGATGCAGATGGCGGTCACCCTGACGCTCGGCGCCATGGTCGGCCTGGCCGGCCTGTTCCTCTGCGACTTCCAGCCCTCCCACGCCGAGGCGCCCGCCATCGGCCTCATCCTGCTCGGCTTCGGCACCCTGGTCTCCCTCTTCCCCTTCCACTCCTGGGCGGCTCCCGTCTACTCGGCGGCGCCAAGCCCGGTGGCGATGCTCCACGCCGGCGCCCTCAAGAAGTTCGGCCTGGCCGTGATCGCCGCGTTCGGCGTCGGCCGGCTCGGCCCCTGGTCCGACGTCCTCCTCTGGCTCGCCCTCGGCAACACCGTGCTGCTCGGCGCCGTCTGCCTGGCCCAGCGCGACCTCAAGCAGCTTGTCAGCTGGAGCTCCGTGGCCCACATGGGACCCATCTTCCTCGGCCTTTGGGTCGCCGACCGCACCGGCCAGCCCGACGGCCTCGTCGCCGCCGCCGTCCTCATGACCGCGCACGGCCTCGCCGCCGCCGCGCTCTTCGCACTGTCCAACGACGTCCGGGCGCGCGCCGGCACCTACCGGCTCGACGAGCTGGGCGGGCTCGCCGGGCGCGCGCCGGTCCTCGCCGCCCTCTTCATCGCCGCCACCATGGCGTCGATCGGCCTCCCCGGCTTCGGCAACTTCTGGGGCGAGCTGGGGGTTTTCCTCTCGCTGCGGGACCAATCCCTCTGGATCCAGGCCGCGGCCGCCTCGACCGTCGTTCTCTCCGCCGTCTACATGCTCCGCGCCACGGCCTCCACCTTCCACGGACCCCTCCGGCCTGAGCTCGCGGCCGCGGAATCCCGCGGCGACCTCGGATGGGCGGACCGGCTCGGACCCCTCGCCCTTCTCGCGGCCTCGCTCGTCCTCGGCTGCTATCCCGCGATCGTGACCCGCCTGTTCCCCCAATGACCCACGCCCTCGCCGCCCTCGACGCCTTCAAGTCGGCCGCCCCGCAGGCGGGCGACTGGGCGTCGATCCTGCCGGAAATCCTCGTCGCCGGCCTCGGCGTCTTCGCCTTGCTCCAGGCGCTCACCCTGCCCGCCTCCGGCCGATGGCTGATCCCCGCCGTGGCCCGGGTCGGCCTGCTGCTGGCGGGCTTCCTCGCCTACCAGGCCGGCGAATCCGAGGGCGCGCGCTTCGGCGGGCTGCTCCAGCAGGACGCGTCGACCCACCTCTGGCGCCAGCTCTTCCTGCTCTGCGCCCTGCTCACCAGCCTGGTCGGCGGGCGCTTCTTCCGCCAGCGCGGGGCCGACGAGGCGGAATTCCACCACATCCTCCTCCTGGTCACCGCCTCGCTGATGATGCTCGCCCAGTCGTCGCACGTCGTGACGTTCTTCGTCGCACTGGAAACCGCCACCGTCGGGCTCTATGTCCTCTGCGGCTTCCTGCGCCGGAGCGCCGCGTCCCTCGAGGCGGGCGTCCGCTACCTCGTCGCCGGCGGCCTCAGCTCCGCCCTCCTCCTGATGGGGTTCGTCCTCCTGCACGGCGTCGCCGGCATGCACCTGCCCAAGGGCGCCGACCCGCTCCAGTTCGCCTCCATCGCGGCGGCCCTCCTCGGGCACGGCGGCGAGCCCCTCGCCCTGGTCGGCGCGGCCCTGGTTCTCGCCGGCCTCGGCTTCAAGCTCGGGGCGTTCCCCTTCCATGGCTGGGTGCCCGACGTGTACCAAGGCGCGCCCACCCCGACCACCGCGCTGCTCGCCACCGCCTCCAAGTCCGCCGGCGTGGTCGGGCTGGTCCTCGTGGTGAGCGGCCCCCTCGCCCCGCTCGCCGCCAAGCTCAGCCCCGTCCTCGCCGTCCTCGCCGGCGGCTCGCTCCTCGCCGGCAACCTCGCCGCCCTGGGCTCGAGCGACACCAAGCGGGCGCTGGCGCTCTCCGGCGTCTCCCACGCCGGCTTCCTCCTCGCCGGCATCGCCGGCCTCGTCACCCTCCGTTCCCAGGAGGGCGTGTTCGGGGCGGCCGACATCGCGCTGCCGATCGTCCTGGCCTACCTGCTGGCCTATGTCCTCGGCACCTTCGCGACGATGGGAGCCCTCGCCGCCCTGCCCGCGGAGTCCGATGAGCGCCGCCCGCTGGTGGCCCTGCGCGGCCTCATCCGCCGCAGCCCCTCGCTCGCGGCGGGTCTCACCCTCGGCATCGGCTCCCTCGCCGGCATCCCGCCCTCGATCGGGTTCTTCGCCAAGGTGCTCATCCTATGGGTGCTCGTCTCCGCGGAGGCCTGGACCCTGCTTGCGCTGGCGGTCGTGTCGGTCGCCGTCAGCATCCACTACTACTTCTCCATCATCCGCGAGGCCACGGTGCGCACCGCGCCCGACGGCGAGGTCCCGCCCCGGATCCCCCTGCTCGACCGCGCCCTCCCCCTGGGCCTCGGCATCCTCACCGTGCTGCTCGGCCTCGGCTCCCTGATCAAGGCCGCCCTCGGCTGAGTCAGCGGCGACGGCCGCGGGGGTGGTGTCGCCGGTGGCTTTCGGCCAGGGCGGCCCGCTCGACCCCGGTGTAGACCTGGGTCGTCGCGATGTCCGCGTGCCCAAGCAGCTCCTGGATGGATCGCAGGTCGGCGCCCCCGCCGAGCAGGTGCGTGGCGAAGGCGTGCCGGAGAAGATGCGGCTTCACCGGCTTGGCGATGCCGGCGCGGCGGGCGGCGGTCCTCACGCCGACCCAGAACGTCTTGCGGGAGAGGGCCTGGCCGCGCTCGGAGAGGAAGACCGCGCTGCCCGTCGTCCGGCGGACAAGCGCCGGTCGCCCGGCCTTGAGATAGGCGGCGATGGCCGCCGAGGCCGAGGCGCCCACCGGCACGACCCGGTCCTTCGAGCCCTTGCCGCGCACCCGCACCATCGCCTCGCCGAGGTCGAGCGCCTGGAGCTCCAGCCCGCAGAGCTCGGAGACGCGCAACCCGGATCCGTACATCAGCTCCAGCATCGCGCGGTCCCTGAGGCCGTGCGGGGTGGAGGTGTCGGGAGCGGACACCAGGGCGGCCGCCTCCTCCGGCGAGAGCATGCCGGGCAACCGGCGGCGATGGCGCGGACCCCTAGTCAGCTCGCTGAAGTCATCCCTCCGGGCTCCCGACCTGACCAGGAAGCCGGCCAGCGCCCGGGCCGCGGACAGCTTGCGCGCCAAGGTCGCCGCCGAGCATCCCCGGCGGTCGAGCCAGCGCACGAAGCCCTCGAGCTCGGTCCGGCCAACCTCGGCCCACGCCGCGCGCCCGGCCCTCGCGCAGCGCTCTGCCAGCTGGCGGAGATCGCCCTCGTAGGCGGCGGCGGTGTGGCTCGAGAGACCCCGCTCAAGCGAGAGGTGCGCGAGGAAGGCCTCGACCGGCTCGGCCAGTCCCTCGGGCAGGTTGGGCTTGGGGCGCCTCGGGCGCATGCGGATGCAGTGTTGCCCCCGGCGCGGCGGAGTCCATAAGGAACGACCATGCCCAGCCCTCGGGAGCGCGCGATCAAGCCCACGGACCTACGCGGGATCCTCCGCTATGTCCCGATGTTCCGGGACCACGTCTTCGTCATCGCGGTCGACGGCGCCGTCGTCGGGCACGAGAACTTCGTCAATCTCGTGACCGACATCGCCGTGCTGCGCAGCCTGGCCATCAAGGTCGTGCTCGTCCACGGCATCGGCCACCAGCTCTCGGAGCTCGCCGCCGAGCACCGCATCACCCCGTCCGACGCCCACGGGGAGGGACCGACCGACGCGCCCACCATGGCGCTGGCCCGCGAGGCCGCCGCCCTCGTCTCCCAGACCATCCTCGAGCACCTCTCCCAGGCCGGCCTGCGCTGCGCCATCACCAACGCCGTCCGCGCCACCCGCACCGGCGTGATCAAGGGGCGCGACCACCTCTTCACCGGCAAGGTCGAGAAGGTCGACACCGCCCTGCTCACCTCGATGCTCGGGCAGGACATCCTCCCGCTCGTCACGCCCATCCTCTGCGACCGCGAGGGCCAGTCCCTCCGGGTCAACAGCGACCACCTCGCGGCCGAGCTCGCCGTCGCCCTCGGCGCCTCCAAGCTCATCTACCTCACGCCCCACCCCGGCCTCACCGTCGGCGGCGAGGTCAAGGTCAACCTCCCCGAGGACGAGCTCGCCGCCCTCCTCGCCGACCGCAGGTCCGGCCTCGAGCCCCGGCTCCGGAGCAAGGCGCAGCACGCCGCCTTCGCCCTCGACGAGGGGGTGCCCCGCGCCCACATCCTCGACGGCCGCGTCTTCGGCGGCCTCCTCATCGAGATCTTCGACAAGGTCGGCCTCGGCACGATGGTCCACGCCAACGACTACGACCGCATCCGCCCCGCGCGGAAGAAGGACGCCCAGTCGCTCTACAACCTCGCCCGCCACGGCGCCCGGGCCGACGCGCTCGTCGCCCGCTCCCGCCAGCAGATCGAGCAGTCCGTCGCCGACTTCGTCGTCTACGAGATCGACGACTCCATCATCGGCTGCGCCGCCCTCCGGCGCTTCGAAAGCCAGCCCGCCCTGATGGAGATCGGCGCCGTCTACGTCCAGCCTTTCTACCACGGCCGGGGCGTCGGCACCAAGCTGGTCGAGTTCCTCAAGCGCAAGGCCAAGGAGGCCGGCGCGCGCAAGCTCGTCGCCCTCACCACCCAGACCCAGGGCTTCTTCACCGGATCCTGCGGCTTCGAGGAGGGCTCCGTGGCCGACCTTCCCGCCCAGCGGCGCAAGGAGCTCAAGGCCAGCGGGCGCAACTCCCGGGTCCTCACCTTCCCCCTCTCGCGCTTCTCCGGCAGCCCGCGCTGAGGCCGCTCACCGGTAGAAGCCGCGCTGCCGCTCGCTGATGGGCAGGCCCAGGCGCTCCATCGCGGCCAGCAGGTCCTCCCAGAACTCCCGCTTCACCTTGGGCGACGGATTTCTCAGGAGGTACGAGGGCAGGTAGGTCGGGAGGAGCGGCACGCCCGACACTTGGCGCCAGACGCCCCGCTCCTGGGTGATCCGAAGCGGCGCGTCCGCGCCCGCCAGGGCGTTGAGCGGCACGTTGCCGAGCGCCACGACCACCCTCGGCGCGAGAATCTCCACCTGCGCCCTCAGGAACGGCAGGCAGAAGGCGATCTCCGCGGACGTCGGGGGGCGGCTCCCGACGCGCGACGGCAGCACGGGCCGCCAACGCAGGACCGGCACCAGGTGGACCCGGTCCATCCCCAGCCCCATCGCCCGGATCGCCTTGCCCAGCAATTCGCCGGAGGGCCCGGCGAACGGATCGCCCGACACCTCCTCGCCCTCCTCGGGATGCTCGGTCACGAAAAGCAGATCCGGCTGCGTCGATCCATGGCCGACAAAGGGGCCGACCCCGGCCGGGCGGCGCCGGCGCGCCTCCTCGCATTGCTCCAACCTCGCGCATAGGGCCGACCAGCGCTCCTCCCTCGACTTGCCGGCAGGCAAATCCAGGACCGGCGGCGCGGGCATCGCGTCCGCCTCGGTCGCCGTCACCCGCGTCTTCGGGCGGCCCGCGGGCGAGGTGTCCGACAAGGGCGGCCTCGCGGAGGCGAGATCCGGAGCGCGCGGCGCGTCCGGCTTGCCCGGAGCCGACTCGGGCCCCGGCACCCCCGCCGACCGCCCAAGCAACTCCCTCAGACGCCGATCCGCCTCCGCGCCCATGGGCACGGAATCCACCCCTTCCGAGCGCAACCGACGAAGCTCGGAAAGCAGGATCTCGATGGCGGCGGACGCGTCCACGCCCGCACCCTGCACCACGCCGAGCCCACCCGCAAGCGCCGAGCCGCCGCGCGGCGGCAAGCCCAACCCGCTCCCCCGCAAGCCGTTAGCAGGGGTAATCGCCCGGGTAAAAAGCCCTAATGTGAATAAACTTGCCTTCGTCCCTGGAACCGGGAGTGTGCACTCGTTCCCGCTAACTTAATCAGGGAACACCGCAGGAAGCCGGTGGGTTGTCGGTCGCAAGCGATGGCAATTTGAAATCCGAGGTCGGAAACGGGCAATGCGGAGTCGGTAAAAGAAAGAAAAACACATGGAAAACAAACTGTTTGTCGGCAATCTTGCGTGGGCTTCCACGGAAGACGACATCCGCAACCACTTCGCTCAGTTCGGCGAGGTGACCTCTGTGGAAGTCATGCGCGACAAGTTCACCGGCCGCGCCCGCGGATTCGCCTTCGTCACGATGGCGTCCAACGAGGCGGCCCAAGCTGCCATCGCGAAGACCGAAGGCGTTGAGTTCATGGGTCGCCCCCTGAAGGTCAACGTCGCCCGTCCCCGCGAGGACCGTCCCGCCTTCGGCGGCGGCGACCGTGGCGGCTTCGGCGGCGGCGAGCGTCGCGGCGGCTTCGGCGGCGGCGGCGGTCGTGGCGGCTTCGGCGGCGAACGCCGCGGCGGCTTCGGCGGCGGTCGTGGCGGCTTCGGCGGCGGCGACCGTGGCGGCTTCGGCGGCGATCGCCGCGGCGGCTACTGAGCACCCAGGACAACCCAACCTGCCAAAAGGCGCACCCAACGGTGCGCCTTTTTTTTGCGCCTCGCGCCGGGCCTCGCCGACCCTTAGCAAGGTCGCCATGCGCATCACCGCCGTCCTCGCGGCTCTCGGCGCCGCCCTGGCCCCACCCCTTGCCGCCGCGGGGGAGCTCCGCGGCATCCCGACCGACGTCGACCTTGCGCTCAGCATCTCCCACGAGACCGCCGCGAAGTCCCGCCTCCACCCCGCCCTGCAGGCCATGCAGCGTCGGCTGGAGAGGCTCGCCGAGCAGGCCGACCCCGAGGCCAGCCGTCGCAACAAGGCCTTCGCCGCCTCCCTCGGCGTCACCCCCGGCGGTAGCCGTCACCTCGACCTGGGGCTGCGCCTGCGGGACGGCCCGGACGGTCCCGGCGTCGCCCTCTTCGTCGCCGCCCACATCGAGATGCGCAAGGCCGCCTTCGACGCCTTCGCCAGGAGCCAGGGCGTCTCGCCCGTCGCCGTCGGCGAGCTCACCGGTTGGGAGCTCAGGTCGGTCTTCCCCGCCCTGCTCCGGGCCGTCTCCGGCCAACCCGACGAGGCGGGCCTGTCCGCCGAGATGCTCGAGGGCTACGCGGTCGCGATGCCAGCCGACAACCTTGTGCTCATCGCGCCTATCCGCGAGCTCGGCAGGAGCCACGACACCTGGCGCGGCAAGTCTCCCAGCTACGCCTTCCCCGAACCCGTCAGCCGCGCCGCCGCCGCCATCCCCCTCTGCCACACCATCCTCCACGCCAACCTCGAGCGCATCCTCCCGATCGCCGCCGCCGAACCCGGCGGCGGACTCCAATCGGTCTCGCTCCACCTCGGCGAGGACGGCAAGGACGTCCTGGTGGTCGCCCGCGCCGCCTACCGCACCGAGGCCCAGGCCAGGCTCGGCGCCGGACAACTCAGGGCCCTCATCCCCGTCCTCGGCGCGGCGTCGACGCCGACCGAGGCCGACGACGAGGCCGCGCGCCTGCTCAAGCCCGAGGTCGCGGCCTTTCTTGCCAGCATCAGGGTGGAGCAGGCGGACGCCACCCTCGGCGTGACCGCCGCCCATCCCATCGGGAGAATGGAGAAACTCCTCTCCAAGGCCGAGGTGCTTCTTGGCGAAATCGCCTCGTCCGGCGGCGCAGGCTCGCCCGCGCCCGCCAGGCCTGCCGCCAGGCTTGAGCCGTCGTCGACCGGAAAAGACGGCGAAAAGCCCCGCTAACCCGCCTCGTCCGCGGCGTCGCGGCCTCGCGGGGGTTTCAGGCTGACAAAACCCGCCGACGCGTGATTGTATGGGCTTTCCCAACATGAGAACCCACCTGTCCTGCGCGCTCCTCGCGCTCGCCTCGGCCGCGCAGGCCGCGCTGCCCACCTCCGGGCTGCCCTCGGGCGACTACCCCATCGCCGCCCACGTCTCCGCCGAGTCCTTCGCGGCCACCAAGCTGGGCAAGGCCCTGGAGCTCGCCTCGGCCGGCGACGCGCAGAACGCCGCCGCCCTGCGCAAGACCAAGGATCGGCTTGGCCTCGACCTCAACAAGGACATCAGGGACCTCACGCTGCAGGCCTCGCCCGCGAAGGGCGGCGAAGCCCGCGCCTATTTCAGCGGGCTGCTTCGCGGCAGGTTCGACAAGTCCAAGATCGAGGGTTTCGCGGCCTCGAGCAAGGTTCCCCACAGGACCGTCGCCGGTCACAAGGCCTGGGAAGGTGATCGGCTGCTCAAGGCCCTGACCGACGACACCGAGCCCGACAACTCCAAGTCCGACGGCGAGTTCTACGTCGTCGTCCTCGACGGCTCCACCCTCGTCCTCGCCGACGAGCCGCTGCTCGAGTCCGCCGTCGCCGCCGCCAAGGCCAACCTGCCCTGGAAGCACGCCGGCCTCGCCGAGGCCGTCTCCAAGGCCAGCAACTCCTGGCTCGTCATCGCCGCCGACGTCCAGGCCATCGAGAAGCTCGGCGCCGCCGACGACCCCGAGGCCGCCCCCAGCGGCGCCAAGACCGGCAACATCGGCCTCGGCGAGGACGCGCGGAATGTCCAGCTGCGCGTCAACGCCGACTTTGTGAGCGAGGCCAAGGCCAAGGAGTCGCTCGCCCAGCTCCAGGGCCTGCTCGGCTTCGCCCAGCTCGGCCTCATGCCCAACGAGGAGGACAGCGCCGAGGACGCCAAGAACAAGCGCGACCTCCTTGTCCTGGTGAAAGGCCTCAAGGTCGACGGCTCCGGCAGCAAGCTCTCCATCAGCCTCGACTACCCGGTCGAGAAGGCCGTCGAGGCCCTGCTCAAGGCCATTGCCGAGGGCAAGGCCCAGGACGCCAGCCCCGCCCCCAAGGGCAAGTAAGCCGGGCGCTTTTCGGACCCGAGGGACGGCCAAGGCCGTCCCTTTTTCTTTTGGGTTCAAGGCGCGCGCCGACAAGCCATGCTGGCCGCGTGCTCCGCAGACGGCTCATCCTGCTCTCAGCCCTCTCGGCCGTGACCCTGGGCCTGGGGTGGACATTTTGGCAACGGTCCGTCACCATGAGCCTCGGCCGTCCGCACCCCGTGGTCGTGCGCGCCTTCCCCGATCGCCTCGCCCGATCCGTCACCGGACCCGGCCTGCTCGCCGCCTGCGGCTGGCTCGACGACTCGACCCGCGCCGCCGCCACCCGCGCCTCCCTGACCAAGCTCGCCTCGCCCGGGCAGGGTGGTCCGACCGACCTCGGCTTCGGACCCGGCGACGCCTCACCCGAGCTCCCCGGCACCGCCTCTCCCGGCGCCGTCACGCTGCCCCTCCAGGCCTCGGCCCTCCTGGGCTCCGCCGACCAGCCGCTGTTGCTCCTCCACGCCTTCGACCCAGGCGCGTTCGCCGAGACCTCCCGGCGCCGTGGCTGGCTCGGCCCCCTCGCCGCCGAGATCGCCGGCTCGGCCAACGCCGTCACCGCCCTCGTCACCGAATCCGCCGCGCCCGCCCTGCTCCAGGTGACCCTCGCGCTTGAGTTCGCGGACGGCGAGTCCGCCGAACGCGCGCTCAGGCGGCTGACCGACGCGCGGGGCGACTTCGGCCAGCTGGGCTTCGCCGCCCAACCCGGCTACGAGCGCATCGTCCGGCGCACCAGGCTCGTCGTCATCCGGCTCGACGTGGACGCCAGCCTGGCCCGGTCCAAGCTCCGCGGCCGCTGAGGCTCAGGCCTTCTCCAAGGTGCCGTCCGGGCGGATCCGGCGATAGTAGCAACCGGAGCGCGAGCGCCCGTCCGCGCCCTTCGTGTGGCAGGCACCCTGCCCAGCCGGCCTCACCCTGTAGAGCACCGAGTTCTGCTCGCAGTTCACCCGCACCTCCACGAGCTCGAGAAAATCCCCCGAGGTCAGGCCCTTGATCCAAAGCTCGTTCCGGGACGTGCTCCAAAAGACCGCCTTGCGCTCGCGCAGCGCCGTCCCAAGGGCCAGCTGGTTGACATAGCCAAGGATGAGGACCTCGCCCGTGGCCGCATCCTGGGCGACCGCCGGGATCACATCCTCGCGGCCCGAGGCGATTTTGCGGAGCTTGGTGAAATCAAGGCTCAGCTGGGAGCCCTCCTCGAGCTGGGGATTGGACATGGCCGGAGGGAATCCCCCGCCCAGCCCGCATTCAAGGCTGGAATCCCCCCAGCCCACCCCCTACGCAAGGGACGTCATGTCCACTCCCGACATTCCCGCCCTCTCCCGCGCCGCCACCGAGGCCCGCGGACTCGCCATGGACGCCGTGGCCGCCTGCCACTCCGGCCACCTCGGGCTCCCCCTCGGCGCCGCCGAGATCGGCGCCGCCCTCTACGGCCACTTCCTCCGCCACGACCCGGCCGACCCCGCGTGGCCCAACCGGGACCGCTTCGTCCTCTCGGCCGGCCACGGCTCCATGTTCGTCTACGGCTGGCTCCACCTCGCCGGCTTCGACCTGCCCCTCGACGAGGTGAAGGCCTTCCGCAAGCTGCATAGCAAGACCCCGGGCCACCCCGAGTTCGGCGAGACCGCCGGCGTCGAGGCCACCACCGGCCCCCTCGGCCAGGGCACGGGCAACCTCGTCGGCATGGCCATCGCCGCGAAGATGGCCGCGGCCCGGTTCAACACCCCCGAGCACACCGTCTTCGACCACCTCGTCGTCGGCCTCGCCGGCGACGGTTGCCTGCAGGAGGGCGTCTCGCACGAGGCCGCCTCCCTCGCCGGCCGCCTCGGACTCGACAACCTGGTGATGCTCTACGACTCCAACGACGTCACCCTGGACGCCCTGGCGTCCAAGACCCAGAACGAGGACACCGCCAGGCGCTACGAGGCCTGCCAGTGGGACGTCGCCACGCTGCCCGACGGCCACGACATCGCCGCCATCGCCGCCGCGCTCGACGCCGCGCGCGCCCGTCGCAACGGCAAGCCCAAGCTCATCGTCTGCAAGACCACCATCGCCAAGGGCATCCCCGAGGTCGCCGGCTCCAGCAAGGGCCACGGCGAGGCCGGGGTGAAGTTCATCCCCGCCGCCCGCAAGGCCCTCGGTCTGCCCGAGGAGACCTTCTTCGTCTCGCCCCAGACCCGCGCCTTCTTCGCCGCCCGCAAGGCCGCCCAGTCCAAGGCGCGCGCCGACTGGCAGGCCACCCACGCCGCCTGGGCCAAGGCCAACCCGGCCAAGGCCGCCGAGCTCGCCAAGGGCCTCGCGGGCGACCACGGCACCGCCGAGTCCCTCCTCGCCGCCATCCCCGAGATGGGCTCCAACAAGCACGCCACCCGCGCCTCGGGCGAGCTCGTCCTCAACGCCGCCGCCAAGGCCTCGCCCCTCGTGGTTTCCGGATCCGCCGACCTGCACGGCTCGACCAAGAACTACCTCAAGGACATGGGGGACTTCGACGTCGCCACGCCCTCCGGCCGCAACCTCTACTTCGGCATCCGCGAGCACGCCATGGGCGCCATCCTCAACGGCATCGCCTACCACGGCGTCTTCAAGGGGTCGGGGGCCACCTTCCTGACCTTCTCCGACTACCTCCGTCCCTCCATCCGCGTCGCCGCCCTGGCCAAGCTCCAGGTCTTCTACATCTTCACCCACGATTCCGTCGGCGTCGGCGAGGACGGCCCCACCCACCAGCCGGTCGAGACCGTCGCCGCCCTCCGCTGCATCCCCAACCTGGACGTCCTCCGTCCCGCCGACGCGGAGGAGACCGCCGCCGCCTACGCCCACGCCGTCAGCCGCCGCGACGGACCCGTCGCCCTCGTCCTCTCCCGCCAGAACGTCCCCTCGCTCGACGCCATCCCCGCCTCCGCCCGCCGCGCCGGCACCCTCCGCGGCGGCTACGTGGCCCGCAGGGAATCCGCGCCGCTCGAGCGCATCCTCATCGGCACGGGCAGCGAGCTCCAGCTCGCCCTCGCCGCCGCCGACCAGCTCGGCGCCGGCACGCGCGTCGTCTCCCTGCCCTCCCTGGAGGTCTTCGCCCGCCAGCCCAAGCCCTACCGGGACGAGGTCCTGCCGCCCGGGTGCGCCCGCCGCGTCAGCGTCGAGGCCGGTGTCACCCTGCCCTGGGGGCGTCTGGTCGGCCACGCCGGCAAGGCCGTCGGCACCGACCGCTTCGGCCTCAGCGCGCCGGGCGACACGGTCATGCGCGAGCTTGGCGTCACCGTCGAGGCCGTGGTCGAGGCCGCCAGGTCGGTCTGACGCCTCAGCGGTCGGAGAGAATCTCCGACAGCGGCACGGCGAAGAGCGCGCCCTCCTCCGAGCCAAGGAGGAGCGTCCTCTCATCCACCCAGGCGCAACCCTCGAGCTGCCACTGCGCGGCCGGCGGCTGCAGCAGGCGGGCGTGCGCGGGGCCCGACAGCGGATTGTCCGGCGCGCCCCTGAGGTCGAAGACCCAGAGCAGCCGGTAGGTCAGCACCGCCAGCCAGCGCCCGTCGGGCGAGACCGAGGCGTCCGTCACCATGCCCCTCGCCTCCATCGCGCCGACCTGCGTGAGGAAGGCGCGGGAGCCGCTGGGCGGCACCTCCGCCCGCCAGACCGTCGTGCGCGTGTCCCTCCGGTGCTTCGTCAGCAGGTGAACGCGCCCCTTGTGCAGGAAGATCGCCTCGCAGTCATGGCGCAGCTCCGGGTCGGGGAACTCGCGTTGGTCGGGCCAGGAGAACGCCACCTGCCTGGCCGGCGCCGTCGAGGCCGACCCGGGGATGGGCTCGGGCACGATCAGCAGGTTGAGCTCGCGCCGGCGCGAGAGATTGTTGCCGACGTCGCCCACCACCAGGTTGCCCGCGCCATCCTCGCCCAGCGCCTCCCAGTCGAGGTTCCGCGCGCCCGGCAGCTCGGCGCCCAGGTAGCCGGGGCCGGCCGCCCCCGCGACCACGAGGCCGGTGGCGCGGACGGGCACGAGGCGGGCGGGCCCGCCCGAGTCGCTCAGCGCCCAGAAGGTCCGCGGGTGCCGCCGGCTGGCCAGGAGCGCCGAGCACTCGGGGACCGACCTGCGGTCCAGGTTACCCGAGGCGCGCAGCGGAAGGGCCGGACGGTCGGGAACCGCGGGGCTGAGCACGGGGAAATCGGCGCCCGCGGCGAGGAACGGGACCGCCAGGAGCAGCGAGGCGGCGAGGCGCATCCGCCCATCCTCGCCGGGCGGGCAAGGCCGGGCAAGGACATTGCCGCCTTTTCTGCTGACCAATCGCCCGGGCATCGCCACCTTGGGGCGTGGCCCGAACCTCCGCCCGCGCCCTCTGGACCGCCGCCCTCCGCGGAGGCGCCCTTCGGCCATCCAACCCGCCGCGTCGCGCCTCGACCCATCCCGCCGGCTCCGCGCGCGGTTTCCGCGGCGTCGTCCTGGGCATCGACCCCTCCCTGCGCGGCACCGGGCTAGCCGTCGTCGACCTCGCGGCGGCCGAGCCCCGGCTGCTCGAGAGCCGAACCCTCGGTCTGGGTCCCTCCGCCGCCGCCCCCCTCTGCCTGGCGGAGATCCATGCCGCCGTGTCCGACCTCATCGCGCGGCACCGCGTGCGGGCCGTCGCCGTCGAGTCCACCGTCTACGTGCAGAACCTCCGCACCGTGGCCACCCTCGGCGCCTCGCGCGGGGCCGCCCTCGCCGCGGCGGGCGCGGCGGAGATCGCCGTGGCGGAGTATGCGCCCACCCGCGTCAAGCAGGCGGTGGCGGGCAACGGCAAGGCCGCGAAGGACCAGGTCGCCCGCATGGTCGCCGCCCTGCTCAAGCTTCCCCGCGAGCTGCCCCTCGACGAATCGGACGCCGCCGCGGTGGCGCTCTGCCACGGCTGGACCGCCCGGGGCTAACCCGCGATCCGATAGCCGTCGGTCCGGCCCGTCACCGCGGCGCGCCGGGCGAGCAGCTCCGCCCAGGCCACCTTGCGCAGGCCCTGGTCGAGGTTGGCGTGGCCCGCCGCGAACTGGCGGCTGAGCTGGCGCCAGGTCGCCGGGACCTCCTCGCGCAGGGGCGCAAGGCGGTCGCGGATCAGGCTGGAGACCGAGCCGGCTCCCTCGACCTCGGTGACACGGAAACGCCCCTCGGCGAGTTCCGCCTCCGAGGCGGCCCTCAGGTCGAGGCGGGCGTGGTGAAGCCCCGGGTAGCTCCGGCAATAGCCGTCCAGCGCGTCGCGCAGCGCGGTCGTCTCGAGGTACGCGCGACGACGGGGCCTCGCTCCGTGCTCCCACGAGCCGGAGACATCGAGACGCACCACCTCGCCGGCGGCCGGCACGCGCATGAGCGAGCGGTAGTGAATCCGCTGGTAAAGGTCGGCCCTGGCCACGGCGAAGGGATCGTCCCAGATCAGGGACTCGAGGCTGCGACGGCTGTCGCCCACCACCTCCACGGCGCATTTCTCGACCACGGCCACGAGCTCGCCGACCGAGGCGCCCGGATCGCGTCTCCAGACCACCTCGAACTCGCGCCCGGGCAGCCAAGGCTGGAGCAGCCAGCCCTCGGCCAAGGCTGCCTCGCCCAGGGCCGAACGCAGGGCGGGCTCGTCGGCCAGCCGCAGCAGGCCCGCGCCGCCCGCGCCCAGCTCGGGCTTGAGCGCCAGCGGATAGCCATGGCGGGCGGCGAAGGCCAGCGCCGGGGCCAGGCCCGGCGAACCCGCCTCGAGGCGGATGAACGGGCAGGTGCGCGGATCGGCCGCGAAGGGCTCGAGCAGGTCGCCCTTGGCGTCGCCGACGGCGCCCCCGAGGCGGCCGAATCCCGGATTGGCGGCCGAGGGGGCGGTCACCCGGCCGCGAAGCACGGCCGGCAGGTAGAGGGCGGCGCGCAGCGGCAGGAGACGGATGCCCGCCGGCCAGAGATCGGTCCGCAACAGGCGGGTGACGCGCATCAGGACCTCGCGGCGGCCGCGGTGCGTCAGCAGGGGCAGGACCCAGTGGGTGAACAGCCAGATGGCCAGCAGGGCGCCGAGGATGATCCAGGCGGCGTGCTGCTTGTACTTCGGGAACTGCTCCATGAACGGGGGCCCGAAGGTGTGCCCGAGCCACATCAGGACGGGCGTCCAGACCAGGGCGGCGACGAAGAGGAGGAGGCCGAGGCGGGGAAGGCTCAGGCGGAGGATGCCCGCGGTGACGAACGTCGGCACGCGGCTGGCGGGGATGAAGCGCGAGCTGACGATGACCATCATCCCGCGGGGCGAGCTGAACCAGGCCGCCATCCGGTCGATCTCATGCTCCTGCACCATCCAGCGCAGCGGCGGCACGCGCAGCGCCCTCCGCCCGAGGGTGTAGCCGGCCAGGTAGAGCACCATGTCGCCGATGAAGATGCCCACGGTGCACGCGAGGGCCGCCCACCAGAAGCCGATGATGCCCTCCGCCGCCAGCAGGCCGCAGGCCAGGCAGGTCGGGTCCTCGGCCACGAACGTGCAGACCGCGATGACCGTCATCAGGATCCAGAACCGCGACCCCATCGACGTCACCAGCTCCGGCCAGGGCGCCCCGTCCGGGGCGGGCTCGGCGCGTCGCCGGGCTCGCCCCGCGTCCGCCTCCGCGTGGAAGGCGGACAAGGCGCGCGCCGCCGCGGCCGGGTCGGCCAGGTCGCGGCCGCCGGGCAGCTCGACGACCGAGGCCTGGGGCGCGAGGCGGGCGGTGTAGCGGGCCGCGTCGGGCGGCGTCACCCAGTTGTCGGCGCCGTGCACGACGAGCAGCGGGCCCTGCCAGGCCCGGAGAAAGCCGCGGCTCTCGCTCAGGTCGCTGTCGAAGAAGACGGCCGAGTAGGCGCGGTTGGCCGAGGCCTCGTGGAGGAGGCCGAAGTGGGGAAGCAGGCGGTCGGCCAGGAAGAAGGGGAGGTGGTGGAAGAAATAGACGAACTTGTTCGCGACCGCGTTGCCGAGCAGCGTGTACTCCTGGGAGCCGGGCGAGTTGACCATGGCGGCCGAGCGAACCAAGCCCGGATGGCGGGCAGCCAGCTCGGCGACCACCACCCCGCCCATGCCCTCCCCGACCCAATGATGGCCGCGGTTGGCGAGCGCGGGCTGACCGTCGACAAGGGTCGCAAGCTCGGCGACCAGGCCGTGCGTCGAGTAATCCTCCCGGGGGGAGCGGAACGAGGACCTCGGCCATTCCACGCGCCACACCGGCGCCGAGGTGGCGCCGAGAATCGCCTGGCAAAGCCCGGAATCCGCGCGCGGGTCCGGCAGCCGCGGCACGACAATGACCGGCGCGCCGGTCCCGGCATCCCGGACGCGGACCAGCCTCGGCCCTGGATCGACGGGCTCGCGAGACGACTGCCAGGCCCACGACGCCGCCAGCAGGAGCAGATAGGCGCCGATGAACCAGAGCTTCCGCGGCAAGCGGAAGGCCTCGGCGGGCGCGGTGGGCGTCGACATCGGGCCGAACCCTGTGGGCTCGCCCGAGGGAGGGCAAGCGGAGTCGCATTTTTCTTCCTCCCGGGGCCGGGTTGGGGTTCGCTGTGCCATGCCCACCAAGGGTTCGCTCGAGCTGCCCGGCCTCAGGGTCGCGGTGGAGAAGGTCATCCACCACCGGGGCCCCGACTTCCCCGCCGCGACCCCCCACGCCTTCGTGTACTTCCTCGCCATCGCCAACCTCTCCGACCGCACCGTCACCCTCCGGGGCAGGAAGTGGATCCTCCGGCCCGCCGAGGGCCCCGTCGAGGTGGTCGAGGGCGACGGCATCGTCGGCCAGACGCCCGTGCTGCGGCCGGGCGAGGTCTTCCGCTACAACAGCTACCACCTGACGGACGGTCGACCGCTCGTGGCCAGCGGCGCCTTCCACGGGCTCGACGACGCCGGCCAACCCGTCCACACCCTCATTCCCGACATCCCGATGACCGCACCCGACTCGCCCTGATGCGCCTGACCGACCTCAACAGCGGCCGCGACATCGGCGCCAACTCCCTCCTGCTCGAGTTCGGCGGCCACCGCATGGTCGTCGATTGCGGCATGCACCCCAAGCACGTCGGCAAGTCGGCCCTGCCCCGCCTCGACCTCGTCGCGGGCAAGGTCGACAGCATCGTGCTCACCCACTGCCACCTCGACCACCTCGGCTCCCTCCCCCTGCTCGTCCGGGGCAACCCGCGGGCCAGGGTCCTGACCAGCGCGGCCAACACGCTCTTCGTCCAGCGCCTCCTCCGCAACTCCCTCTCCGTGATGGGTCGGCAGAAGGAGGAGCAGGGCATCGCCGAGCTGCCCCTCTACACCCACGGCGACATCGAGCGGGTCGAGGCCGCCCTGTCCGCCGTCCCCCTCGACAATCCCCGCCGCGTCGGCTCCGGCGCCGACGAGGTCGAGCTCCGCTTCCACCGCGCCGGGCACGTCGCCGGGGCGGTCGGCTTCTCCGCCACCCACCAGGGGCGGCGCGTCTTCGTGACCGGCGACGTCCATTTCTCGCCCCAGCGCACCATCCCCGGCGCGGAGTTCCCGCGGACCCCGGCCGACATCCTCGTCATGGAGTGCACGCGCGGCGCGACCACCACCATCCCCGACGCCAGCCGCGGCTCCGAGGAGCGCCGGCTGCTCCGCGCCATCAACCGGGTCGTCGACGGCGGGGGCTCCGTCCTCATCCCCGCCTTCGCCTTCGGGCGCATGCAGGAGCTCCTCGTGTTCCTCGGCGAGGCCGCCGACCGGGGTGAGCTCGCCGACTGCCCCATCTTCTGCTCCGGCCTCGGCCTCGACCTCTGCGACTACCTCTCCGAGGCCTCGCGACGCACGCGCCAGCTGGCCTTCGACCGTCGCATCCTCGACGACCTCGGGATCATCGCCCTGCGCAAGCAGTACACCGACCCCGGCCGCAAGCCCCGCGAGGCCGGCATCTACCTCCTCTCCAGCGGCATGCTGGTCGAGAAGACCCCCGCCTGGCGGCTTGCCGCCAACCTCCTCGACCACAGGGACTGCGCCGTGTTCTTCGTCGGATACTGCGACCCCGACACCCCGGGCGGCCAGCTCATCGGCACGCCGCCCGACGGCGAGTTCGAGTTCAAGGGCCTCGACCACGTGGCCCGCGTCCGGTGCGAGGTCGAGCGCTTCCACCTGAGCGGCCACGCCGACCGCGAGGAGCTCGTCGCCTTCGCCAAGGATGTGGGCCCGCGCGACATCGTCCTGACCCACGGCGACCCTCCCGCCCGCGACTGGATGCGCCAAGCCCTCGCCGAGGCCCTGCCCGGGACCCGGGTCCACGACCCCGTGCCCGGCAAGCCCATCGACCTGTGAGCGCCCAGGGCTGATCAGCCCCGAAGGCTCCCCGCCGGGATCCCGCCTCTCAGCGGCGACGCCGCAGGTGGGCCGAGGGAAGGCCGAGCGCGTCGCGGTACTTGGCGACCGTGCGCCGGGCGATGCGCAGGCCGCGCCGCTGGAGCTCGGCCGTGATCGCCTCGTCCGAGAGCGGCAACGCCGGGTCCTCGCGCGACAGGATCTCCGAGATGATCTCCTGCACGCCCGAGGCGGCCACCGCGCCGCCGTCGTCCGTCGCCACGCCGGACGAGAAGAACGACCGGAACTCGCGCAGACCCCAGGGGGTGAGCATCCACTTGTTGGCCGCCGCGCGCGAGACCGTCGTCTCGTGGACACCCAGCTCGCCGGCCACGTCGGCCATGGTCAGGGGACGCAGGCTGGCGGGCCCCTCCTCGAAGAAGGCCGCCTGGCGGGCGAGCAGCACCCGGGCCAGGCGCTCGAGCGTGCGCTGGCGCTCCTCGATGGCGCCGATGAGGAAGCGCCCCTGGCGCATGCGCTCGAGGATGTAGGCCCGGTCCTCCTCCGAGAGCGAGCGTCCGGCCAGCATGTCCTTGTAGGCGGGGGCGATCCTCAGGCGCGGCACATGGCGGTCGTCCAGGGTGACGACCCACCCGCCATCGGGCCCCTTGGCCACCGTGGCATCGGGCGTGACCGTCCGGTTGTCGTCGCGGCGGAACCGGCGGGCGGGAGCGGTCTCCAGCCGCGAGAGGTCGTCGAGCGCCTCGCGCATCGTCTCGGCGTCGTAGCCGAGCTCGCGGGACAGGACGTCGAGCCGGCGCGCCATGAGGTGCTCCCAGCCCTCCTCGACCAGCCTCAGCGCGGGGGAGGGCTCGCGCCCCTCCGCGCGCAGCTGGGCCAGGTAGCACTCCCGCAGGTTGCGCGCGCCGATGCCGACCGGGTCGAAGCCGAGCAGCAGGGCGTGGGCCTCGCGGAGCCGGCCGTAATCGACCTGCCGCTCAAGCGCGAGGTGCGAGAGATCCTCCTCGAGCAGCCCGCGCTCGTCGAGGGCCCCGACCAGGGCCGCGAAGCACTCGAGGAGGTCGGGGTCGGAGGTCGCCAGGCGGGCCTGGCCGAGCAGGTGCTCGCCGAGCGACACCTCCCCGGTCACGGACTCCAGCTGGTGGCGGCGGCGATCCTCATCCTCGGCGGAATAGCCCTGCGACCGCATCTCCTCGTAATAGCTGTCGTCCCAGTCGTCCTTCATCCGGCGCAGCGCGTCAAAGTCGTCCTCGCCCAGCCGGAGCTCCTCCGGCCCTGACGCGACGTCGGGCTCCGACCCGGCGGCGGCCGCGTCGGCCGGCGCGGCGGGCTCGGTCTCCTCCAGCAGCGGGTTGGCCGCCAGCTCCTCGCCGACCACCTGGCGCAGCTCGGTCGCGGGAACCTGCAGGATGCGCAGGGACTGCCTCAGCTGGGGCGTGAGGACCATTCCCTGGAGTTGCCTCTGGGTCGGCTGGAGGCCGGATTCGGACATCTCCCCGCACAATGCGCCTCCGGGAGGATTATGCAAAGATTACCTCCGGGCGTAAGGGCTTGCCACCCCGGGAAGGCCGAACAAGCCTGCCAAACCCCTCCTCGCGCGCCCATGCGTCAATTTGCCCTCTACCTGGACAACACCGTCAAGGGTCCCCTCAGCGAATACGAGATCCAGGACATGATCCACGCCGGCCAGGTGACGGCGGAGACCCTCTGCGCCCCGGTCGGCTCGGAGCAATGGGAGCCCCTCTCCCGCCACTTCACCTTCGGCAGCGGCCTCAAGCTGGCCCGCAAGTCGGAGGCGCCCCGACCGGCGGACGGCGAGGCCCCGCCGACCCCGCGCCTCGACGTCGAGCAGCGGCGCCGCCTCCTCATGTACGGACTGGCCGACGCCGCCACGGTCGACGAGATCGCCCCCGCGCAGGCCGACGCCCTCGTCGCCCGGACCGAGGCCCGCATCCGGGGCCAGATCACCTTCCACCGACTCGCGGCCGTCGTCATGCTCGGCGCCGGCGCCGCCGGCGGCGCGTTCGCCTTCGGCGGCGACGCCTTCCGCAGCCTCCTCGGCCCGGTGGCGGACACCGCGGCGGTCGACGAGCCCGCCTCCGTCAAGCGCTGGAACCGCGTCCTCGACGAGGCGCGCCGCCATGAGGCGTCCGCGCTCGAGGCCCTCGCCGCGCCCTTCCCCGAGCCCGTCGGCGGCACCGACGCGCTGCCGGTCTTCCTCGGTCGGCTCAAGGTGAGGGAAAACCAGGCGTACGTCGTCGAGACCAACGTCCAGCTCAGCCGCGACGCCCTCATCGCCCCCCTCGAGAAATACGGCATCCCCCTCGGCGAGAAGGTGGCCGTGCTGCACTTCGCCGAGGAGATCCCCGAGGAGCAGTTCCGGCTGGCCCGCGCGACGGCCGACACCCTCGCGCTCATCCTTTCCCCCCTGCTGGCCGACGGCCAGTTCTCGCGGATGATGGAGGAGACCCTCGGCGCCTTCCCCGATGTGGCCGACATCCCCGAGGCGGCCCGGCTCCGCGTCGAGCTCGGCTCCCTCAAGGCCAACGAGCTCGGCCTCGGCATCGACAAGGTCCTCTTCCGCGCCGGCGAGGCGGAGCGCATCGCGGCGGGGCGCGGCCCGAAGATCGTCGGCAACGCCAAGCCCGAGGCCTACGGGACCTGGGCGCGCCACCTCCGCGACTTCGCCGGCAAGCTCGCCCTCCTGCGCGACCGCATCCGCATCAACATCAACTCCGAGGCGCGGCGCGAGGTCTGGAGCGACTTCAACCGCGGCCCGGGCGCCGAGCTCGCCGCCTGGGCCCTGGCCAAGGCCGAGCGGACGGTGGAGACGGGCGAGAACGGGGCGCTCCGGCTGGACGAGGCGCCGAGCCTCCGCGCCGACGCGCTCCCGCGCCGGTTTCTCGTGCGGGTCCGCATCCAGGAGGACACCGTCCTCCTCCCCTGGGACTGCGCCTTCCTCGTCACCGGCGATTGCCGCAGCGAGCGGATCCCCAACGCCGTCTTCCTCGCCCGCGAATCCTACCGGGTCGTGAGCAAGGCCGAGACGGGCGGCCGTCGCCACGTGCATCGCGGCGAGGTGGGCGGCCGCAGCCTGGTCATCGCCCGCGAATCGCCGCGCTGGCACTACATCAGCGTCGCCCGCGACCGCGACAACGACGTCGTCACCCTCCGCGTCGACGAGGCCCTGCACCGCTCCCTCAACCCGGGACAGTCCCTGACCGTCGCCACCCTCGCCAAGTACCCGGTGCACGACAAGCCCACCGAGTCCAACCCCGCCCAGGGCCTCCTGGTGGACAACTGACGCGATGACACCCCGAATCACCACCCTCCTGCTCGCCCTCCTCGCCCCCCTCGCCGCCCAGGAGGCGAGGAAGCCCGTCGTCGCCCTCGTCCCCAAGGGCGCCACGCACGTCTTCTGGAAATCCGTCGAGGGCGGCGCCAGGGAGGCGGCCGCCGAGCTGGGCGTCGAGATCCTCTGGGCGGCTCCCCAGAAGGAGGACGACCGCGCCCAGCAGATGGGCCTGGTCGACACCCTCGTCCTGCGCAAGGTCGACGCCCTCTGCCTCGCCCCGCTCGACGCCGTCGCCCTGCGCGACAAGGCCGTCAAGGCCACCGAGGCCGGCATCCCCGTCGTGATCTTCGACTCCCCCCTCGCCCGGCCGGAGGGCGCCTCGTCCGGCTACGTCGGCACCGACAACTTCGCCGCCGGCAAGCTGGCCGCCGAGGGCATGGCCGCCGCCCTCAAGGGCAAGGGCCGCGTCATCGTCCTCCGCTACCAGGTCGGGTCGGCCTCCAGCGACCAGCGCGAGGAGGGGTTCCTCGAGGGGCTCAAGGCCCACCCGGGCATCGAGGTCGCCAGCGCCAACCAATACGGCGGCGCCACCGTGGCCTCCTGCCTCGACAAGGCCAAGTCCCTCCTCCTCCGCTTCTCGGGGGAGCGCGCCCCCGATGGCATCTACTGCGCCAACCAGAGCACCACCCTCGGCATGCTGCAGGCACTCCAGCAGCGCGGGATGGCCGGCAAGGTCGTGTTCGTCGGGTTCGACCCCACCCTCGCCCTCGTCGAGGCGATGCGCAAGGGCGAGGTCGCCGCCCTCGTCTCCCAGAACCCCCACGGCATGGGGCGCAAGACCGTCCAGGCCGCCGTCGCCAAGATCCGCGGGCAATCGATCCCGGAGAAGACCGACACCGGCTGCGTGCTCGTCACGCCCGCCAACCTCGACCAGCCCGAGGTCCAGGCCATCCTCAAGCCCCAGATGAACTGAGCGCATGGCGACCCCCGCCGGAGCGCCCGCCCGCCTCCAGATGCTGGGGATCACCAAGGCGTTCGGGCGCACGCGCGCCCTCGGCGGCGTCGACCTCGAGGTCATGCCCGGCGAGATCCACGCCCTGGTCGGCGAGAACGGCGCCGGCAAGAGCACGCTGATGAAGGTCCTGTCCGGGGCGCACGCTCCGGACGGGGGCCGCATGCTCCTCGACGGCCGGCCCTACGCCCCGCGCGACCCCCAGGAGGCGCGCGCCCGCGGCGTCGGCATGATCTACCAGGAGCTCGCGATCGCCCCGCACCTCACCGTCGCCGAGAACCTCGTGCTCGGCGCCGAGCCCCGGCGCGGCCCCTGGATGGACCGCGCCGCCGCCCGCGACCTCGCCCGCCGGACCCTCGACAGCCTCGGCCACGGGGACATCGACGTCGACGCGCCCGCGGCCGGCCTGTCCCCCAGCCGCCTCCAGATCGTCGAGATCGGCCGATCCCTCGCCCTCGGCTGCCGCGTCATCGTCTTCGACGAGCCCACGAGCTCGCTCGCGCAGGGGGATGTCGGGCGCCTGTTCCAGCTCGTCGGGCGCCTCGCCGACCGAGGCATCGCCGTCGTCTACATCTCGCACTTCCTCGAGGAGGTCCGCCGCCTCGCCTCGCGCCTTACCATCCTGCGCGACGGGCGCTCGGTCGGCACCCACGCCGTCGCCGCCATCGCCGACGAGCGCATCGTCGCCGCCATGGTCGGCCGGGATGTCCGCGAGCTCTATCCGCGCTCACCCCGCCGACCCGGCGAGGTCGTCCTCCGCGGCGGCGTGCCCGGCCGGGGCGACCTCGAGGTCCGGCGCGGCGAGGTCCTCGGCATCTGCGGGCTGGTCGGCTCCGGCCGGACCGAGCTTCTCCGCGGGATCTTCGGCCTCGACCCGGGCGGACGCACCGAGGTCGGGGGCAGGACGGTCCCGCCCGGTCCCCGCGCCGCCTGGGCCTCGGGCATGGGATTCGTCTCCGAGAACCGAAAGGAGGAGGGCCTGGCCCTGGCCCTGGGCATCGGCGACAACGTCTGCCTGCCGAGCCTGCGCAAGCTGGGTCGAGCGGGCCTCGTCTCGCCCGCCGAGCGCTCCCGGCGAACCCTGCGCTGGATCGACGACCTCGGCATCCGCTGCGAGGGCCCCGACCAGCCGGTCGGACGCCTCTCCGGGGGCAACCAGCAGAAGGCGGCGCTCGCCCGCCTGCTCGAGGCCGAGGCCGACATCCTGCTGCTCGATGAGCCCACCCGGGGCATCGACATCGCCGCCAAGGCCCGCATCTACGCGACGGTCGACCGGCTCGTCACCGACCCGGCCCGCCCCCGCGCCGTGGTCATGGTCAGCTCGCACCTCCCCGAGCTCCTCGGCACCTGCGACCGCATCGCCGTCATGGGGCGCCGCGGGCTCGGCCCCGCCCGCCCCGTCGCCGAGACCTCGCCCGAGGCCCTCATGGCCGAGGCCACCGCCGCTTCCTGACCCCATGTCCACGGACACCCCCCCGCCGACCAAGGCGCGCCTCGGGCGCGCGCTCGCCGCGCTCGGCCCCCTGCTCGCCCTCGCCCTCGTCTGGGTCGGCTTCGCCCTCCTCGAGCACCGTCTCGAGGGCACCCCCATCCTCGGTTCCGCCATGTTCAGCCGCGAGGCCGTCGCGCAGGTCGTCCAGCAGTCCGTCGTCATCGGCATCGCCGCCATCGGCATGACCTTCGTCATCATCGCCGCCGGCATCGACCTGTCCGTGGGCTCCGCCATCGCCCTCGCCTCCGTCGTGGCCGCCAAGCTGGCCGTCGCCGGCCACGGCGCCGCCGCCGTCGTCCTCGGCACCCTCGCCGCGGGTGGCGCGGCCGGGCTCCTCGTCGGCCTCCTCATTGTCCGCGCCGGCCTCATCCCCTTCATCACGACCCTGGGCACGCTGCTCGTCCTCCGCGGACTCGCCCTCGGCCTGGCCGGCTCCCAGCCCATCAACATCCAGGAGCTCGCCTGGCTGAGGTTTTGGCTCAACGGGCTTCCTCCTGGCTGGGAATGGCTTGTCATACCCCCCGGAGGTTGGCTGATGCTCGTCCTGGCCGGGCTCGCCGCCGCCACGCTCCGCCTGACCGTCTTCGGCCGCCATGTCCACGCCGTCGGGTCCAACGAGCAGACCGCCCGCCTCTGCGGCGTCGCGGTCGACCGGATCAAGGTCGCGGTCTATGTCATCGGGGGCCTCTTCGCCGCCGCGGCCGGCCTCATGCTCGCCTCCAACCAAGGCCAGGGCGACCCCACCGGGGCCAACGGGTACGAGCTCGATGTCATCGCCGCCGTCGTCATCGGCGGCGCCTCCCTCGGCGGCGGGGTGGGCTCCGTGCTCGGCTCGCTCGTCGGCGCCCTTGTCATGACCGTCATCCGCGTCGGCTGCGGGCTCAACGGCATCGACGACAGCACCACGCGCGTGGTCACCGGCGCGATCATCGTGGCCGCCGTCCTCGCCGACCGCCTGCGCCGGCGCTCGGCCTAGCCGCGAGGGCTTGCCTCGGCTCGGGGCGGGGGGCAGAAGGAGAGCCATGGACCGACGCGACGCGCTTCGCCTCCTCTCGGCGGCGAGCCTCGCCCCGGCCTTGCTCGCCCAATCCAAGCCGGAGGCCGGGCGTCCCGCGCGCCTCTCGCCCAAGAAGGGGTGGGCGGGCGATCGTCCCGCCTCGCGCGAGCAGTTCGGCTGCGCGTGGTGGTACAACTGGGGCTGCCCCGGCAGGGGCTCGGCGGGCTATGAGTTCGTGCCCCAGGTGAAGGGCAACCGGCAGCCGCTGGTCGAGAGCGAGGTCGCGCTGGTCGGCGACCCCTCCGCCAAGGCCATCCTTGGCTACAACGAGCCCGAGCGGAAGGACCAGGGCAACGTCCCCCTCGAGGCGGCCCTCGAGGCCTGGCCGCGGCTCACCGAGTTCGCGGAGCGACGGAAGCTCCGGGTCGGATCGCCCTGCAACTCGTCCGACACCGGGGGCGGCGCCTACCTCCGCGCCTTCATGGAGGGCGCCAAGGCCCGCCGACTCAAGGTCGACTTCCTCGTGGCGCATTGGTACCGCAGCGCCAACCCCGACGCATTCGAGGCCTGGCTGCGGGACCTCCATGCCGCCTATCGCCTGCCCATCTGGGTCAAGGAGTTCAACGCCATGTACACGGGCGCCGACGCCGCCGACCAGCAGCGGTTCCTCCGCGGCGCGCTCCGCTCCCTCGAGCGCCTCCGCTTCGTCGAGCGCTACGCCTACTTCAACGCCTCGAAGGGGGGCGCCTCGCTCCTCGAGGCCGACGGCTCCCTCTCCAAGCTCGGCGAGATCTACCGGTCGGCCGGCGACTGACCGCTCAGCGGCGCGGGAACCAGCAATCGGGCTGCTTGCAGGCCGGCAGCGCCTCGCCCGTCAGGCGGCTGACCTTGCCCGTGACCGAGTCGACGAGCGACAGCCAGTAGCTGTCGGAGCCCCGGCGCTGCGACTGCACCACCAGGTGGCGCCCGTCGGCGCACCAGCTGGGGCGCGAGTGGGCCACGGCGGCGCTCCCCTGGCCGGCCACCGCCACCGTGCCTTGCGCGAGGTTCAGCACCGCGACGCTGTTCGTGCCCTCGCCCGCCTGGGTGAAGGCGACCAGGTTGCGGTCGACCCCGTTCCAAGACGGCTCGCTGGCGTAGCCGCCGCCCGTCGCCAGCTGGGTGGGCGTGCCGCCCGCGGCGGGCACCACATGCAGGCGCGGCGAGCCGCCGGCGCCCGAGGCGAAGACAATCTGGGTGCCGTCGGGCGACCAGGCTGCATCCGACTCGACCCGGTCGGGCGAGCGGACGATGCACCGGCGGTTGGCGCCGGTCGACTCGGCCACGTAGAGATCGAGCGTCTTTCCGAGGTTGGACGAGGCGAAGGCGATGCGCCGGCCGTCAGGCGAGGCCGCCCCGCCCGAGAGCGTGCCGCGCATGCCGGCGATCACCGCCCGCGGCTCGCCGAAAGGATAGGGAGCGGCGTAGAGGTCGGGCACGCCCTGGGCGTAGCTGACGAAGAACACCCGGTTGCCGTCGGCCGACCAGCGCGGCCCCTGGTTGTCGCAGTTCAGGCGGGTCAGCGGCCGCACCCCTCGCATCAGCAGGTTGCCGGCGTAGACCTCGTGGCGCCCGACACCCTGGCGGGAAAGGAAGGCCACCCGGGTGTCGGCGAACAGCGGCCGGAGCTTGAACCGGCTCCCCAGGCCGACCAGGGCCGCGTCCGCCGCGCGGAGGGCCAGCTCGCCGGTGTCCCTGCCCTGCACCTCGGTCTCGAAGGCGTAGCCGGGCTGGGCGCAGGTCACGCGCGCGCCGGCGCCCGCCCGGTCGAGGTTGACGCGGACCCCCGACGACGCCGAGACCGCGAACGCCCCGTGCAAGGCGAGCGCCTGGCGCACCTGCTCGGTCAGGGCGGCGTCCGTGCCCGAGACCTGGACCGCGATGCGCTGGGCGGAGACCTGGGCGCTGACATCGTCCGTCACGGTGACACCCCCCTGGGCCGTCAGGACGACGGGCAGCGAGGCGAGGGCGAGGAGGAAGGCGGCGAGGCGGGGCATCGAAGGAAAGGGGTTGGAATGGGCGGGAGGGTCGGCAACTTAAAGGGCAAACCCCGGCCGACTTCAACCACGCACCATGGAGCCCGACACCCAAGCCGCCCAGCAGGCGCTCCGCGCCGTCCGCTACCCCGGCTTCAGCCGCGACATCGTCTCCTTCGGCCTGGTGCGGGGCGTCGAGGTCACGGGCAGGAGGGTCGCCGTCGGCCTCGCCGTCACCACGGCCGACCCGGAGGTCCCCCGCCGAATCCACGCCGACGCCGTCGCCGCCCTGAAGGCCGCGGGCTTCGCCGAGGCCGAGGTCACCGTCTCCGTCACCGTGCCCAGGAACGCCCCCGCCGCCGCCCAGGTGGTGGCCGGACCCACCTCCGAGGCCGGTGTCGGCAAGGTCCGCGCCATCGTCGCCGTGGCCAGCGGCAAGGGCGGCGTCGGCAAGTCCACCGTCGCGGTCAACCTCGCGGCGGCCCTCAGCCGCATCCTCGCCGAGCGCGGCCGACCCGACGCGGTCGGCCTGATGGACTGCGACATCTACGGCCCCTCCGTCCCCCTCATGCTCGGCGTCCGCGGGCGCCCCCTGATCGAGGGCGACGTCCTCCTCCCGCCGTCCAACTTCGGCATCCGCGCCATCTCGATGGGCCTGCTCATCGACGAGGACGCGCCCGTCATCTGGCGCGGGCCCATGGTCATGAAGACCATCTCGCAGTTCGCCTCCAACGTGCGCTGGGGCGAGCTCGACGTCCTCCTCGTCGACCTCCCCCCGGGCACCGGCGACGCCCAGCTGTCCATCGCCCAGTCCATGGCCCTCAGCGGGGCCGTCATCGTCACCACCCCCCAGACCGCGGCCGTGGCCGTCGCCCTCCGCGGCGCCTCCATGTTCAGCCAGGTCAAGGTGCCCCTGCTCGGGGTCGTCGAGAACATGAGCTACTTCGCCGACGACCAGGGCCGCCGCCAGCACCTCTTCGGCCAAGGCGGCGGGCAGCGCGCCGCCGCCCAGCTCGACACCGAGTTCCTCGGCGAGATTCCCCTCGACCCCGCCGTCCGCCAAGGCGCCGACCACGGCATCCCCGTCCTCGTCAGCCACCCCGACTCCCTACCCGCCCGGGCCTTCCATGCCCTCGGCCTGCGCCTCCTCCAGCTGCTCGGACAATGAACCCCGAACCCGCACCCCGGCGCGCGCGCACCGAGTACGAGGAATTCCTCGCCGAGCGCGACGAGATCCTGCGCCACAAGTGGATCGAGTCCGAGAAGGCCGGGCGCGACATCGGCTTCGAGCAGGCCCTCGTCGACTGGGTCCGCAACCATCGCGAGACCTGGCGGAAGGAGCGGAAGGAAGGGACGAAGGGATGAGGGAATTCGGAAGCATCGCCCCTCCCCCCGGACCCCGCCCCCATCCTTCGACTCCTTGCATGAAAAGACCCCGGTTGACCGGGGCCCTTCAAAACCGCAGGCAAAAGCCGCTCAGCTCTTGATCTCCTTGTGGACCGTGTGGCGCCGAAGGGACGGGTTGTACTTCAGCTTCTCGACCTTGTCCTGCATCGTCTTCTTGTTGCGGGTGGTCATGTAGCGGGAGGGGCGCTTGCCCTCCTTGCGGGCTTCGGAGCACTCGAGAATGACGATTTCGCGGGCCATGGTCGGGAGGTGTTGGAAGGGTTTGGATACCCCCCGGGGGAGCGCCGGGCAAGGGAAAAGAGCGGGCAATAAAAGAGGCGACCCGGGGTCGCCTCGAGCGGGGGTCCTTCCAAGCTCAGCCCCAAAGACGCTTCTTGTGGCGCGACGCCTTCGAGCGCTTGCGGCGCTTGTGCTTGTTCATCTTCAGGCGGCGCTTCTTTTTGAGGCTTCCCATGGGTGGAGGAGGAAGGGTTTGGCGGTTACCGCCCCGCGCCTCAAGTCCAAAAGCGTCATAGCAGCCTCGCCCGGGCCAGCCAAACCCCCTCGCCCCAGGCCGCGGCAAGCAAGGAACCCAACTCGGCCAAGTCCTCCCTGCCGTCCGAAAGCAGGAAGCAGGCGCTGCCGCTTCCCGTCATGCGGCCCGCCCGACCCGATCGCTCGCGGGCCGCGTCCAGGCCCCGGAGAAGCTCGGGATGGCGCGACCCCACCGCGGACTCCAATCCGTTGCCCAGGGCGACCAAGGCGGCCAAGGGATCCGCCGCCGCGAGCGCCAACGCCAGCCTCGACTCAGCCAATCCAGCGTCCTCGTAATCGCCGAGCTCGGCCTTCCAGCGGTAAGCCTCGGCCGTCGGGACCCCCCAGGAGGGCTTGGCCAGGAGGACGTGCCGGCCGGACAACGCCGACCGGACCGTCGCCGGGAGCTCCGCGATCCTCTCGCCGCGCCCGCGCACGATGCTCCCGCGGGAGCCGAGGAAAAGCGGGCAATCCGAGCCGACCTCGGCGGCCGCCGCCGCAAGCTCGGCCTCTCCCAGCGGAGACCCGCAGGCCTGGTTCAGAAGGACAAGCGCCGCCGCCGCATCCGAGCTGCCTCCGCCCAGGCCGGCGCCGTGCGGAATCCGCTTCGCCAACGTCCAATCCCCGGTCGGCGCGCCCGGCACGCGCCGCCGAAAAGCCGCGACGGCCTTCAGCACCAGGTTGCGCCCGTCGGTTGGCACGGAAGGGTCGTCGCAGGCCAGGCGATCCGCCGCCCCGCTGGGCGCGAATGCCAGCTCATCCCGCAGATCGACCGGGACCGCGACGCCGACCAAGTCGTGGAAGCCGTCGGGCCGCCGCCCGGTCACCGCGAGCGACAGGTTGAGCTTGGCTGGCGGATGCGCGCGAAGGGCCACGCCGCAGACTGACCCGGCCATGCCAAGGGAGGCAACGCCGCGATTCCGCGCGCCGCCAGGGGGGTCTCCTGCCATGGACAACGTCCCCTGGCCCGGGAACCGCCGACCCGCGGGCTGGTCACAAGGCCATGCCCCGCCTCCCCGTCCTCCTGCTCCTCCTGGCGACCGCCCTCGGCGCCCAGAACCTCCGCCTCCCCTCCCTCTTCTCCGACGGCGCCGTCCTCCAGACCGGCGACGCCCCTGTCTTCGGCAAGGCCGCGCCCGGGGCGACCATCCAGGTCACCCTCGGCGAGGCCGCGGCCACGGCCGAGGCCGACGCCAAGGGCGCGTGGCGCGCCGTCCTGAAGGGGCTGCGGCCGAGCGAGACCGGCCGCGAGCTCCTCATCGTCGCCACCAAGGGGCAGTCCCGCGAGGAGTTCCGCGCCGCCGATGTCATCGTGGGCGAGGTCTGGATCGGCTCCGGGCAGTCGAACATGGACTGGACGCTGTCCCGCATCGTGCCCGCCGAGCAGCTCAAGGCCTACCCCTCCGACGCCGCCCTTCGATGGTTCCGCGTCGCCGCGACCCCGGCGGCGGAACCCGCCGAGGACATCCGGGGCAAATGGACCAAGGCCGCGCCCGAGACCGCGCCGAACATCTCGGCGGTGGCCTATTTCTTCGGCAGCCACCTCCGCGGCGAGCTGCGCCAGCCCGTCGGGCTGGTCGTGACCTCCATCGGCGGCACCCGCGCCGAAGCGTGGGGACCCCGCGGCATGTACGACGGGATCAAGGAGGCCCAAGGCTGGCAGGAGCGCGAGGACAAGGCCGTCGCCGAGCGGGCCGAGAAAAAGGACCCCAAGAACCCGCCGGTTTGGTCCAACGGACCCCATATGAACTGGAACGGCATGGTGCACCCGTTCGTCGGCTACGGCATCCGCGGAGCCCTCTGGTACCAGGGCGAGTCCAACGCCGGCAAGGCCAGGGATTACGACTGGGTGCTCGGCGGCATGATTCGATCCTGGCACAAGGCCTGGGGTCGCGAGTTCCCCTTCCTCATCGTCCAGCTGCCCCGCTTCGGCGCCGGCAACGAGCAATGGCCCCCTCTTCGCGCCCAGCAGGAGAAGGTCGCCGCCACCGTTCCGGGGGCGATGATGACCGTCAACATCGACCTCGGGGAGGAAAAGGACATCCACCCGCGCGACAAGAAGCCCGTCGGCCAGCGCCTCGCCGCCCTCGCCCTTGAGCGCGTCTACGGCAAGCCCGTCGTCGGCACGGGTCCCGCCCCGCTCCGCTTCGAGGCCGCCGCCGACGCGCTGACGGTCACCTTCGACCGCCCCGTCCGCCTCGTCAACGACGGCAAGGGCTTCGAGATGCTCGGCAAGGACGGCGCCTGGCTGCCCGCCGTCGCCGAGGCCAAGGGCGTCACGCTCACCCTCCGCTGCCCGGGAGCGGCCTCGCCGACACGCGCCCGCTATGCCTGGAAATCCTGGCCCGAATGGAGCCTCGTCTCCGATGGCGAGGACCGACTGCCGGTCGGCCCCTGGATCCACCCGGGCAAATGACCAGGCTGCTCCCCCTCGTCATCGGCGCCGCCCTCGCCGCCGCGGAACCCGAGCTGGCGCGCTGGCAGTCGACGCACGAGGCGTGGACCCGTGGCATGGACAACGTCCGCCTCGGCGGCGCCCGCTGGTCGGCCGACGGCGAGCGCCTCGCCTTCGACTGGCGCGGGCCCGACGGCAAGGTCGAGCGGCGCGAGCTGCTCACCGCCACCGGCGAGATCCGCCCCGGGGGCGAACCCGCGGGCGACCCCAAGAACGCCTCCATTCTCAGCCTCTCGGCCGGCCGGACCGAGTCCCACGGCAAGGCCGGGGCGCACTCGCCCGATCGCCGTTGGAAGCTGAGGATCGACGACACGACGCTCGTGCTCGAGCCCCTCGCCGGCGAGGGGCCGGAGGTGCGCCTCAGCCCCAGCCTGCCCGCCGGGAGCGCCTGGGGCGGAGGGCCGAGCTGGTCGCCGGACGGACGCCGGCTCGCGATCTGGTCGAGGAAGCACGTGGAGCCGCGCAAGCTCACCCTGCGCAACTCCGCCGACGGGACGGAGCGGACCATCGATTATCCGGTCGCCGGCGACCCGCTGCCCGAGCGCACCCCCTGGGTCTTCGATGTCCGAACCGGCAAGGGCTCCGCCCTGCCCTCGGACATCATCGGCCCCACCTACGAGCTCGGCGGGCTCGAATGGTCCGCCGACAGCCTCGCGCTCCGCGCCAGCTTCATCCGCCGCGGCTTCACCGGCCACGGGATTGTCGAGCGCCGCGTCGCCGAGGGCGATTGGCGCATCCTGCTCGAGGAGCGCGACCCGAAGTTCGTCTTCACCTTCGGCCAGCGCTTCCGCCACGACCTGACGGACGGGACCGCGCTCTGGACCTCCGAGCGCTCCGGCTGGAACCACCTTTATCGCGTCGACCTCCGCGAGGGGCGCACCCTTCACCCCGTCACCAAGGGCGACTGGGTCCTGAAGCGCGTGCCGCATGTCGACGCCAAGGCCGGCTGGGCCCTCCTGGAGTGCCTCGGCCTCAACCGCGGCGAGAACCCCTACCACAGCCACTTCTGCCGCGTGAACCTCGACGGCTCGGGCTTCGTCGACCTCACCCCGGAGGACGCGCACCATGAGCTCCGATCCGTCTCGCCCTGCGGACGCCACCTCCTTGTGACCTCCTCGCGCCCCGACCTGCCCCCGCGCCACAGCGTCAGGCGGATGCGCGACGGGACCGTCGTCGCCCAGCTCGGCCAGGCCGATGTCACCCGCGCCAAGGCGGCCGGATGGACGCCCCAGCGGGCCTTCGTGGCGAAGGACCGGGAGGGGAAGTTCGACATCTGGGGCCTCGTCACCCGGCCCCACCCCTTCGACCCCGCCAAGCGCTACCCCGTCATCGAGCACATCTACGCCGGTCCCCAGGACTCCTTCGTCCCCCGCGGCTTCAACCCCTGGGTCCGCAGCCATCGCGAGCCCGCCCTCGAGGGCTTCTACGTCGTGCAGATCGACGGTCGCGGCACCTGGAACCGCGGCAAGGTCTTCCACCAGGAGGCCTGGCGCAACCTCGCCGACTCGGGCTTCCCCGACCGCATCGCCTGGATGCGCGCCCTCGCCAAGGAAGAGCCCCAGATGGACCTCGGCCGGGTCGGCCTCTTCGGCGGCTCCGCCGGCGGCCAGAACACCGCCTGGGGACTCCTGCGCCACGGCGACTTCTACCGGGCCGGCGCGGCCGACTGCGGCTGCTACGACAACCGCGTCGACAAGCTTTGGTGGAACGAGCAGTGGCTCGGCTGGCCGGTCGGCCCATGGTACGCGGACAACAGCTGCGCCTCCGCCGCGGCCAACCTCCGCGGGCACCTGTTGCTCACCCTCGGCGAGGTCGACAGCAATGTCGATCCCCGCACCACCCACGAGTTCCACCAGGCCCTGCTCGCCGCGGGCAAGCGCGACCAGGTCGCCCTGCGCGTCATCCCCGGCGGGGGTCACGGCGCCGGCGAGGGCAACCCGGAGCGCGTCGAGCGCATCCGCTTCCTGCGGCGCCACCTCGGCGGTCCCCGCTGAGCCCGCTCAGGCCCTCGGGTGCGCCTTGCGGTGCACCTCCCGCAGCTTGCTCAGCGTGAGGTGCGTGTAGATCTGGGTGGTCGACAGCGAGGCGTGCCCCAGCTGCTCCTGCACATGGCGCAGGTCCGCGCCGTTCGCAAGGAGGTGCGTCGCGCAGGCATGCCTGAGCTTGTGCGGGGAGAGATCCATCGGCAGCCCCGCCGCCCGGAGCCGATCCTTCAGCAGGCGCTGGATGGCCCGCGGACCGGCCGGGCCGCCCCGGCGACCGAGCAGCAGCGGCTCCCCGCGACCCGGGCTCCCCCTGCGGCCGAGGTAGTCGCGAACCGCGGCCACCGCGGCCTCGCCGACCGGCACGACGCGCTCCTTGCCCCCCTTGCCGGTCACGCGCGCCAACCCGGTTCCGAGGTCGAGGTCGCCCACCTCCAGCGAGCACAGCTCGGAGACACGCAGCCCGCCTCCATACAGCAGCTCAAGCGCCGCGCGGTCGGCGGCCCGGGTGAGCGGCGTCTCGCGCGCCGAGGCCTTGCCCTCGGGCTCGTCCAACAGGGCCGACGCCTGGTCCTCGGTGAACAGCTTGGGCAGGCGCCGCGGCAGCTTGGGCAGCGAGAGTCCCGCCGCGGGCGAGGCCCGGACCAAGCCCCGCTCGCGGAGGTCGGCGAGGAAGGCGCGGATGGCCGAGACGCGGTTGTGCACCGAGGGCCGGGCATGGGTGCGCTGCAGCTCGATCACATAGTCCCGCAGCTGGCGCGACCCCAGCGCGGCCCAGTCCCCGGACCAGCCGACATGGCGACGCAGCCAGGCGGCGAAGAGGCGCAGCGAGCGGGCGTAGTTCTCGCAGGTCCGCGGCGAGAGCCTGCGGCCCTCACGGCTCCGGGCGAGGAAATCGCGGACCTCGGCCAGGCCCGCCGGCTCCGCGGGCTCCTCGCGGGACTGGCCGCTTCGCCGGCTCACTCGGGCTTTCGCCCGTGCTCTGCCCGCACGGTGATGGCGATGCCCCCGCGCACGCCGAAGGCGCCCGTCACCTCGCACCAAACGGGGTCGAGGGCGGCCACCAGGTCGTCCAGTACACGGTTGGTCAGGTGCTCGTGGAAGACGCCCTGGTCGCGGTACGACCAAAGGTAAAGCTTGAGGGACTTCGATTCGACGATGCGGGGGCCGGGCACGTAGCGGATCGAGATGGTCGCGAAATCGGGCTGGCCGGTGGCGGGGCACAGGCAGGTGAACTCGGAGGTCGACAGCTCGACCACGTAGTTCCGCCCCGCGTTGCGGTTGGGGAAAGTCTCCAGGGTCTTCTGCGGACGGTTCTGGGTGTTGCCGAGGTGGGAGAGTCCCCCGAGGTCGGACGGCTGCGTGGACATGCGCGTCAGTCAATCAACCCGCCGCCGGGAGACAAGAGCTAGAAAGCGGGGGCACAGGGGCACGGCCGCACAGGGGGTTGAACCCTGCGGGTTAACTTCAAAAAAGGGCGAAGGATAGAGAGTGAACACCGAAGCACCTCGGTGCTCCCTTCATCCCTTAATCCTTTAAATTCCTTCCACGGGAAACGAGCGGAGCGAGTCCTCCCTCCCGTGCCACCCCGCCACTGTGCGGCTGTACCCCTGACATCCGTGCCCCTGTGCCCCCGTGCCTCTGATATCCCGGGCTGCGCCCGCGGCTCCCTTCCCTCTTGCCTCTCCCTCCCCAGCGGATTGCCTCCATC
>JAURJZ010000054.1 GCA_030831965.1 Verrucomicrobiota bacterium
CATCGGCGGCATGGCCGGCGCCTTCGGCGGCATGCTCCTCGCCTTCGTCATCGGCGAGGTCCTCGCCCGGACCGGCTCCTACGCCATCCTGTGGTTCCTCGCCGGCGGCGCCTACCTCCTCGCCCTCCTCATCGTCCATGTCCTGGCCCCCCGCATGGAGCCCGTGACTATGGAGCAGATCGGCGCGGACTCGCGCTGAGGACGGGATTGACCCTCGCGGCGGATCCTTGCGAACCGCTCAGCCCGGCACCACCAGGTTGACCAGCTTGCCGGGGGCGACGATCTCCTTGGCGATGGCCTTGCCCTCGAGGAACCTGGCCACGGCCGGGTCCGCCTTGGCCAGGGCGAGCAGCTGGTCCTTGGGCGTGTCCTTGGTGACCCTGGCGGTGGCGCGGACCTTGCCGTTGACCTGGAAGACGACCTCGACCGTGGACTCCACGAGCTTCGACGGGTCGCCCTTGGGCCAACCCGCGTCCGAGATGCTTCCCGTGTGACCGAGGCGCGACCAGATCTCCTCGGCGAGATGGGGTGCGAAGGGTGCCAGGAGGCGGAGGAAGTCCTCAAGGGTCGCGCGGCGGATGGCAGGGGCCTTCTCCGCGGCGTTGAGGAAGATCATCATCTGGGAGATGGACGTGTTGAAGGAGAGCGTGTCGAGGTCGGACGTCACCTTGAGAATGGTGCGGTGCAGCTCGCGCGCGACCTCCTCGGGCTCGGTGTCGCCGGCGGATTTCGCGGCCGGCTTCCCCGTGGCCTCGTCGATGGCCAGGCGCCAGGTGCGGCGCAGGAAGCGGCTGACGCCCTCGATGCCCTTGGCGCTCCATGGCTTCGAGGCCTCGAGCGGCCCGAGGAACATCAGGTAGAGCCTCAGGGCGTCGGCGCCGTGCGCCCTCACGATGTCGTCGGGGTTCACCACGTTGCCCCGGCTCTTGGACATCTTCTCGCCGTCCTCGCCCAGGATCAGCCCCTGGTGGAAGAGCTTGCGGAAGGGCTCGGGGGTCGGGAGCAGCCCGAGATCGTGGAGGAAGCGGTGCCAGAAACGGGCGTAGAGCAGGTGGAGGACGGCGTGCTCGGCCCCGCCGATGTAGAAGTCGGGACAACCCCAGTAGGCCAGGGACTCCTTGGAGGCGATTTCCTTGGCGTTGGCCGGGTCGAGGTAGCGCAGGTAATACCAGCAGGAGCCCGCCCACTGCGGCATGGTGTTGGTCTCGCGGGTCGCGCGGGCCCAGAGCGGGCCGGGCTGCGGCTGCGAGGCGGGCACGGTTTCTCCGGTGGCGAGGTCGATCCAGACATTGAGCCACTCGGGCTCGCGCGAGAGGGGGGAGTCGCCCGTCGGGGACGGCTGGTAGGATTTCACCTCGGGCAGAGTGAGGGGGAGCTGGGCCGAGGTCAGGGGGACCGCGGCCACCTCCCGGCCGTCGAGTCGGCAGGTGACGGGCTGCTTGGGGAGGAACTCCCGCAAGGCGGAGTCGGCCGGCACGCGGGCGAGATCCTCGGGCGACACCCAGACGAGGGGGAAGGGCTCGCCCCAATAGCGCTGCCGCGAGAACAGCCAGTCGCGGAGCTTGAAGTTGACCGCGGCCTTGCCCGCGCCCTTGGCGGCGAGGTCGGCGATGATGCGGCGCTTGGTCTCGGACGAGGAGAGGCCGTCGTAGGGGCCGGAGTTGACCATCGGGCCGTCGCCCGTCCAGGCGGCGTCTCGGATGTCGACGTCCTTGTCCTTGGAGCTGACGACCTGGGTGATGGGGAGGTCGAACTGGCGGGCGAAGGCGTGGTCGCGTTCGTCATGCGCGGGCACGGCCATGATGGCGCCGGTGCCGTAGCCCATCAGCACGTAGTCGGCGACCCAGACGGGGATCCTCGCGCCGTTGACCGGGTTGACGGCGTGGGCGCCGGTGAAGACGCCGGTCTTGTCCTTGGCGAGGTCGGTCCGCTCGAGGTCCGACTTGTTGCGCACCTCCATCACGTAGTCGGCCACGGCCTCGCCCTGCGCCTTGGTCGTGATGGTCTCGACCAGGGGGTGCTCGGGCGCGATGACCATGTAGGTGGCGCCGAAGAGGGTGTCGGGGCGGGTGGTGAAGACGGTGAGGGATTTGCCCGGGTGGCCGTCGAGGGCGAACTCGACCTCGGCGCCCTCGGACTTGCCGATCCAGTTCCGCTGGAGGCGCTTGGTGGAGTCGGGCCAGTCGAGCGCGTCGAGGCCCTCGATCAGCTTGTCGGCGTAGGCGGTGATGCGCAGGACCCACTGGCGGATGGGGCGCCGCTCGACGGGGTGGTTGCCGCGCTCGGAGCGCGGGCCCTCGGGGGTGTTGAGCACCTCCTCGTTGGCCAGGACGGTGCCGAGGTTGGGGCAGAACCAGACCGGCTTTTCCGAGACATAGGCGAGGCCGTGGCGGAGGAGCTTGAGGAAGATCCACTGCGTCCAGCGGAAGTAATTCCCGTCGGTCGTCGCGACCTCGCGGTCCCAGTCGATGGCGAAGCCGAGCATCTGGAGCTGGCGCCGGAAGTTGTCGATGTTGCGCCGGGTCTGCACCGCGGGGTGCTCGCCCGTGGCGATGGCGTGCTGCTCGGCGGGGAGGCCGAAGGAGTCCCAGCCCATGGGGTGCAGGACGTTGTGCCCGGTCGCCTTGCGCTGGCGCGCGAGGATGTCGGAGGCCGTGTAGCCCTCGGGGTGGCCGATGTGCAGGCCGGCGCCGGAGGGGTAGGGGAACATGTCCAGGACGTAGTACTTCGGCTTGCCGCAGGAGGGCGGCTCGGCTCGGAAGGTGCCCTGGGCCTTCCAATAGGCCTGCCAGCGTCGCTCAAACGCCGTGAAATCGTAGGTGCCCGCCGGAGTTTCCATCCCCCCGACAAAGCCCGCGCCGGCTGCTCGAGTCAAGCGGAGGACTGCCTGGGCGCCCTTCCCGCGCCTCGGGCCTGCTTGGCCGGCGCCCGCCCGGCCTCGGGTTCACAGGCCGCGGAGGCCCGAGCGCCCGAGGGTCGCCAATGCCCGGGCCTCGGCCCGCCGCATCGCCTCGGCCTGGGCGCGCGACGTGTCGCGGTGGCCGGCCAGGTGGAGCCAGCCATGGACGAGGTAGAGCAGGAGCTCGGCCCGCGCGGATTGGCCATGGGCGGGACCCTCGCGGCGGGCCTGGGCGACATTGATGACAATCTCCCCGGCGAAGGGCTCGCCGCCCGCCGGCGCGTCGCCGGGGAAGGTGATGACGTCCGTGACCGTCGGGTCGTCCATGAATTCCCCGTGCACCCGGGCGATCTCCGCGTCGCCGACGAAGGCGACCGACAGCTCCCCCGCGGGGCATCGGGCCCAGCGCATCCCATCCAAGGCCCTGATCGCCGCCCGGACCTTGGCGACGGGGGCGCGGAAGCCGCGGGAGCGGGAGACGACCTCGACCCGGCGGCTCATGCGCCGTTGCCCTTGCGGTGGCGGGCGTAGGCGCGGATGACGCGCTCGACGAGGGGGTGGCGGACGACGTCCGTGTCGTCGAACCGCCGGATCTGCACCCCGGGGACGTCCCGCAGCGCCTCCGCCGCCTCGGCCAGCCCGGAGGGACGTCCGCGCGGCAGGTCGACCTGCGAGGGGTCGCCCGTGACCACCATCTTGCTCCGCTCGCCCAGGCGCGTGAGGAACATCAGCATCTGCTCGGGCGTGGCGTTCTGGGCCTCGTCGAGCACGACGAAGGCCTCGGCCAGGGTGCGGCCGCGCATGTAGGCGAGGGGCGCGACCTCGATGACGTTGCGCTCGACCAGCCGCTCGGTCTCGTCCTTCCCGAGCATGTCGTAGAGGGCGTCGTAAAGCGGGATGAGGTAGGGCAGGATCTTCTCGCGCAGGTCGCCGGGAAGGAAGCCGAGCGCCTCGCCCGCCTCGACCGCCGGGCGGGTCAGGAGGATGCGCCGGACCTTGCCGGCGGCCAGGGCGTGCACCGCCGCCGCCATGGCGAGGTAGGTCTTGCCGGTGCCGGCCGGGCCGACGCCCAGGACGATGTCGTGGGCGAGCATGGCCTGGAGGTAGTCCTTCTGCGCGAGGGTCCGCGGCACGATGCTCGCGCGGCGCAGGGGGAGCACGATGGGGTCGGCGAGCAGCCGTTCCCAGCGGGCGACATCGCCCCGGGCGTGGTCGGCGAGGAGCCGGCGGAAGTCGATCGGACGTACCTGCAGGCCCTGGGCGCGCGCCTGGTCGAGCTGGCCGAGCAGGCATCCGACCTTGGCGACGCCGTCGGCGCTCCCCTCGGCCTTGATCCACCCGTCGCGCGCGGTCAGCGTCACCCCAAGGGCCGCCTCGGTCTCGGCCAGCAGGCTGTCGTCACCGCAATGCAGGGATGAGCGGTGCTTGCCGTCGGCGTAGGCGAAGGTCTCGGAGCGGGTCTCGGCCATCTCAGGCGGCGCGGAAGGCGGCGGCGAGCTTCTCCCAAAGCTCGTCAAGGGCCTGGGGCAGCACATGGGTGTCGGCGGTCACGGGCATGAAGTTGTGGTCGCCCTCCCAGCGCGGCACGACGTGCGCGTGCAGGTGCTGGGGGACGCCGGCTCCGGCCACCTTGCCGAGGTTGAGGCCGATGTTGAAGCCCGCCGGGCGCATGACGGCGGTCAGAGCGGCCTGGGCCCGGATGACGAGGTCGAGCAACTCCGCGCGCTCCTCCGCCGTGAGGTCGGCCAGGTCGGCCGCCTCGCGGTTGGGGAGCACCATCAGGTGGCCCGGGTTGTACGGGAAGTTGTTCATGAGCACGAAGCAGGTCCGGCCGCGGTGCACGACGAGGTTGGCCCGGTCGTCGCCGGCGGCGAGCAACCCGGCAAAGGGATTTCCGGCCGAGGGCTTCTTGCGACTCTCGATGTAGCGCATCCGCCAGTAGGGATGGAGGTGGTTCATGGACCGCCTCCCATCTAGACCCGACGGCAGGGCAGGGGAAGGCGGATGTGCTCGCATCCGGACGCGGGGCCCGGGCGTAGACCCGCCTTCTCGCGCCCGAGACCCGGTGGGCAGGGCGACGGCGCTGGCCTGCCCTTGCGGCGGCAAACGACCCCCAGGGCCGTTCTCGCGGCCTCCCCATCCTTGCCATGCGCCCCCCGGGGTGTCACGCTCCCGGCATGTCCCCGCGCTTGGTCATCCTTTTCCTGGCCGCCGCCATCCCCCTTTCCGCCCAGCAGGCCTCCTCGCGCCAGGTCGCGGGAATGGAGCAGGATATGGCCCTGCTGCGCTCCGAGCTCGCCCGGCTCTCCCAGCAGGTCGCCGATCTCGAGCAGTCGGTGGCCGCGCTTCGTCGCGGGGGCGCCAATCCCCAGGCGGCGCCCGGGATGGACCGCGCCTCCCTCCTCGCCGAGGTCGACCGCCGCAACGCCGCCCTTCGCGCCGACCTCGACCGCGCCCTCGCCGCCTTCACCAAGCAGGTCAACCAGGCCCTGGCCGGCCGCCAGCCCGTGCAGCCCCAGGCGCCGGTTGCTCCCGTTGCCGGATCCTCGGCGCCGGCCGCCCAGGCTCCCGCCGCGGAGACGCCGGCGCCTCCGGCCGACAACCTTCCGGCTGACATGCCCCGCGCGGGCATCCGTTACAAGGTGAAGGCGGGCGACACCCTCAGCCGCATCGCCCGCCAGAACAACTCGCGCCAGGATTGGATCCTGAAGGCCAACGGCATCGCCAATCCCGACCAGCTCCAGCTCGGGGCCGAGATCTTCATCCCCCAGCCCTGAACCTTTCATGAGCCAACCCAAGAAGAACAGCCTCGGCCGAGGCCTCGGTTCCCTGATCGGCGCCGGCGCCGGCGCCAAGCCCGCCGTCCCCGCCGCCGCGCCCGTCACCTCGAGCACCCCTGCGCCCGCGCAACCCTCGGGCATCCAGGACGTGACCGTGGCCCAGGTCGCCCCGAATCCCCGCCAGCCCCGGCGCGAGTTCGACCAGCGCGGCATCGAGGAGCTCGCCGAGTCCATCCGCGCCGAGGGCCTCATGCAGCCCATCGTGGTGCGGAAGCTGCCGCAGGGTTTCGAGCTGATCGCGGGCGAGCGTCGCCTCCGCGCCTTCCGCCACCTTGGCATCAAGGTCATCCCGGCCCGCGTGCTCGAGGTCAACGACGCCGCGAGCGCCGTCCTCGCCCTGGTCGAGAACCTCCAGCGCGCCGACCTCAACCCGGTCGACGAGGCCCTGGGGGTCGCCTCGCTCATGCGGGACTTCAAGCTGACCCAGGACGCCGTGGCCGATCGCCTAGGTAAGCCCCGCGCCACCGTCGCCAACTCCGTCCGTCTCCTCCAGCTCGACCGCGAGGTCCTCGGCTACCTCTCGAAGGGGCAGCTCAGCGCCGGCCATGCCAAGGTGCTGCTGGGCCTCGAGCAGGCCGTCCAGCAGGTCCAGGCCGCCCGCCGCATCGTGCAGGACGAGCTCTCGGTGCGCGCGACGGAGAGGCTGGTTCGCCAGCTGCAGGCTCCGCGTCCCGGCGACCGCCGGCGCCGCGTCGCCCAGGCGCTCGAGGATGTCCAGCGCCGCCTCACCACCCACCTCGCCGCCCCTGTCCAGGTCCAGCGCCGCGGCGCCAAGGGCGTCATTTCCATCCGCTACTCGGGCGACGAGGATTTGCAGCGAATCCTGGAGAAGCTGGGATTGAAGGCAGGATGAGGAGCGAGGAGCGGGGCGCGAGACCCCTTAGGGTTGTCCTCGGTTGCCCTAACCCCTTCCTTGGTTCCCAATTTCCCGTCATCCCTTCTGCCTTCCCACCCTTAGCCTGCCACACGCTCCTCGCACCCCGCTCCTCGCACCTCCCGCTATGTCAACCGCTCTCCTCTTTTCCGGCCAAGGCGCCCAGGTCGTTGGCATGGGCAAGTCCCTCTACGAGGGCAGCCCCGTCGCCAAGGACCTTTACGACCGCGCCGCGCGGATCCTGCCCTTCGACCTTCGCGAGGTCTGCTTCAGCGGACCGGCCGAGACGCTGACGGAGACCCGCGTCTGCCAGCCCGCGCTCTACGTGCAGGGCTATGCCATCGCCGAGATCCTGCGCGAGCGCGGCAAGTTGTCCGACCTGAAGGCCTGCCTCGGCCTCTCCCTCGGCGAGTTGACCGCCTACGCCGTGGCCGGCGTCTGGGATTTCGAGACCGGCCTGCGTGTCGTGGCCGAGCGCGGACGGCTCATGCAGTCGGCCTGCGAGGCCACCAAGGGCGGCATGGCCGCGGTCATCGGCGGCAGCCGCGAGGACATCGCCAAGCTCTGCGCGGCGTTCGACATCCAGGCGGCCAACTTCAACTGCCCCGGCCAGGTCGTCATCTCGGGCGACGCCGACAAGGTCGCCGCCGCCATCCCCCGCGCCAAGGAGTTCGGCCCTTTCAAGCTGGTCAAGGCCCTGACCGTGGCCGGCGCCTACCACAGCCGCCTGATGGAGCCGGCCCGGGCAGCCTTCGAGGCCTTCCTCAAGGACATCCCCTTCGCCGCGCCCAAGGTGACAGTCTATACCAATACCACGGGCGAGGCCATCCGCGAGCCGGCCGACCTGAAGGCCGCCCTGGCCAAGCAGGTTGTCTCCTCCGTCTATTGGGAGGACAACTGCCGCGCGGCTGCCGCCTCCGGTATCACCCAGTTCTACGAGTGCGGCCCCGGCGGCGTGCTCGCCGGCATGATGAAGCGCACCGCCCCCGATGCGCCGGTGACGTCGATTCACGAGTTCGCGGAGCTTCCTGCCTGAGGCGCTCAGCCCTTGCGGTGCCAGATCTGCCAAAGCTGCGCGAGCAGGTAGATGGCGGCGAAACCCGCGAACATCCAGTAGCGGTGGCGTGAGCGCCGATCCAGTGCCAGGTAGGAGAGCCAAGCCATCAGGAAGGCGGGCGGCAGGGTGTAGGCGATGCCCGGTAGGAGCCCGGCGAATCTTGGCTCCGCAAAGGCCGAGATCAGCAGGCCGAGCGCCAGGTTCGCGCCCAGCACCTTGCGAAAGATCGGCAGGCGCCAGCGGATGGCGCAGGCGACGAACGCGGGCGTGAAGATAGCCGACGCCATCGCGGGGAATGCGGCCCACTTGTGCGGTAGAGACAGCAGCTTATCGTAGACCAAGACCGTGAGCCACCCGGTCGCCAGCCCGGGGAGGAAGGTGCCGATGAAGGCAGGAGCCAGGCTCAGGTCCCAGTCCTCGTTCTTCGTCGGTTCCTCGCCCATCCCGCTCAATGCTTGAAGTGGCGCTGGCTGGTGAAGACCATCGCCATGCCGCGCGCGTCGGCGGCTGCGATGACATCCGCGTCCTTGACCGAGCCTCCCGGCTGGATGGCGCAGGTCGCGCCGGCGTCGGCCGCGGCGAGCAGGCCGTCGGGGAAGGGGAAGAAGGCGTCGGAGCAGACAGCCGAGCCCCTGAGGTCGAGCTTGGCCTCGCCGGCCTTCCAGACCGCGATGCGGGAGGAGTCGACGCGGGACATCTGGCCGGCGCCGACGCCGAGGGTGCGCTCGCGGCCGGCGTAGACGATGGCGTTGGACTTCACGTGGCGGACGACCCTCCAGCCGAAGAGGAGCGCGGTCATCTCGTCGGCCGTGGGGGCGCGCTTGGTCACGACCTTGAAGTCGCGCGGGTTGATGGGCTTCTGGTCGCGGTCCTGGACGAGCACGCCGCCGATG
>JAURJZ010000055.1 GCA_030831965.1 Verrucomicrobiota bacterium
GGGATTAAGAATTAAGAATTAAAAATTAAGAGGAGAGGAGGGGTGATGAATGAAAAACGAAGAATGAAAAAGGGGCAGGGGGAAGGAGGGTGGGGTTGACGGGTGGGTATGGGGAGAGGCAGGATTGGGTATGGAAATAAACGCGCGATGGGTGGTTGCGGCTTTGATGGGGGTTACGGCCCTGGGTGCGGCGCCGGCTGGGAGAATCGACCCGGCGCCGGGCTCCCGAATCGTCTTGGTCGGCGGCGGCCAGGGGGAGCGGCTGATGCAGGACCCGACGTTTGAGACGGAGCTGCAGCGGCGGTTCGCGGGGAGGGATTTGGCGGTGCGCAACATGTGCGACGACGGCGACACGCCGGGGTATCGCGACCATTCGGGGCGGAACTCGCCCCATGCCTTCCCGGGCGCCGAGAAGTGGCATCCGTTGTCCAAGGCCAAGGACTTCTGGGGATCGGGCCACGCGGGCTCGGGCTTCGCCAAGACCCCCGACCAGTGGCTGGCGGGGGAGAAGGCGGACATCGTGCTGGCGTGGTTCGGCTACGGGGAGTCGTTCGCCGGACCGGCGGGCGTTGATGCCTTCCGCGGCGAGCTGACGGCCTGGCTGGACCATATGGCGGCGCAGAAGCCCAATGGGAAGTCGGCCCCGCGCATCGTGCTGGTCGCCCCGAGCGCCCTGGAGGAGCGGAGCGCCCCGCAGGGCATTGCGGCGGCGAGGGCGGCGAACGCGAACCTCGCCCTATACGCGGGCGTGATGCGCGAGCTGGCGGCGGCGCGCGGGCTGGGCTACGCGGACCTCCTGGCGCTGAGCCGGGAGGCGTTCGCGGCGAGCCGCGAGCCGCTGACCCGCGACGGGGTGCGGTGGAACGAGCGGGGTCACGCGCGGCTGGCGCCGGCTCTGGTGGGCGCGATCTTCGCGGCGGGCAGCCCTCGGGGAGATGCCAAGGCGGTGGCCAAGGCGGTGTCGGACAAGGACTGGCACTGGGAGAAACTGCACAAGGTGCCAAACGGCGTGCACGCGCACGGGCGACGGCACAATCCCTTTGGACCGGGCAATTTCCCGGCGGAGCTGGCGAAGCTGGAGGCCTTGGTGGCGATTCGCGACCGGGCGATCTGGGCGGCGGCGAAGGGCGAGCGGTTTGATGTGGCGGCGGCGGATGCCGGGACGCCCGTGTTGCCGGAGGTGAAGACAAACTACAACCCGGCGAACGCGAAGAACGGGCGGCCGAATTACCTCGGCGAGGCGGAGTCGCTGGCCGCGCTGACGCTGGCGCCGGGCTACAAGGCCCAGCTGTTCGCCTCGGAGGTCACCTTCCCCGACCTGATCAACCCGGTGCGGGTGACGTTCGACACGCGGGGGCGGCTGTGGGTGGCGACGATGCCGAGCTACCCGCAGTGGCGCCCGGGCGACGCGAGGCCGGACGACAAGATCTTGATCCTGGAGGACACGGACGGCGACGGGCGGGCGGACAAGCAGACGATCTTCGCGCGCGGGCTGCACCTGCCGCTGTCGTTCGCCTTCGCGCCCGAGGGGGTGTATGTGGCGCAGAGCCAGCACCTGGTGTTGCTGAGGGACACGGACGGGGATGGGCGGGCGGACCGGTCGGAGACGGTGCTGAGCGGGTTCGACGACCATGACACGCACCACGCGATCAGCGCGTTTGCGTCGGACCCCTCGGGCGCCTTCTACCTGGCCGAGGGCACGTTCCTCCACAGCCACGTGGAGACGCCGAGGGGCGTGGTGCGGAGCACGAACGGCGGCTTCTTCCGGTACGACCCGAGGACGGGGCGGCTGGAGCGGACGGCGCGGCTGAGCATCCCGAATCCCTGGGGGGTGGCGTTTGACGCTTATGGGCAGGACTTCTTCCTCGACACCTCGGACCCCAACCTGCGGTGGATGGCGCCGGCGACGCTGGCGGTGCCGTTCGGGGAGTTCGCGCCGCTGCCGAGGAACCTGGTGCCGAAGGAGCAGATGGTGCGTCCGACGGCGGGGCTGGAGTTCGTGAGCAGCCGGCACTTCCCGGACGAGGTGCAGGGGGATGTGCTCCTGAACAACTCGATCGGCTTCCTCGGGGCGAAGCAGCACGCGGTGGCGGAGGATGGGACGGGTTGGCGGCTGACCCATCGCCAGGACCTGTACCGTTCGTCGGACGGCAACTTCCGTCCCGTCGCGATGGAGTTCGCCCCGGACGGCTCCCTCTATGTGGCCGACTGGCACAACGCGCTGATCGGGCACATGCAGCACAGCGCGCGCGACCCGCTGCGGGACAAGACGCACGGGCGGATCTACCGGATCACGTACCCGGCGCGGCCCCTGGTGAAGCCGGCGGCGGTGGCGGGGGCGCCGGTCGGGGCCCTGCTGGAGAACCTGAGGTTGCCGGAGCAGCGGACGCGCGAGCGGTCACGGCTGGAGCTGCGCGGACGCCAGCCGGCCGAGGTGCAGGCGGCGCTGGGACGCTGGCTGGCGGGGTTGGACGCGAAGGACCCCGCGGTCGAGCGCCTGAGGCTCGAGGGACTTTGGGTGAGCTGGGGCATCGGGCGGGTGGATGCGGCCTTGCTGCGCACGCTGCTGCAGGCCCAGGACCATCGGGTGCGGGCGGCCGCGGTGCGGGTGCTCCGGTATGTGGCGGACGAGGTGCCCGATGCCGGGGCCTTGCTGGCCAAGGCGGGTTCGGACCCGCATGGGCGGGTGCGTCTGGAGGCCGTGGCGGCGTCGACCTGGATGGCCCCGGAGGTGACGCGCGCGGTGCTGGCGGAGGCGCGGAGGCAGCCCTTGGACGACTGGCTGAAGCCGGTGGTCGAGGCGGCCGAGACTTATCTCAAGGGCGGATCGGTGGCGGAGGCCCCGGTCGCGAAGGTGACGACGGACCTGAAGGGCGAGGAGGCGAGGCTCTTTGAGCTGGGGGCCGAGGTGTATCGGCGCGAGGCGCACTGCGTGACGTGTCACCAGGCGGATGGGCAGGGGCTGCCGGCGGCGCAATTCCCCCCGCTGGCGAGGTCGAGCTGGGTCACGGGACGTCCCGAGCGGCTGATCCGCCTGACCCTGCACGGCCTGATGGGCCCGATCGAGGTCAATGGCGTGAAGTACCCCGGGCAGGTGCCGATGACGGCGTTCAAGGGCTTGAGCGACCAAGAGATCGCGGGGGTGCTGACCTATGTGCGGAACAGCTTTGGCAACAAGGCGCCGGCGATCACACCCGCGCAGGTGGCCAGGGAGCGAGCGGCGACCAAGGATCAGCAGGGGTTCATGGTGCCGGCGGATTTGCTGAGGGAGTTTCCGGATGGGAGGTAGGGATTGGCGGGGCCCGTGCGAAGCGCGGGAGGAGTGAGGAGCGCCAGGCGAAGCCTGGGAGGAGCGAGGTGCGTGGGGTGGGGGAATTAAGAATTAAAAAATAAGAATTAAGAGGGGGGGGGGGTGAGGGGGTTAGCAGACGATGATGTTAACCTTTTCGCCGGCGGCGTGGAGGATGCGGCGGAGGATGCCGAGGTCCTCGCGGGTCTTGACGTAGACGCCGTGGAAGTCGTTGCCGGGGCTGGAGCCCTCGATGATCTCGAAGCACTCGCGGGCGGCGTCGTAGAGCTCGTCGTCGGTGTCCTTGATGGACTCGAGGAGCTCGACGACCTCGAGGTAGGCCTCGCCCTCGGGGGTGCTGAAGGCGCCGACGCGGTCGTACCAGTCGTCGCAGATCTCATCGAGGTCGGCGAGGCGTCGCGGGTAGCGGCAGTACCAGTTGGCGATGTCGTAGGCCATGTCGGGGTCGGTGACCTCGAGGACCTCCTTCCAGGTGGGTCCGGCCGCGGGGTCCTCGGGCTCGATGCCGGCCTTGGCGAAGGCCCTGAGGTGCTTCTCGCTGTCGCAGGTGATGGCGTTGAGCTCCTCGAGCGAGCCGTCGAGGCCGAGTTCGTCGAGCTTCAGGAGGACATCGAGCCTCTCCTCGTCGTCGGACGAGCCGGCCTCGAGGACCTCGCGCCAGGTCATGCCCTTGAAGTCATCGTCGGGCTCGGTGAGGCTGAGACGGTAGCCCTCGTCCTCGGCGCGGGCGTAGAGGTCGTTCCACGACTTGCGGTAGGGGCCGACGACGACCTTGGGGTCCTTGGGCTGGGTGGCGTCGAGCTCGATTGCCTTGAGGTGGCGGGCGGTGAAGACGGCGACACCCGCGAGGGTGAGGTTGCGGAGGAAGGAGCGGCGGTCGTGGGGGAGCATGGGAGTTGGCGAGGAGCGGGGAGTGGGGAGCGAGGCGAGGAGCGGGGAGCGGGGAGTGAGGGACGAGAACGAAAAACGAAGAACGAAAGGGCTTGGCGGGGTTGGGTGGAGTGGACGGACAAGGAATCTAGTGGAAGGGTGGGGAGTGGGAAGGGCGGGGTGTGGCATAGGGCCGGCTGGCTGGCGCCAGCCGGAGCGGGGACAGCGGGGTGGGGGTGTCCGCGGTGCCGGCGGGAGAGACCTAGCCGCGATGGTTGGAAATCAATGAGGCCGCGGCGCGTCGCGGCGGGGATTGCGGGGCATATGGCTCACTGGCTAACTGGCTAGAACACAGGGGCACGGGCAGGGGAGCCGGTGCACAGGGGCTCGGGGGCACGGGGGCTCGGGAGGAGGGAGGAGCGGGGAGTGAGGGAGGTGCGGTGTCCGCGGTGACTGCATGACGGTCGTCAGGGGCACAGGGGCACGGGTAAATTGCTCTTTAGCTTACTAGCTCACTAGCTTGATAGCGGATTAGCTTACTAGCAGGATAGCTGAATAGCGCCGGGCGAAGCTTGGGAGGAGCGGGCAGCGGGGCGCGGGGAGCGATGGGGCATGCGGTGTCTGCGGTGACAGCGGTGACTGCGGTGACTGCGGGGACGATTGCTGTGCGGGGATGCCGGAGGCGGCGGGTGCGGGGTGTTGGCGGTTTCGGAGAAACCGTCCTGCCTGGGGAAGGGGGCGAGCGGGCGGGTGGCCGGCCTATTTTTTGTCGATGGCGACGCGGTCGACTTCCTTGCCGTTGGAATCGAGGGCGCGGAGGGTGAGTCGGGAGCCGGAGGTCTCGAGGAGGACGAAGGAGTTGTCGGTGGCGAAGGTGGTGGCGTTGAAGGGGGCGAAGTTGTCGCGGCCCTCCTCGGGGAGGTCCTCGAGGTTGTCCTTGACGGGGGTCTTGTTGAGGGTGGTGCCGCCGCCGCCGGCGACGATGTAGAGGACGCCGTCGGGGGTGGTGTCGTCGGCGCCGTCGAAGGTGGTGTCGATGGCGAAGCTGCCGTTGACGTAGGCGCTGGAGCTGGCGCCCTTGGGGGTGCCGGGGAAGGGTTGGAAGCGGAGGGGGTGGGAGCGCTGGTAGTTGTGGACGTGGCCGGAGAGGACGAGGTCGACCTTGCAGGCCTCGAGGAGGGGGGCGAGGCGGCGCTGGCGTTGCTCGGGGTAGTGGGCGACGGAGACCTGGAAGGGCGGGCAGTGCATGAGGACGGCCTTCCAGCGGGCCTTGGAGGCGCGGAGGTCCTGCTCGAGCCAGCGGGCGACGGCGGGGTCGTCGGACTTGCCGCCGCCGGAGTTGTCGATGACCGCGAAATGGATGTCGCCATGGTCGTAGCTGTGCAGGGACAGCGCGGGGTAGGCGGGGCCGGCGAGGCGGCGGAAGCGGTCGGCGACAGGCCCCTTGGGGAGCTGGGTGGCCCAGGGTCCGGGCGTGGCGGGTCCGGTGAGGGGGGCGGTGAAGACGAGGTGGGCGGCGAGGGCGTCGTCGTAGGTGTTGAGCCGGCCGACGAAGGCGTCGTGGTTGCCGAGGGTGGCGTGGAAGACGACGCCGCCCATGAGCGGGGCGCCGGCCGTGGGCGAGGGTTCGGGGGCGTTGGCGTAGGTGTGCCAGAAGTGCTGGGTGTACTCGCTCATCCGTCCGTACTTGTAGACGATGTCGCCGAGGGTGATGACGGCGTGGGGGTCGGCCAGGGCGATCTGGTGGGCGATTTTCTGTTGGCCGGGCTTGCCGCTGGCCATGTCGCCCATGAGGGCGAGGCGGACGGGTTTGCCGGGGGTGGCGCGGGTGCGGGCGGTTACCTGGCGGACGGGGGTGCCGTTGAGCTGGACGGAGTAGCGGAAGGAGCTGTCGGTGGGAAGGCCGTCGATCCGGGCGGTGTAGCGGAGGAGCGATTGCTTGGGCTGGGCGAACTCGAGGGGTTCGCGGGTGACGGCGACGGCGCGGGATTGTCCCTTGGCGGGCTGGACGGTGACGGTGAAGTTGCCCGGGGTGGAGTCGGTGATCCAGCGCAGGAAAAGGGTGTCGGTCGGGCCGACGGGACCCTGGGGGCCGGGCTGGAGGTAGGGCTTGGCGATGAACTCCTGGGCGGACGCGTGGGCGGCGAGGAGGAGGGCGGACAGGAGGACCGCAAGGACGGGGGCGCGGGTGACCGGCGACGGCTGGGCGGTGGGTGAGCTCGCGGTGCTCGTTGTCATGGGGATGGGGAGCATTGGCGCGGCAGCTGGGGAGCTCAATAGCTCACTGGCATGTCGGATAAAAAAGCGGGGTGAGATTGGAGGGGAGAATTGGGTTTGAATTGAGGTAAGACCGGCTAGTGGTGGGGTATGCTTGCGCGACTGGCGGATGCGTTTCCCTGGTGGGTCGCCCTGGCGGCCTTGGCGGGGTGGCTGGCGCCCGGGGTGGTGGCGCCCGCCGGCGAACCCTCGGCGGTGCGCTGGATGCTGACCTTGGTGATGCTGGGCATGGGCCTGACGCTGACGCCCGGCGATTTCACGCGGGTGTTGGCGCGGCCGAGGGACGTGGGCGTGGCGGCGCTGGCCCAGTACACGATCATGCCGGGCTTGGCCTGGGTGATTTCCGAGGCGATGGGGTTGCCGCCGGGATTGGCGGTGGGGTTGATCCTGGTGGGTTGCGCGCCGGGAGGGACGGCCTCGAACGTGGTGACCTATCTCGCGCGGGGCGACACGGCGCTGTCGGTGCTGATGACGGCGGCCTCGACGGCGGCGGCGGTGGTGATGACGCCGCTGCTGACGCAGCTGCTGGCGGGGCGCCATCTGCCGGTGGACGGCTGGGCGTTGCTGAGGGACACGGCGGCCATCGTGCTGGCGCCGGTGGCCCTCGGCGTGGCCTTGAACCGGCTGGCGCCGGGCTTGGTGCGAGTGTGCCTGCCGGCCGCGCCGCTCGTGTCGGTGTTGGCGGTGGCGGCGATCGTGGGCGGGATTGTGGCGCGGAGCTCGGGCGCGATCGCGTCGGCGGCCTTGCCCTTGGTGATCTCGGTGTTCCTGCTGCACGCGGGGGGCTTCGGGCTGGGCTACCTGGCGGGCAGGTTGCTCGGCTGGGATGAGGTGCGCGGCAGGACGCTGTCGGTCGAGGTGGGGATGCAGAACTCGGGCCTGGCGTCGTCGCTCGCGCAGCGGCATTTCCCGACCGAGCCCTCGGCCGCGGCGGTCGGGGCGGTGTCGGCGGTGTTCCACTCCGTGATCGGGAGCGCGCTGGCCGGCGTCTGGCGGCGGCGCTCGGTGCCGGGTCAGGCGGAGCCGACCGTGCCGACGAGCCACCAGGTGTAGCCGGCGTAGGCGGCGAGCATGAGGATGCCCTCGAGGCGCCCGACCTTGCCGCGGGCTTGGACGAGGGGCAGGAGGAGGACGGCGGCGGCGAGCATGACGCCGAGGTCGACCTTGCCGATGCCGGCGCCGTCGAGGGGGTTGAGGAGGGCGGCGACGCCGAGGATGCCGAGGATGTTGAAGATGTTGGACCCGACGACGTTGCCCACGGCGACGTCGGAGTCGCCCTTGACGGAGGCGACGACGGAGGTGGCGAGCTCGGGCAGGCTGGTCCCGACGGCGACGATGGTCAGCCCGATGACGGCCTGGCTGATGCCCCAGCCCTGGGCGAGCCGCACGGCGCCGTCGACGAAGAGATGGGAGCCGAGGATGAGGATGAGGAGGCCGAGGGCGACGAGGCCGGCGGCGGCTCCGGCGCCGAGCCCGCGGGTGGCGGGGAGCTCGTCCTTGAACTCCCTCTCGACGGCGGCGGAGTGGGCCCGGCGGGCGTCGCGCAGGGTGAGGAGGGTGTAGGCGACGACGCCGGCGAGGAGGAGGGCGCCGTCGATCCGCCCCAGGGTGCCGTCCCAGAGCAGGCCAAGGAGGAGAAGGGAGCAGGCGATCATCACGGGGATCTCGCGGCGGATGACCTGGACGTGGGCGCTGACCGGGGCGATGGCGGCGGCGAGCCCGAGGATGAGGAGGATGTTGCAGCTATTGGAGCCGACGACGTTGCCGAGGGAGATGGCCCCGTTGCCGGAGAGCGCGGCCTTGGCGCTGACAACCATCTCGGGGCTGCTGGTGCCGTAGGCGATGACGGTCAGGCCCACGGCGAGGGAGCTGAGGCCGAGCCGGAGGGCGAGGGCGGCGCCGCCGCGGATGAGGGTCTGGGCGCCGAGGTAAAGAAGAACGAGGCCGATGATGAGGTAGATCCAGGGGAGCATGGGAGAGGGGCGGCGGGGCGGTGTCGGCGCGGGTGAGGGTAGAAGGCGGGATTGGGCCCGGGGATAAAGTCAAAAGGGTGTCGGGCGAGGTGCAAAGGCTCGCCGGAATTGCAAGGGGATCGCGGGGTCAGCGCTTCGGGGCGGGGCCGTAGAAGCGGTTGATGCGGTCGAGGATGGCGGAGGCGACCTTCTCGCGGTCGATGACGCCGGTGTGGCGGAAGAGGACGTCGCCGTTGGGGGCGAGGACGAGGGTGTGGGGGATGGGGCCGGCCATCTCCTTGTCGAGCGCGGCGGCGAGCTCGTCGGGGGTGCCGGTGAAGAGGTAGTGGTTGGTGCTGCGGCCGTCGTTCCTGGTGCGCGAGTTTTGGCGCGAGCTGGGGCCGGCGGCCTGTTTCTGGAGGAAGGCCTGGGCCTTGGGGAGGTCGGCGGGCTTGTCGAGGGAGAGCGTGATGAGCTCGACGTTGCGCATGTCGAACTGGCGGGAAAGGTCGACGAGGTCGGGGAATTCCTGGACGCAGGGGGCGCACCAGGTGGCCCAGACGTTGAAGATGCGGACGTTGCCGGAGCCGTTGGCGCGGAGCTTGGCGACGCCGGCGGCGTCGATGGCCTCGACGGCGACGGGGGCCTTGGCCCAGGCGGCGTGGACGGCGGCGGTGCGGGCCTTCTTCTCGCGCCACTTGGTGGAGCAGCCCATGGGGCGGGTCTCGGCGAGGGCGACGGGCTGGCCGGCGAGGATGGCGTCGACGGCGTTGCGGACGTCGTGCGACTTGACGGTGGCGTCGTCGAGCTGGCCCGAGTCGTCGAAGCGCCCCTTGTAGCGGAGGCGCAGGTCGGCGTCGAAGACGAAGACGTGGGGGGTGGCGAGGCAGCCGTAGGCGCGGGCGGTGGCCTGGCGCTCGCCGTCGTAGAGGTAGTCGAAGGTCCAGCCGTTCTTGGCGGCGTAGGGCCTCATCTCCTCGAAGGAGTCGCCGAACTCGCCGTAGCCGAGCTCGTCGCGGCTGAGGCCCTCGGGGTGGTTGGGGTTGATGGCGACGAGCTTGACGCCCTTGGGGCGGTACTCGTCCCAGAAGCGCTGGAGGCGGCGCTCGATGCTGTGGGAGGTGGGGCAGTGGTTGGAGGTGAAGAGGACGACGAGGGCCTTGCCGCCCGTGTACTCGCTGAGCTTGTGGTTGCGGCCGTCGATGCCGGGGAGGTCGAAGTCGGGCGCCTTGTCGCCGATCTTCAGCGTTTGGATGTCGGCCGGATGGCCGTTGACGAGGCCGTCCTGGGCGAGGAGGGCGAGCGGGGCGAGGAGGAGGGCGAGGAGACGGGGCATGGGAGGGTGGGGGAAGGGGTTGGGTGCGGGATGATTGAAGGGAAAGGATGGGGGGATGAAAGGATTAAGGGAGGGGGCGGGAGTGGGAGGCGCGCCCTTGTCGCCCCGAGCTTCCGATCCCTCAACGGCGCGAGTTTTGGGTTTTCGCAGCCGCCTGGGCGGGTTTGATGGCGGGATGCTTCGCTCGACGCTGATCCATCCCGAGATGCTCGCGTCCATCGGCCGCGCGGGCCATGGGTCGAAGATCCTGGTGACGGACGGCAATTTCCCGGCATCGACCACGCTGGGCCCGAACGCGCGTCTGGTGCACCTGAACCTGGCCCCCGGGCTGCTCGGGGCGACCCAGGTGCTGGAGGTCCTGGCCTCGGCGATCTTCATCGAGAAGGTGGAGTTGATGGAGCCGTTGCGCGAGGGTCCGCTGGCGATGGCCGGCGAGCCTCCCATCTGGGGGGAGTTCCGAGAAGTCCTGAGGGCCGCCGGGGTGAGCTCGGACCCGGAGTTGCTGGGGAGGCGCGACTTCTACCGGGCGGCGGGCCAGCCGGAGGTGGCCCTGGTGGTGCAGACGGGGGAGCAGAGGATCTACGCCAACGTGCTGCTGACCATCGGCGTGGTGGAGAAGGGCTCAGGGATCTAGCCCGATCTCGGCGCAGAGGGCGGGGCGCTTGCGCGCCCAGGGGATGAACTCGTCGACCCCGAAGTCGGCCTTGACCTCGTCGCCATGGCGGAAGGTGGGGCAGCGGGATTGGCCGCTGCAGGCGATGAGCTGGCGCATCTCGTGCTGGGAGGCGATGACGTCGCGGAGGTCGAGCTGCACGCCCTTCTGCCGGAAGTAGTCGAGGGCCTGGGTGCACCAGGGGCAGCCGGGCTTGATGTAGAGGATGGGGAGGGGCATGGAAAAGTTGCGGTGACCGCGGCGAAGCGGTGTCAGCGGGAATCGCGGGGAAGAGCTCGCTGGGCCCGTTGGCTCGGGAGGTGGGATGCGAAGGAGGCGGAAGAGGAGCAGGGGTGCTCGCTCCTCACTCCCCGCTCCTCGCTCCCGGTGGGTTTTGGGGTCGGAGGAGGAAGCGGAGGGTTTCGGCGAGGAGGATGAGGGCGAGGAGGAGGAGGGTGGCGGCGCAGAGGGTCTCGGCGAGGGCGACCGCGGAGAGCGGGCCGCCGCCGAGGCGGGCGAGAAGGAGAAGGGTGAGCGCGCCGGTGGCGGCGGCGAGCATGACGAGGGCGGGCACGAAGGCGGGCCACCAGCGGCGGCCCTCGGACCGAAGCCACAGGGTGGCGGCGAGCAGGGCGAGGGCGGCGAGGAGCTGGTTGGACATGCCGAAGATGGTCCAGAACGTCTTCCAGAGGGGCACCTCGGCGCCGTTCTGGCTGACCTTGGGCAGGAAGGCGAGGGTGGCGGGGATGGCGAGGGTGGCGAGGGTGGCGAGCCAGGCGCCGGCCTTGGTGGTGATGCCGAGGAGCTCGCCGAGGGTGTAGCGGGCGAGGCGCGTGCAGGCGTCGAGGGTGTCGAAGACGAAGGTGGCGAAGCCGAGGAGGGCGATGGGAAGGCCGACGGACTGGGGGATGAGGCCGAAGGTGGCCTGCTCGGCGAGGAGGGCGACGCCTTGGGCGTAGGTGCGGTCGGGCGAGCCGGCGAGGCTGCCGACGACGCAGAAGATGGCGAGGGTCAGGGCGGCGAAGAAGGCCTCGAGCAGCATGCCGCCGTAGGCGACGGGTACGGCGTCGGTCTCCTTGTCGAGCTGGCGCGAGGTGGTGCCGCTGGCGACGATGGAGTGGAAGCCGGAGCAGGCGCCGCAGGCCACGGTGATGAGGAGGATGGGAAGGATGGGCTGGGCTCCGGTGAGGTCGCCGAGGAGGGGGTTGCCGGTGAAGGCGGGCGCCTTCATCTCGAGGGTGCCGCCGAGGCCGCCGACAAGGAGGCCGGCGGAGGCGACGGCGATGACGCCGTAGAGGAACCATCCGCCGAGCTCGCCGCGCGGCTGGAGGAGGAGCCAGACGGGGGACATGGAGGCGAGGGCGCAGTAGCCGAGGAGGAGGAGGGTCCAGAGGCGCGCGTCGCCGAAGTCCATGGGGAACACCTGGCCGAGGCCGATGACGACGGCGACGAGGGGGAGGAAGATCCACCGGGCGGTGTTGCCGGGCAGGCCGCGCCGGACGGCCATGCCCATGGCGAGGGCGAGGAGGAGGTAGCCGACGGAGGCGGAGGCGACGGCGGGGCCGGGGGCGTCCTCGCCGGGACCGCCGCGGCTGACGAAGGTGCCCGCGGTGACGTCGGCGAAGGCGACGATGACGTAGACGAGGGAGAGCCAGATGAAGCCGAGGAAGAGCTTGTGGCTGAGCGGGGAGGCGTGCCTGCGGACGAGCTCGGCGATGGTCTTGCCCTTGTGCCGGACGGAGGCGACGAGGGCGAGGAAGTCGTGGATGCCGCCGATGAGGATGGCGCCGAGGAGGATCCAGGCGAGGGTGGGAGCCCAGCCGAACATGGCGCCGGCGAGGATGGGGCCGACGACGGGACCGGCGGCGGCGATGGCGGAGAAGTGCTGGGGGAGGAGGACGGCGGCCTTGGCCGGATGCATGTCGTCGTCGGGCGCGAGGTTCGCCGGGGTCACGCGGGAGTCGTCGATCCCCACCCAGGCGGCGAGGCGGGGCCTGGCGAACCGATAGGCGAGACCGAGGATCAAGGCGCAACCGAGGAGGTAGGCGACGAGGGGCATGGGGGTGGTGGGAGGATGGGGTAGCGGGGGTTGGGATGAAAGGATGAAGACAGGTGTCAGGGGCACGGGCAGGGAAGCCGGTGCACAGGGGCTCGGGCAGGGGAGCCGGTGCACGGGGGCACAGGGGCACAGGGGCACAGGGGCACGGGCAGGGGAACCGGTGCACAGGGGCTCGGGGGCACGGGGGCACAGCCAGGGAAGCCTGTGCACGGGGGCACAGGGGCACAGGGGCACGGGAGGATGGATATAGCAGGGGAACGGGGGCGAGGGATTGGAGCTCCGTGGCTTTCTGGCTCACCGTCGGAGTGGCTATTTGGGCGGGCAGGATTTGGGGTTGGAGGCGTGGGGTGAATGGGGCAGTTTGGGTGGCATGCGATGTGTGTTGGCAGTGTTTGCGATGGCGGCTGCGTTGGGGGCCGCGGATGTGCCGGCGAGGCCGACCATCGTGATGTTCCTGGCGGATGACCTTGGCACGGGCGATGTGGCGGCGCTTTCGGCGAGTTGCCGGATCCGGACGCCTTACCTCGACGGGTTTGCGTCGGAGGGGATGCGCCTGAGGGACTTTCATTCGAACAGCTCGGTCTGCACGCCGACGCGCTACGGGTTGCTGACGGGGAGGTATGCGTGGAGGACGCGTCTCCAGAAGGGGGTGCTGGACGGCGGCTCGGAGCCGCTGATCGCGAGGGGGCGCCCCACCCTGGCCTCCGTGCTGCGCGACGCCGGCTATCGCACGGCGTTGGTGGGCAAGTGGCACCTCGGCCTTGGCTGGGCGAGGGACGGGGCCGCCGGCAAGGCCGACTTCGCCCGGCCGTTCGCCGACGGGCCGCTGTCGTGCGGGTTCGGGAGTTTCCTCGGCGTGGCGGCGTCGGCCGACATGCCCCCGTATGTCTTCCTGGAGGGTGACCGCGCCGTGGTGGCGCCAACCGCCAGGTTCACGTCGGATTTCGGCCCGTCGCGGGAGGGGCCGGCGGCGCCGGGATGGACGTCGGAGGCGATCCAGGACGCCCTGATTCGCCGGTCGATCGAGGAGCTGAGGAAGTGCTCGGAGGACCCGAGGCCGCTTTTCCTGCTGGTGTCCCTGACGAGCCCGCACACGCCGGTCGCGCCCAGCAAGGATTGGCAGGGGAGGAGCGGCATCAACCGCTATGCGGACTTCGTGATGCAGATGGACCATGACATCGGGCGGGTGCTGACGGCGTTGCGCGAGACGGGCCGGGCCGAGGACGCGTTCGTCGTGGTCACGTCCGACAACGGCTGCTCGCCGGAGGCGAACTTCGCCCAGCTGGCGGCCCACGACCATTTCCCCTCGGCGGGTTTCCGCGGGGCGAAGGCGGACCTCTACGAGGGCGGGCACCGGGTGCCGTGCCTGGTGCGCTGGCCGCGGCGGATCGCGCGGGGGTCGACGAGCGAGGCGCTGGCGGGGATGACGGACTGGTACGCGACGCTGGCTGCGGTGGCCGGGCTGGGGCGACCCGCCGCGGGCGGGGAGGACAGCGTCAGCCTGTTGCCCGCGCTGACCGGCAAGACGGACATGCCGGCGCGCGACCATTTTGTGATGCACTCGATCGACGGCAGCTTCGCCCTGCGCGTCGGCAACATGAAGTACCTTGCCGCCCGGGGCAGCGGTGGGTGGAGCGCGCCGAACGGAAAGACCAAGGGCTTTGGCCGCTTGCCCGCCGCGCAGCTTTACGACCTGGCCGAGGATCCGCGGGAGGAGGAGAACCTGGCGGCGGAGCGCCCGGGTGTCGTCGCCTCGATGCGCGAGCGGCTGGTGGCCATCGTGGCGGCGGGTCGCTCGACGCAGGGCCCGGCCTCGGCCAACGACGTCCCGGTGCGGGTCGGCGGGGAGTAGGGGCCCGAGGGTCGGGCTCAGCGCGCGGGCTTCAGGAGCTGGCCGTCGTCGCCGAGGCGCCCGGCGGGGCGCTTGCCCTCGGTGAGGTGGCGTCGGCCCTCGGCGGCGAGGGCGCGCAGCTCCTCGACGATCTTGGGGTGCTGGGCGGCGACGTCCTTCCGCTCGCCGGGGTCTTGGTCGAGGTTGTGGAGCGAGAGGGGGACCTTCACGGTCCTGGTCGGCCCGGGGGCGCCGTCCTTGCCCCTGGCCTGGCCCTCGTAGGTGCGGCTGGTGTGCTCGAGGTGGAGTTTCCAGCTGCCGCGGCGCACGGCCTCGAGGGTGTCGCCGTAGAAATAGAGGAAGGAGTCGCGCGCTTGCCCGGACTTGCCGGCGAGGAGGGGGGCGAAGGACAGGCCGTCGATGTCCTTGGCGGGAGCGCGGGCGCCGGCGAGCTCGACGAGGGTGGGGAGGATGTCGAGGTTGCCGGCGAGGGCCGCGGAGACGCGGTTGGCGGGGATGCCGCGGGGCCAGCGCGCGATGAAGGGGACGCGGACGCCGCCTTCCCACGTCGTGCCCTTGCCCTCGCGGAGGTGTCCGGCGGACCCGGCGTGGTCGCCGAAGTTCAGCCAAGGGCCGTTGTCGGAGGTGAAGAGGACGAGTGTGTCGGCGTCGGCGCCCCTCTCGGCGAGGAGGGCGAGCAGGCGGCCGACGCGCGCGTCGATCTCCGCGATGACCTCGGCGTAGGGTGTGGGGCCCTTGCCCTTGAACTCGGCCGAGGCGCCGAGGGGGGTGTGGGGCATGTTGGGGGCGATGTAGAGGAAGAAGGGGGCGTCCTTGCCCGCATGGCGGCGAACGAAGGACTCGGCCCAGTCGAACTGGCGGGCGGTGACGCCGTCCATGGCCTCCCATCCGTCGACAAGGCCGGCCGGTTTACCGTCCTCGATCCAGGGGAGGGGCGGGTGGTTGGACTTGGTCTGGCCGCTCCTGTAGCGGAAGGGCCACATGTCGTTGGAATAGGGCAGGACGAGGGACTCGTCGAAGCCGTGGTCGGGCGGGAGGAAGGGCGTGCGGTCGCCGAGGTGCCACTTGCCGGCCATGCCGGTGCGGTAGCCCGCCTCGCGCAGGAGCTCGGGCAGGGTGTCCTCGTCGGGGTTGAGCCCGCGCTTCTCCCCTGGGAACAGGGCGGTTCCGCCGAGGCCGATGCGATTGGGGTAGCAGCCGGTGAGGAGGGCGGCGCGCGAGGAGGTGCAGACGGCCTGGGTGGCGTAGAAGGAGGTGAGACGCAGGCCTTCCTTGGCCATGCGGTCGAGGTGGGGGGTCTTGCAGCCGGGGCCCTGGGTGCCGATGTCGGCCCAGCCCTGGTCATCTGTCATGATGAGGATGATGTTGGGTTTCACGGCCTGGGCGAGGAGCGGCGAGGCGAGGGCGAGGAGCAGGGCGAGGAGGGGCATGGAGGGAGGGGCGGGGCGACGCGGCTCATCGCGCCGCGCGAGGCGTCCATCGGTGGGCGGCGGGGGTGGTCGCCGGGGTGAAGGGGTACCGGGATGGGAGCGTCGTCCCGAATGCTTGGTTCCCTGGTTTCTACGGCCAGGCCTTGGGACGGGGGGTCCCGCGGGTGGGCTTGGTCTTGCGGGAGGGGTAGAGGACCTTGTCCATGAAGAGGCCGCGGGCGGGTGCGGTGGGGACCTCGGCGGTGACCTTGCGCTCGTCGCGGTAGGCGAGGAGTCGCTCGGGGGTCATCTCTCCCCGGCCCACGCGGAGGAGGCCGCCGACGAGGCGGCGCACCATCTTGTAAAGGTAGCCGCTGGCCTCGGTGACGAGGGTGATGCGGTCGCCGCGCGAACGGATGTCGAGCCTCCGGAGGTCCTTCACGGGGTTCTCGTTCTCCATGCCTTGGCCGTGGTTGGCGCCGAAGGCGGTGAAGTCGTGGCGGCCGAGGAGGAGCTTGGCGGCCTTGCGCATGGCGGTCAGGTCGAGCTTGCGGTCGCCGATGCCGAGGCAGGTGCGGGCCTCCCAGGGGAGGGGGTGGCCGCGGCGGATCTCGTAGCGGTAGCGCTTGCCGGTGGCGTCGAAGCGGGCGTGGAAGCCGGGCGGGACGCGGACGACCCGGCGGACGAGGACGCCGCCGGGTTCGCCGGCGCGCAGGGCGCGGAGGAGGGTGGAGGCGGGATGGGGCCAGTGGACGTCGAAGTGGCAGCATTGGCCGAGGCTGTGGACGCCGGCGTCGGTCCGGCCGCTGCCATGGACGGGGACGGGGCGCTTGAAGATCTTGGCGAGGCGCGCCTCGAGGAAGGCCTGGACGGTCGGCCCGTTGGGTTGCACCTGCCATCCGGCGAAGTCCGTGCCCTCGTAGGCGACGGTCGCGAGGAAGCGCTCCTCGGGGTGGCGGCTGGGCTTAGCCTTGGGCATCGGGGTCGGGCAGGGCGGCGCCGCCGCGGCTGTCGAGGAAGTCCTGGAGGATGACCTGGGCGGCCCGGGAGTCGACCTGGCCGTCGCGCTGCTGGCTGCGGCGCTCCTGGGCGGAGCGTGGCTTGCGCCTGCCGAGCGCGTCCTCGGCGGCGGCGCTGCTCAGGGATTCGTCGACCCGGTGGACGGGAAGCCGGAAGCGTCGCTCGAGGTCGGCGATGAAGCGGTCGACGGCGTCGGTGGTGCGGCTCCTCGAGCCGTCGAGGCGGAGGGGGTAGCCGACGACGAGGTCGGTGACGCGGCGGTGCTCGATCTCCCGGGCGAGGCGGGCGAGGCGGGCCTCGGGCTCGGGCTCGAGGGCGGCGGGCAGGGCGAAGGCGAAGCCGAGGTCGTCCCCGTGGCTGAGGCCGATGCGGCGCTCGCCGTAGTCGATGCCTAGGTAAACCGGCATGGGTCTAGGCAATGGCGGCAGGGGGCGGAGGCAAGGGACTTGTGCCGCGCGATTCGGACATTTCCATCGGCGGTGGCGGGGCTAGAGTGCGCGGCCATGCGCCTTCTTGCCGGCCTGCTCCTGTCCGTCGCCTCCCTGGCGGCGCACACCTCGTGGAAGCCGGCCTCGGCCGAGGTGGGGGTGGGCGGGGGGCGGGTCACGGTGGAGCTGAGGTTGGACTTGCCCGCGTTGCTGGTTGGCAAGGTCCCGGCCGACGCCCAGGACGCGGAGATGGACGCGGCCTTGGCGGACGACGCACGGTTGGCGGAGGCGCTCGGGCGGCTGGCGGGGGAGTGGCCCTCGCGAATCCGCATCGACGCGGATGGCCGCCCGGTTCCCCTGCGCGTGGTCGGGGCGCCGGATGTGGCGGGGCTGAGGGCGGAGCAGGTCCGGATGAAGATCGGCGAGGCGTACCCGCTGATGCAGCTCGTCCGGTTGGAGGGTCCGTGGCCCGGCGATGTCCGGCGGCTGCGGGTCGGGGCCGACGCCGTGCTGGGGCCGGTGGTGCTTCGGCTCAGGCCGGAGCCGGGGCGGATGGATTTCATCCAGCTGCCCGCCGGAGGCGATTCGGGCGAGATCGAGCTGCGGGGGCCGCCGCCGGGACTTCTGGCCACGGCCGGCGGTTTCTTCGCCAGGGGGTTCGGCCATGTGCTTCCCGACGGGTGGGACCATGCGCTGTTCATGCTGACGCTCTTCCTGGGGGCGGGTGGGATGCGGCAGGCGTTGGCGCGCTCGGTCGCGTTCACGCTCGGGCACACCTCGACGATCGCCCTGGTCTGGCTGGGATGGATGGCCGCGCCCGGGGCCTGGGTCGAGCCCCTGATCGCGCTTTCGATCGCGGCGGCGGCGGCGGCGGTCGCGGCGGGCAGGGCGGTGCCCGGAAGGACGGCGATGGGTTGGGCGCTCGGCTTCGGGCTTCTCCACGGGCTGGGTTTCGCGGCGGTCGCGGCGATGCCGGAAAGCGGGGGAATGACGGTCCTTGGCGCGCTGCTCGGCTTCAACCTCGGGGTGGAGGCGGCGCAGCTGGCGGTGATGCTGGCGACGGCCGCCGTCCTCTCGCCCCTGCGCGGGTTCGCGTGGTTCGAGGGCCGGGTGAGACGTCCCTTGGCCGGCATGGCGGCCGTGGGCGGCCTTGTCCTGATGGTTGGCCGCATCTGACCGCTTGCGGTCGCGCGACAAAGCCGCTCTCTCGGGGAGATGCCAGAGGACCTCCACGCGCGCTATGGCCGGCAGATGCGCCTGCCGGGTTTCGGCGAGCCGGGTCAGCGGCGGTTGCTCGGCGCCAAGGTGCTCCTGGTCGGCGCGGGCGGGCTGGGGAGCCCGGCGGCGCTCTACCTGGCGGCGGCCGGCGTGGGTGTCATCGGCCTCGCCGACCCGGATGCGGTGGAGCTTTCCAACCTGCACCGTCAGATTCTCCACGGGGCGGAGAGCCTGGGCACGCCCAAGGTGATCTCGGCCGCCGAGACGCTCGGGGCCCTGAATCCCGAGGTCAGGGTCGTCCTGCACGGCGAGGGCCTGGCGCCGTCCAACGCCCTGTCGTTGGTGAGCGCCTACGACCTGGTGGTGGACGGGGCGGACAACTTCGCGACGCGTTACCTGGCCGCGGACGCCTGCGCGCTGGCGGGCAAGCCGCTGGTGCACGGCAGCATCCTGAGGTCGTCGGGGCAGGTCGGGATCTTTGTCCCGGGCGGCGGCTGCTATCGCTGCCTTTATCCGGCGATGCCCGATCCGGCGTCGGTCCCGACCTGCGGCGAGGCCGGGGTGCTGGGGGCGACCTGCGGCGTGGTGGGCTCGTGGATGGCGTCGGAGGCGCTGGCGGTGCTGCTGGGCCGGCGGGAGTCGTCGGGGCTGGTCCTGATCGAGGTCGCCGAGGGAGAGGCGCGGCGGCTGGCGATCGCGCCCGACCCGGCGTGTCCCTGTTGCGGGCGCGCGCCGACGATTCGGGGAATCGACCCCGCGGCCTACGAGGCTGGCTGCGGGACGATGAACCCGGAGGCCTGCCCCATGGAAATCACCGTCGAGGAGACGCGCGAGCTGCTTGGCCGGGGCGCGGGCGTGGTGCTCCTGGATGTGCGGGAGGACGAGGAGCTGGCGATCTGCCGGATGGGCGCCACGCACCATATCCCGCTGGGTCAGCTGGGCGAGCGCTGGCAGGAGCTTGCGCGCGACGCCCGGATCCTGGTGCATTGCCACCACGGGGGACGGAGCCTTCGGGCGACGCGGTTCCTGAGGTCGAAGGGCCTGTCCGCGGTCAGCAACGTCAAGGGGGGCATCGACGCGTGGTCGCTCCGGGTCGACCCGGCGGTGCCCCGCTACTGACCGCCGATTATCGCTTGCCCCCGGGCCGTTCCGGGGGGATGTTTCGCCACCATGAGCCGCCTGCTCCCCCTCCTCGCCGCCGCCTTCGCCCTGACCGCCTGCGGTCCCGCCCAGAACCCCTCGGATTTCGACTCGGGGATGAACAACGGCGACATGTTCCGCCGCCCCTCCGGCATCGACGCGATGGCCGAGGCGATCCGCAGCGGCAACATCCCGCCCGAGGCGATCCTGGCCACGGTCTATTTCGGCTTCGACCGCTACGCCGTCGAGTCGGGCGAGCGCGCCAAGCTCGACGCCATCGCGGGCCGCGTGGGCGCCACCACGGTGCTGCTCGCCGGTTACACCGACCATGCGGGGACCGAGGAGTACAACCTCGGCCTTTCCGACCGTCGCGCCCAGTCGGTCGCGGATTACCTCGTCCGGCTCGGCGGCTCGCGCACGCGGATGGAGGTGATCGCGCTGGGCGAGCAGCAGGCCGCCCAGGGCGCCGCCGCCGCCGCGGCGGCCAAGGACCGCAAGGTGCACATCGTCGACGCCAACTACAAGGTCGGGCCCGGCGTCCGCTCGACCGAGTCGGCCCGTCCGATCAACGCCGCCCCCGCCCCGGGAGCCGCGCCCGCGCCCGAGCCGGTCGGGCTCAACTGATCCGTCCGCGCGACGGCCGACGACCCCGCCCGGCGGGGTCTTTTTTTTGGGGCGGGCGGAACGGGCGACGCCGTCGGTTGTCCTTGTTACCATGCGCACCCCCGCCTCGATCCTTCTCGCCGCCTGCCTGGTCGCGCCCTCGCTCCGCGGGGCCGCCGAGGAGGGTTTCACCGACATCCTGCCCGGCGAGGGCCTGGCGGGTTGGCGCGGGGGCGACACTTTCGACCATCGCAAGCTGATGGAGATGCCGGCGGACAAGCGCGCGGCCAAGATCGACCAGTGGAACAAGGCGGCGCAGCAGCACTGGCGTCCCGAGGGCGCGGGCGCCGACCGGCACCTGTTCACGACCGGCAAGGGGCCCTGCCTGGCGACGCTGAGGGACTACGGCGACATCGACTTCCGCATCGACTACCGGATCTCGCCCAAGGGCGATTCCGGCATCTACCTGCGCAACGTCCCCCAGGTGCAGATCTGGGACCCCGAGCACCAGGAGGCCTGGAAGCACGGGGCCAAGCTCGGCAGCGGCGGCCTTTGGAACAACACCGTCGGCAAGCCCGGCAGGGATCCGCTCGTCCGCGCCGACAAGCCGGCCGGCGAGTGGAACTCGCTGCGCGTCCTGCAGCTCGGCGAGCGCGTGACGGTTTGGCTGAACGGCCGGCAGGTGGTCGACCACGCCCGCCTCGAGAACTACTACGACCGCTCGCGGCCGATTCCCGCCGCCGCGCCCCTGCTGCTCCAGTCGCACGGCGACCCGGTGCTCTGGCGCAACGCGCGCATCCGGGAGATCCCCGCCGAGGAGGCCAACGCCGCCCTGGCCGCCAAGGAGGAGGCCGGCTTCCAGGCGGTGTTCGACGGCGCGTCGCTCGCGGGCTGGAAGGGGGCCCTCGACAACTACGAGGTGGTCGACGGCGCGATCCGCTGCAAGAAGGGCAAGGGCGGCACGATCTTCACGGAGAAGGCGTACGCCGACTTCGCGCTGCGGCTGGAATTCCGCCTCCCCAAGGGCGGCAACAACGGCCTGGCGCTCAGGTATCCGGGCAAGGGAAACCCGGCCTACGAGGGCTTCGCCGAGTGCCAGGTGCTGGATGACAACTACGAGGCGGCCACGGGCAGCAAGATCGACCCGCGCCAGTCGCACGGCTCGGCCTACGGTCTGGTCGCGGCCGCGCGCGGCTACCAGCGACCCGTCGGCCAGTGGAACTTCCAGGAGGTGACGCTCGTCGGCAAGCGGCTCAAGGTGGAGCTCAACGGGACGGTCATCCTTGACGCGGACCTGGGGAAGGTCGACCTGGCCAAGGCGATGGGCAACGCGAGGCACCCCGGTCTCGACCTGGCCGCCGGACACATCGGCTTCGCCGGGCACAGCGACCCGGTGGAGTTCCGCGGCATCCGCGTGCGCGAGATCGCCGCGGCGAGGTGAGCCCGGTCAGATCTTGCGGACGACCGAGCGGGCGATGCCCTGGACGGTGAGCTCGGCGACGGGATAGAGCTCGGGGTAGGCGGGGTTCTCGGCCTTGAGGAAGGTCTTGCCGCCCTGGCGGACGAGGCGCTTGAGGGTGGTCTCGCCGTCGATGAGGGCGGCGACGATGTCGCCGGGCTTGGGCTGGCCGGGCTCGATGACGACCATGTCGCCGTCGAAGATGTTGGCGTCGATCATGCTGTCGCCGCGGACGCGGAGGGCGAAGGTCTGCGGCGGCCGGCGGCGGGCGCCCTCCCTGACGGGAACCTGGAGCTGGCCGAGGACCCCGGAGGACTCGGTGTGGTCGGGGAAGCCGGCGGCGATGGCCCCCATGACGGGGAGGGAGTCGACCTCGGCGGCGTCGTCGCCGGGTCCCTCGAAGCGGATGACGACGCCGTCAGGATCGGCCTTGGCGGCGTGGATGCGGTAGGCGCGGGCGGCGCCGGGGACGCGCTCGAGGACGCCCTTGCGCTCGAGGGCCTGGATGTGGCCGTGGACGGCGTTGGTGCTGGCGAACTTGAAGTGGGCCTGGATGTCGCGGATGGACGGCCAGTAGGCGTGCTTGGCCAGGAACTTCTGCATGAAGCTGAGGATGGCTTGCTGGCGGGGGGTGAGGGCTTCCATGAACGGATGGTCAGGTGATAGGGTGTTCATGTCAAGGGGGAAGTCGGCCTCGGCGGGGCGGGCATGGGGCGGGCCGGGGGAAGTTTCGGGTTCACATGGGGGTGGCCTTGGCCTTGGGTAGCCCGATGGCCCGCGAGAACCGCCACACCGACCCGAGCAAGCCGCTCCGGCTGCTGGACGAGGGCGACATCCCGCGCCTGCTCGAGGGAAGGAAGGACCCGTTGGTGCTGGTCCTGGACGGGATCCAGGATCCGCACAACGTCGGGGCCCTGCTGCGCACGGCCGACTGCGCGGGGTGCGCCTTCGTCGTGCTCACGCGCAAGAACTCCTCGCCGGTCAACGAGACCGTGCGGCGGGTGGCGGTCGGCGCCGCGGAGAGCCTGCCCATCGTGCAGGCGAACAACCTGCGCAACGCGCTCGCGCGGCTGAAGGAGAACGGCGTGTGGATCGCGGGGACGAGCGACCACAAGGCGAGCCAGTCGCTCTACGCGGCGCGTCTGACGGGGCCCCTGGCCATCGTGCTCGGGGCCGAGGGCGACGGGATCCGCCACCTGACGGCGGAGACGTGCGATTTCCTGCTGAGGATCCCGATGCTCGGGAGCGTGCCCTGCCTGAACGTCTCGGTCGCGGCGGGGGTCTGCCTGTTCGAGGCGGTCCGCCAGCGCGGCGGGCGCTGAGCGCGGCCGCGAAAGGGGTTTCCGCTGGTGGCCGGACGGGGACTTGAACCCCGAACCAATTGATTAAGAGTCAACTGCTCTACCATTGAGCTATCCGGCCGGGACAGCGGAAAGGGGATGAGGGCAAACCCCGGGGCGGGGTTCAAGCGAAAAGATTCCCGCGGAAGGCCGGCGGAAGGCGGGTGGCCCGACTGGGACTCGAACCCAGAACCAATTGCTTAAAAGGCAACTGCTCTACCATTGAGCTATCGGGCCCCGGCGCGTGACATTGGAGCGGCCTTGCGCCGCGAGGCAAACCGGAAAGCCGCTCAGCCCACCCTGAGCCGGGAGCGGGCGGCGAGGCCCTCGGCGATCTGGATGGCGTTGAGGGCGGCGCCTTTCCAGAGCTGGTCGCCGCAGACCCAGAGCGAGAGGCCGTTGTCGAAGAGGGTGTCGCGCCGGATGCGCCCGACGCCGCACTTCTCCCGGCCCGCGTAGTCGAGGGGCATGGGGTAGGACTTGGCGGCGGGCTCGTCGCGGACCTCGGCGCCGGGGAAGGCGGCGATGGCGGCTCGGGCCGCGGCGACGTCGACCGGCCGCTCGAACTCCGCGCTGACCGCGATGGAGTGGGAGCGGAGGACGGGGACGCGGACGCAGGTGGTGGTGACGCGGAGGGTGGGGTGGCCGAGGATCTTGCGCCCCTCGTGCAGCATCTTCATCTCCTCCTTGGTGTAGCCGTCCTCGAGGAAGCTGTCGACGTGGGGGATGAGGTTGAAGGCGATGGGGTGGGGGTAGACCTTGGGCGCCAGGGTCTCGCCCCTGGCCCAGGCGCGCAGCTGGTCCTCGAGCTCGCGCATGGCCTCGGCGCCGGTGCCGGAGACGGCCTGGTAGGTGGCGGCGAAGAAGCGGCGGAGGCCGAAGGCCCGGTGGAGGGGCGCGAGGGCCATCAGGGTGATGGCGGTCGAGCAGTTGGGGTTGGCGACGATGCCGCGGTGGGCGTCGAGGGCCTCGGGGTTGATCTCGGGGACGACGAGGGGGACGTCGTCGCGCAGGCGGAAGGCGGAGGAGTTGTCGATGACGACGCAGCCGCGGCGCACGGCCTCGGGGGCGAGGGCGAGGGAGATGGAGCCGCCGGCCGAGAAGATGGCGGCGTCGAGCCCCTCGAAGGCCTCCGGGCGGGCCTCCTGGATGGTCCACTCGCGGCCGCCGAAGGCGAGCTTGCGGCCGGCCGAGCGGGCGGAGGCGAGGGGCCGGAGCTCGGCGACGGGGAAGCGGCGGGCGGCGAGCAGCGCGAGGAGCTCTTGACCCACGGCGCCGGTCGCGCCCACGATGCCGATGCGATATGCCATCCGAGGAAGCCTTGAGGTTGTTGCGTCTGGCCGGTGAGCGCCGACGGGCGCTCGGCTTGGCCGATTCGCACGATTGCCTGGTGGTCTCGGTTGTCCAGCAAAGACTGGACCATTTCCGCGGCGGCGAGCCGGTCCGGTCGTATCGGGTGAGCACGGCGCGGGCGGGGGTCGGCTGCGTGGAGAACTCGCTCCGCACGCCGGTCGGCCTGCACCGCGTCGCGGAGCGCATCGGCGAGGGCGAGCCTTTGGGGATGGTCTTCAAGGCCCGGCTGCCGACGGGCGTGCTGTGGCGCGACTGGCCGAGCCGGGAGGACAACCTGATCACGACCCGCATCCTGCGCCTCGAGGGCCTGGAGCCGGGGCTCAACCGGGGGGTGGACGCGGAGGGCCGGGTGGTGGACACGCACCGGCGCCTGGTCTATCTCCACGGCACGAACCAGGCGGCCGGCCTGGGCGCCCCGAACAGCCACGGCTGCGTGCTGCTGGCGGACGACGACATGCGGGAATTGCACGACGCGGTGGCCCCGGGGGCGCTGGTGATGATCGGCTGAGCCGGCCTCAGCGGGCCTCGGCGCCCCCGTCGGGCAGCTCGGCCCAGGCGGCGAGCATGGCCCGGGCGACGGGACCGGCGGTCGCCCCGCCCCAGCTGGTCATGTCCTCGCCCTCGACGCAGACGACGAAGGCGACGCGGGGCCGGTTGGCGGGCGCGAAGCCGACCGCCCAGGCGAGGTGGGCCTTGGCGCCGTCCTTGGGGTACTCGGCGGTGCCGGTCTTGGCGGCGACGCTGAGCCCGGCGATGGCGACGGGCCCGGCCGTGCCCTCGTCGACGCAGCGGGTCATGCCGTCGAGCAGCGCGCGGCGCTCGGCGGCGGTGATGCCGAGCGGCTCGCCCCCGTGGGTGAGGGAGCCTCGGCCGGGATCCGCCACGAGGGTGAGGTTGGTCCGGGTGCGATGGGCGGCGACCGACGCGGTCAGGGCCCCCATGTGGAGCGGCGTCGTCAGCAGGTAGCCCTGCCCGATGGAGAGGTTGGCGGTGTCGCCCTGCGACCAGGGACCGTGGCCGCGCCGCCGCTTGTAGGCGGGATCGGGCACGACCATGCCCCGCGAGACCTGGCTGGTCTCGGGCTTGCCGTCGTGCGCGCTGACGAGGAGGGGCTCGGCGAGGCCGAGGCGGCGGGCCTCGGCGGCGAGGGCCTCGGGGCCGACCCGGAGCCCGACGATGTAGTTCCAGACGTTGACCGACACGATGAGCATCTTCTCGAGGTCGGTCGGCCCGTAGCCGCCGCTGATGTGCTCGGGGAAGACGCGGTTGCCGACCAGGAGGCCGGGGCCGCAGTCGATGACCTCGTCGTGGCGCACGGACCGGGTGCGCAGGCCGGCGAGCGCGGTGACCAGCTTGAAGGTGGAGCCGGGCGGGTAGAGGCCCTGGGTGGCGCGGTTGAGCCAGCCGCCGCGCTCGTCGACCGAGTTGTAATACTCCTGGCTGACCCGGCCGGACATCTGGTTGGGGTCGAAGGCGGGGGTGCTGGCGAGGGCGAGGATCTCGCCCGTGTCGATGTCGATTAGCGCCGCGGAGCCGGGCAGGGAAACGCCGTTGGCGTCGCGGGTGGCGCGGAGGGCGGCCTCGGCGGCGCGCTGCACGCGGAGGTCGAGCGAGAGGTTGATGTGCGTCCCCTGCCGGGGCGGGGATTGCTCGAGCAGGGACTGGCGCTCGCCGGCGATGTTGCGTTCCCAGACCTGGTGGCCGAGCTGTCCGGAGAGGATGGCGTCGAACGACTGCTCGACGCCCGTCGCGCCGCGGTGGCCCGCGCTCACGGTGAAGCTGTTGGCCCCGAGGTTGTGGCGCTCGGCGAGGCGCCGGCGAAGCTCGCGCTCATCCTCGGACTCGCCGTCGGCGGAGGCCTTGACGTGGCCGAGCACGTGGGCGGCGAGCTCGCCCTCGGGGTAGTCGCGGACGACCTCCGGCTCGAGGGAGAGCGGCTCCTCGGCGCCGGTCGGCAGCTGCTCGACGAAGCGGGCGAGCCGCCGGGAGGGATCCTCGCCCTCGATCCTCAGGTCGGGGATGAGGGGGAAGGGGAAGGGGCGGCGGTCGCGGATGTGGCGCGCGAGCGCGACCTCGTTGACCCGGAAGGCGGCGGGGCGTCCCGGTTCCCCGAGGGCGCGGTTCACGCGGTCGAGGTGCCGCTGGGCGACGAGGCGGCGGGCCTCGGCCAGGACCTGCTCGATGTCGGGCTTGTAGAGGGAGGGCGCGGGCGCGGCGAGCCTCTGCGCGGCGATGATCCGGCGCTGCTCGGCGCGGATGGCGCGGCGGACCTTGCCCAGGTCGAGGCTGACGCTCCACTTCACCCGGTTGTCGGCCAGCACGAAGCCGTTGCGGTCGAAGATGCGGCCGCGGGTGCCGGGAATCAGGGTGGCGTGGCGGACCTGGCGCTCGTGCTGCTCCTGGTATCCCTCGGATTGGAGCACCTGGCGGTAGCCGAGCCCGGCGGCGAGGACGATCACCCCGGCCGCGACGAGGCCCGCCTGCTGGAGGATGCGACCGCGATGGCTCCTCCCGGAGGGGATCTTCTCCACCGAGGCGCCGGACGTCCCGCTCATGGCTCGGCCAGCTGGGGAAAGCCGGCCCGATCGAGCAAGGCGGCCTGGAACGACCCGGCCAGCGGATGGAGGACCAGCCCGAGGAGGCCGGCGAAGGCCGCCTGCACGGGAAGCGCCCAGAGCCAGGCGCCCCAGCCGACGACGCCGTGGTCGAGGGAGGCGAGGGGAACGACGAGCGCGCAGGCGGCGAGGTTGGCGGCCGCCGCCACCAGGTGGGCCCGGCGTCGGACGAGCAGGTGGCGGTTGGCCTGGAGCACCGCGGCGAGCGCCATGAGGACGAAGGCCGCCGAGCCGTGCGGGAGGGGGCGGCGCGACTCGTAGGCGAGCCCGAGGCAGGCGGCGAAGAGCAGCGCCTGCCAGGGTCGCAGGCGCAGGAGGGGCGTCGAGAGGAGGAGTCCGGGCAGGAAGACCAGGAGGTGCCAGGGCGCCAGCAGGTCGCCGAGCAGGTCCCCGGCCAGCAGCCAGGGGTAGGAGGCGGCCAGGGCGACGAGCCAGCCGAGGGAGGGGGTCATCGCAGCTCCTCGTAGGGTTGGGGTTGCGTCGGGATCAGGACGCCCACCTCGCGGAGCGAGAGGAGGTCGGCCGCGGGGGTGAAGACGCCGTTGCGATAGGCGCCCCCTGGCGTGTCCTCGAGCCCGGGCGAGAGGGTGCCGATCCTGAGCCCGGCCGGGTAGAGGCCGCCGAGCCCGGTGGTCACCACCTTGGCGGGTTGCCCGGCCGGAGGGCTGTAGGTGTAGGGCAGGTAGGTGACGCGGCCGCGGGGCGAGGCGAAGGGCTGGGGCGACTGGCCCTCGACGAACACCATGCTCCGCCTGCCCTCGGGGGCGTCGTCGCCCTCGATGAAGGCGGAGCAGCGGAACCCGGGGCTGGTGACGAGCTCGACCTCGCTGGTGTTGACGTGGACGGCGCTGACGCGGCCGACAACCCGGTCGCCGAAGACCACGGGGCAACCCTTGCGGACGCCGTCGATGCGCCCCCGGCGGATGGTGAGGCTCGACCACCAGGCCCCGCTCTCGCGCGCGGCGACGCGCGCGACCAGGGTGCGGAACTCGGGAAAGGCGGGCGCGGCGAGCATGGAGCGCAGCCGGCGATTCTCCGAGGCGGCCGACTCAAGCTCGGCCACGCGGAGCTCGAGGGCCGCGTTGGCCCGGGCCAGGTCGCGGCCGGCGGCGGCCAGCTCGGCGGCGCCGGAGGCCTTCATCTCCGCGGTCAGCACGAGGTCGCGGGTGCGGGAAAGCAGGCTGAGCGAGGGCGCCTGCAGCTCGGCGAAGGTCTCGCGCGTGAAGAGGCGCCCGGCGGCGGGAAGGAAGACCCAGGCGACGAGGAGCAAGGCCAGGGCCGTGATCGACCCCCTCAGTTGGCTGCCAGGGGCGGACATGCCGGTTCGGCTCAGTCCCCGCCCCAGCGGGAGGAGTTGGCGAGGATCTTGCCGGTGCCGTTGGCGACGGCGCAGAGGGGTTCCTCCCCGACGAAGACGGGCAGGCCGGTGGCCTCGGAGATGAGCCGGTCGATGCCGCGGATGAGGGAGCCGCCGCCGGCGAGGGCGATGCCGCGGTCGACGAGGTCGGCGGCGAGCTGGGGCGGGCAGCGCTCGAGGGAGGCCTTCACCGTGTCGATGATGGCGTTGAGGTTGTCCATCAGGGACTCGCGCACCTCCTGGGAGGTGAGGGTGAGCTGGCGGGGGAGCCCGGTCACGGAATCCCGCCCCTTGACCTCCATGGTGAGCTCCTGCTCGAGCGGGTAGGCCGACCCGATCTTGATCTTGATGTCCTCGGCGGTGCGCTCGCCGATGATGAGGTTGTAGGAGCGCTTGATGTAGTTGGTGATGGCGCTGTCGAACTCGTCGCCGCCGACGCGGATGGAGCGGGCGTGGACGATGCCGCCGAGGGAGAGGATGGCGACCTCGGTGGTGCCCCCGCCGATGTCGACGATCATGGAGGCCGCCGGCTCCTCGACCGGCAGGCCGACGCCGATGGCCGAGGCGACGGGCTCGGGAATGGTGATGACGTCGTCGGCGCCGGCGCGGTAGGCGGAGTCCATCACGGCTCGCTTCTCCACCGCGGTGATGCCGTAGGGCACGGCGATGACGACGACGAGGTTGGTGAAGAGGGACTTCTTCGCGACCTTGCCGATGAAGTAGCGGAGCATGTGCTCGCTGATCTCGAAGTCGGCGATGACGCCGTCCTTCATCGGGCGGAGGGCGAGGATGTCGCCTGGCGTGCGCCCGAGCATCATCTTGGCGTCGTTGCCGACGGCGATGGGCTTGCGGGTCGAGGTGCGGATGGCGACCACGGAGGGCTCGCGGAGGACGACGCCGCGGTCCTTGTGGAAGACCAGGGTGTTGGCCGTGCCAAGGTCGATGCCGATGGCGTGGGTGAACAGTCCGGGCAGTCGCTTGAGCATGGTGAAACCTAGGTTTGTATACACTTGGGAACCAAGGGGGTTGCAAGGTTATTCACGGCGGGCGCGACCTCGCGGGGGCGGACCCCTCAGCCGCTGACAAAGCCCACCGCGACGACGTGGCGGCAGCCCGGCAGCTCGCGGACCTTGGCGAGCAGGGCCCTGGCGTGGAAGGCCGCCTCGGCCCGGACAACCGGGCTCTCGCAGTGGATGAGCAGCTTGCCGTCGGGCAGGATGCGAAGGGGGGCGCTCCGGCGGGCGAGGGGAGGGGGGAGGAGGCGGCCCCAGGCCTCGCTGATGGCATGCTCGGGGATGGGGCGGTCGACGCCCAGGCGACGGACGGCGGCGCCGATGGCCGCGTCGAGGGTGCCGACCTCGCGCTCGGTCGAGCGGCCGGACTCCTCCGGGTGACCGCGGAGGTTGGCGAGGAGGTTGCGCGCCTCGCGGCGGAGGCGGGTGCCGCGCGTCGCGCCCAGCATGCCGTCGCGCACGACGCCGGGCAGGCGCGACAGGAGCCGGACGGAGGGGAAGGGGTCGCCGGGCCTCGGTTCGCCGACGAGGATGGCGCGGGCGCCCGCGGCTAGGGCGCCCTCGGCGTCCTCGCGCCGGCTGTCGCCGACATGGATCATCTCGGCGGGCTGGATCCCGAGGGCGGTCGCCATGCGCGCGAACGCGGCGGGCGAGGGCTTCGATTCCCCCAGGCAGGCGGCGTCGATGAACGGCAGGAGCCCCTTGGCCCGGATCACCGGCGCCAGGCGGTCGTCGGCATTGGACAGGACGCCGATGCGCAGCCCGAGGAACCGCAGCTGCGCGAGGGCGGCGAGGGCCCCGGAGGCCAGGCGCCAGGCCGTCGGCTCGGCGAAGGCCCTCCAGCACGCGTCCTGGACTTCGGCGAGCGCGCTCCGAGGCAGGCTGTCCCCGAAGGTCCGGTCGACGACCTCATCCCAGCGCTCGCGGTGGCTGCCCGGGGCGGCGAGGGCGGCGAGCGCCATCGGGAACCTCCGGTCGAGCGCCTGCGGGTCGATCCGGTGTCCGAGCCCGCGCGCGACCCGGGCGTAGGTTTTGCCCACGCTGGGGTGGGGGTGGAGGAGGGTGCCCGCCAGGTCGAGGGAGACGGCTGCCGGGCGGGTGACGGCGGACATGACCCCACTTTTCGCGTGTCCCCCCTGGGGTCAATACCTCGGGCGAGCGCCGCAGGTCCTGCTTGAAACAGCGGCCAGGCCCGTGCATTCTCCCCGCCAACCCCGCGATGAGCCGCCCCTTGCTCCTCCTTTTGTCGGCCTGCCTCCTAGTTGGCTGCGGCGCCCGCCCGTCGCCCGCCAATTCCCTTGCCGGCGTGCGCACGCTGACGCTGGCCTCCGTTTCCGGCGTGAGCGCCTCGGAACTCTCCCCGGGCCTCGGCCTCGACCTTGAGTCCGCGCTGAGGCGCTCCCTCGCCGTCAGGGGGTACCAGATCCGGGACACGGAGGGGGGCGAGGCCTCGGTGCGGGCATCCTGGTTCCAGGAGGCGCGCCTGCTGCCCGATGGGCGCCGGGAGGTCCACCTCGGGATCTCCCTTTCCATCTTCGACCGTTCGGGCGAGCGGGTCTTCTCGGCGCGCTCGGCCCGCACGACCCCGGCTGGGCAGTGGAACGGCGACCGGGTCGCCGCCGAGGTGTCCCATCTGCTGAGGAGCCTGCCCGAGTCGGGGGCGCCCTGAGTCAGCCTCGCCGGGCGAGGCGCGCGCGGATCTCGCCGAGCAGCCGGGCGAGCTCCGGCATGGCCGCGCCGGCGGCGACGCCTCGCTCCAGCGGGAGCGTCCAGATGGGGTCCACCTCGACCTCGCGCCCGGCGAGGTAGTCGATGAGGCTCGAGGGGCGGTAGGCGCCCATGCCGGCCGTGACCTCGAGCTGCCGCCGGATGTGGTCGTCGCCGAAGGGCGCGCCCCGCGCCGCGGCGGCGGACTGGACCTCGAGCATGAGCCTGCGGGCGCGCTCCCGCAGGGCGGCGTCGCCCAGGATGCGGTCGGTCGTGACGCCGCCCGCGGCGATGGCGAGCCCGTTGAAGGGGATGTTCCAGCACAGCTTGCGCCAGAGGACGGACTCGAGCGAGTCATCCTCCCGCGCCTCGACGCCGGCGTGGCGGAGCAGGCTGGCGCAGGCGCGGACGCGGGCCTGGGTCGGCCCCTCGGCGGCGGCGAGCCGGATGTGGCCGGGCAGGGAGTTCTCGATCACCCCGGGCGCGGTGCGGTTGATGCACACGAAGCAGAGGCCGGCCACGACGGGCTCGGGGCCGCGGAGCCCGGCGAGGGCCTCGGCGTTGCCCATGCCGTTCTGGAGGGTGAGGAGGGTGGCGCCGGGCTTGGCCAGGGGCTCGACGAGCTCCGCGAGGCGGTGGTTGGCGGTGGCCTTGAGCGCGACCGCGACCAGGTCGAAGCGGCCCAGCCGGCCCGGATCGGTCTCGACCGCGGCGAGCCGGACCCGCCGCTCGGAGCGTCCGTCGCGCAGCAGGAGCCCGTCGCGCCGCAGCGTCTCGGCGTCGCCCCGCGCGAGGCACGCCACCTCGTTGCCGGCCAAGGCCAGCAACCCGGCGTACCAGCCGCCGACCGCGCCGGCGCCGACCATCGCGATGCGCAGGCTCATGGCGAGCGGCGGACGGAGGAGTGGAGCGCCTGGGGAAGCTTGGCCGGGTGGTCCGGCGTGTGGTGCAGGCCGCGGCTCTCCCGGCGCTGCTGGGCGCAGGTGACGATGAGCTCGGCGACGAGGACCAGGTTGCGCAGCTCGAGCAGCCGGGGCTCGACCCGGAAGTTCCAGTAATGCTCGCGGACCTCCTCGGCGAGGGTCCGGATTCGGCTCGCGGCCCGGGCGAGGCGCTTGTCGGTGCGGATGATGCCGACGTAGTCCCACATCGCGCGGCGCAGCTCGTCCCAGTTGTGGGAGAGGACGACCCGCTCGTCCGGGTCCGCGGCGCTGCCGTCGACCCAGCCGGGGAGCCCGTCGGCGGGCGCCTCCGCGCGCGCGAGCTCGGCGGCCGCGCGGGCGCCGTCGTGGGCGACGACCACCGCCTCGAGGAGGGAGTTGGAGGCGAGACGGTTCGCCCCGTGGAGCCCGGTGCAGGCGCACTCGCCGACGGCGTGCAGGCCGCGGATGGCGGTGCGGCCCGCCAGGTCGGTGGCGATTCCCCCGCAGAGGTAGTGGGCGGCGGGGACCACGGGGATGGGCTGGCGGGAGGGGTCGACGCCCGCGCGCAGGCAGGAGGCGTGGATGGTCGGGAAGCGCTCGGCGAAGCGGCCGCCGGCGACGCGGGTGGCGTCGAGCAGGACGTGGGGCGAGCCCGCGCGCTTCATCACGGTGTCGATGGCCCGGGCGACGACATCGCGAGGGGCGAGGTCCGCCTGGGGGTGGAAGTCGGCCATGAAGGCGCGGCCCTGGAGGTCGCGGAGGACCGCGCCCTCCCCCCGGACGGCCTCGGAGACCAGGGCGCGGGTGCCGTCGGCGGCGAAGAGGGCGGTGGGGTGGAACTGGACGAACTCCATGTCCCTGATCTCGGCGCCGGCGCGATGGGCCATCGCGATGCCGTCCCCGGTGGCGATCTCCGGGTTGGTGGTGTAAAGGTAGACCTGGCCGACGCCGCCCGTGGCGAGGACGACGACCGGGGCGGCGCAGGTCAGCACCCTGCCGGCGCGGGTGTCGAGCACGTAGAGTCCCCTGACCCGGTCGCCGCTCCGGCCGGGGTCGGCGCGCCCGAGCTTGCCGTCGGTGATGAGGTCGACCGCCAGGTGGTGCTCGAGGAGGGTGACGCCGGGCAGCCGGGCCACGGCGAGGAGCAGGGCCGACTCGATCGCGCGGCCGGTCATGTCGCGCGCGTGCAGGATGCGCCTCCGGGTGTGGCCGCCCTCGCGCCCCAGGTCGTGCCGCCCGTCGCGCCCGCGCTCGAAGTCGACTCCCCAGGCGATGAGCTCGCGCACGCGGGCCGGTCCGGCCGCGACGATCGCCTCGACGACGGCGCGGTCGCAGAGCCCGTCGCCCGCGGCCAGGGTGTCGGTGACGTGGCTGGCCAGGCTGTCGTCCTCGGCGGTCACGCAGGCGATGCCGCCCTGGGCCCAGTTGGTGTTGGAGTCCGACTTGGTCTTCTTCGTGACAATCCCGACGCGCAGCCCGGCCTCGGCCAGCTTGAGCGCGAAGCTCAGCCCGCCGATGCCGCTGCCGACCACGACGGCGTCGAAGGATGCGTTCATGAGGGCGGGGGATTACGGGCCGAAGGCGGGGGAACGGAAGGTCGAATTGCTCACGCCTCGAGGATGAAGGTCGCGGGGCCGTCGTTGGCGAGGTCGACGCGCATGCCCGCCCCGAAGACCCCGGTCGGGACGGGCCGGCCGAGCCGCGACGACAGCTCGGCCACGAAGCCCTCGAAGAGGGGCCGCGCCGCCTCGGAGGGCATCGCCCGGTGGAACGAGGGGCGGTTGCCCTTGCCGAGGTCGGCCTGAAGGGTGAACTGGCTGACGGCCAGCGCCTCGCCGCCCTCGAGCAGGGAACGGCCCATGCGCCCCTCCGCGTCGTCGAGCACGCGCAGCTTGGCGACCCGCTCGGCGAGCCTGGCGGCCGACCCCGCGGTGTCGTCCTTCCCGACCCCGACGAGCAGGAGGAGGCCGGGACCGATCCGGGAAACCTCGGCGCCGGCCACGGCGACGGCGGCGTGCAGCACCCGTTGGACAACGCAGACCATGGGGGGATTGTCGCGACGCAACCCCATGGTTACAAGGCTCTTCCGAGGTGTCCTTGACGCCGGCCCGCCGCCGGCCAATGGTGGGGGTTTGCCCGGTGGAAATCGTCCTCATCCTCGCCTCGATCCTGGTCACGGCCGTCTTCGCCATGGCCGAGATCGCCTTGGTGACCTCGAACGAGCAGCGGCTGGCCCAGCGGGCCGCCCAGGGGAGCCGGGGCGCCCGGGACGCGATCGAGCTCCTCAGCCAGCCCACGCGTTTCCTCTCCACGATCGAGATGGGGATCACCTTCGCGGGGGTCCTGGGCGCGATTTACGCGGGAGCCCCGCTGGCCCTCCGGCTTGAGCCGCACCTGGCCGGCCTCGGTGTCGACTGGGTCGCCGGGAACGCGCGCGTCGTGGCCGAGGGCGCCGTCGCGTTCGGGGTGGGCGCGGCGACCATCGTCTTCGCCTCGCTTGTGCCCAAGCGTCTGGCGCTGCAGCACCCCGAGCCGATCGCGGTCTTCCTCTCCCCCCCTCTCCGCTGGGTGGCCCGCGTCGCCGCGCCCCTCATCCGCGCGATGAGCTGGGTGGCCGACCAGTTCCTGCGTCCCCTCGGCGCGACGAGCGCCGCGCGGGGCGGCGTGAGCGAGGACGAGATCCGGCTCCTGATCGACAAGGGAATCGCCTCCGGCGTCTTCCACGAGGGCGAGCGCCGGATGGTGGCCGGCGCGATGGCCCTCGACGCCACCACGGCGGAGCAGCTGATGACCCCGGCGAACCGGGTGGTCTGGCTCAACCTCGACGACACCGACGAGGTCAACTGGCGGAAGGTCGTGGCCTCGGGCCACACCTGGTTCCCGGTTTTCCGCGGCTCACCCGACCGCGCGCTCGGCGTGGTCTCGGTCAAGCGCCTCTGGTCGAACCTGGCGCTGGCCGGCACCGCGGTGGTGCGCGACCTGGTGACGCCGGCGCCGTCCGTGCCGCCCTCGCTTCCCGCGACCCAGCTGCTCGAGCGCTTCCGCAAGGAGAAGATCCACCTCGCGCTGGTGGAGGATGAGTTCGGCCGGGTGCGCGGCGTGGTCTCGCTCAACGACGTGCTCGAGCGCATCGTGGGCGAGCTCCCGGGCGAGCTCGCCTCGGCGCGCAGCCAGCGGGTGCGCCGCCGCGACGACGGCACCCTCGTGGTCGACGCGCTGCTCCCGGTGCCCCAGTTCCGCGAGGCGCTCGCGCTCGCGCAGCCGCTCCCGGGCGAGGGGACCGGACGGTTCACGACGGTGGCGGGCTTCCTGCAGCGGGCGCTCGGGCGCCTGCCGGAGGAGGGCGACCGGGTCGAGGTCCCCGGGCACGTCGTCGAGGTGCTGGACATGGATGGCCACCGGGTGGACAAGGTCCTTGTCACCCGCGCCGGCTGAGCCCGATTAGCCGCTTGTCCCCCGGCGCGGCCCGTTCATCCTCCCCGCGACCATGCCCCTCTCCGTCCGCATCATCCCCTGCCTCGACGTCCATGCCGGCCGGGTTGTCAAGGGCGTTCGGTTCGAGGAGCTGCGTGACGCGGGCGACCCCGTCGCGGTGGCCGCGGCCTACGAGGCGCAGGGGGCGGACGAGCTGGTCTTCCTCGACATCACCGCCTCGAGCGAGGGGCGCCGGACGATGATCGAGGTCGTGGAGAGGACCGCCGACCAGGTGTTCATGCCGCTGACGGTCGGGGGCGGGCTGCGCTCGGTCGAGGACATCCGCGCGATGCTCAACGCGGGCGCCGACAAGGTCTCGCTCAACACCTCCGCCGTGCGCGACCCCGGCCTTGTGCGCGAGGCGTCGCGCCGCCTGGGCAACCAGTGCATCGTGGTCGCGATCGACGCCAAGCGCGTGGCGCCGGGCCGATGGGAGGTCTTCACCCATGGCGGCCGCAACCCCGCGGGCATCGATGCGGTCGAGTGGGCCCGGCGCATGCGCGAGCACGGCGCGGGCGAGATCCTGCTCACGAGCATGGACGCCGACGGCACCAAGGACGGCTACGACGTGCCCCTGACCCGGGCGGTCTGCGACGCGGTCGACATCCCCGTCGTCGCCTCCGGGGGCGCGGGCCGGCTCGAGCACCTCGCGGACGTCCTGCGCGACGGGCATGCCAGCGCCGTGCTCGCCGCGTCCATCTTCCACTTCGGCACCTTCACCGTCCGTCAGGCCAAGGAGCATCTCCGCTCGGCCGGCCTTCCCGTGCGGCTCTGACGGCGCTCAGGCGAGCGACTCCAGGATGGTGCGGAGCTTCATCTCGGTCTCGGCCGCCTCGGCGGCCGGGTCGGACCCGTCGACGATGCCCGCGCCGGCATAGGCGCGCGCCCGGTTGCCGGAGAGCTCGGCGCACCGCAGGGCCACGAGGAGCTCGCCGGACCGGCCGTCGGCGCCCACCCAGCCGACGGCTCCCGTGTACAGGCCGCGGTCGTGCGGCTCGAAGCCCGGGATGTAGGGCAGGGCGCTGGCGCGCGGCTTGCCGCCGACGGCGGGAGTGGGGTGCAGCTCCCCGGCCACCTCGAGGAACCGGCGCCGGGCGGGCAGGCGCGCGGTCACGGGGGTGCGCAGGTGCATCACCTTGCCGAGCCGGAGGAGCTCCGTGCGGCTCGCCACCTCGCCCTCGATCCCGACCAGGCTGAGGCGGCGGAGGATGGAGGCGGTGACGACATTGTGCTCGCGGTTGTCCTTGTCGCTGGCGAGCAGCGCGTCGGCGAGGGCGGCGTCCTCCGAGGGCGTCGAGCCGCGCCGGGTGGTTCCCGCGACCGCCTCGGTGCGGAGGGCGTCGCCCGCGACGGCGAGGAGCGTCTCGGGCGTCGAGCCGACCAGGGAGCCGTTGGGTGTGTCGGCGAGGAAGGCGTGGCAGGCCGGGTTGGAGCTGCGCAGGCGGTGCAGGGTGGCGTGGGCGTCGAAGGGTCGGTGCCGCCGCCAGTCGAAGGCCCGCGTCAGGACCACCTTCTCGAAGGCGCCCTCGCGGATGAGCTCCGTCGCCCGGCGCACGGCTGAGACAAACCAGGGACCGCCGACCTCCGAGAGGACGGGATGGGCGTCGGGCTCGGGCAGCCCCGTCGGCCGGTAGGCGAACCTGAGGAAGCGCTCGGCGCGAGCGGCGAGGCGGGCCTCGGCCTGGTCATCCGCGGCCTCGGCGAGGACGACGGTGGTGCCGCGGTCCGAGCTGATGACCTGCCAGGCGGGCAGGAAGAGCCGGGACGACAGGCCGGCTGCCTCGCCTCCGGCGTGGAAGGGGAAGCGGGCGCAGATCCTGGGGGCCGTTCCGATCGAACGCAGGGACGCTGTAAGCGCGCGCAGCCAGTCGTCGGCCTCGGCGAACCGGCCCGGGCCGACGCCTTCCCAGCTGGCGACGGCCTCGCCGGCGGCGAAGGCGACGCCGCGCGCGGGCGTCTCGAGGTAGGCGCTGGGACCGCAGGGGGAGAGGGTCTCGAGCACGGCCAGCGGGTCGAGGTGGGGAACCTCGAGGGCGCGCGAGACAAAGGCCGTCGCGGCGGCGGGAGGGGTTCCCCGGTCCGGGCGCGCGGCTTCGTCGGGCTTCGAGGACATGGGCCGAAGGTTGGGGATTTGCCCCGGTTGGCAAACGGCGGGCCTAGCTGGCGGGCGTCGCCGGAGGGTCGAGCGGAGGGAAGAGGATGTCCTTCTCCGCCAAGGCTCGGCCGACGCCGACGGAGGACCAGGCGAGCCCCTCGTCGAGCCGGGTGGCGGGAGGCAGCCCGAGGTCGGCGAGGAGGCGGGTGGAGACGGTCGGCATGACCGGGGTCAGGCAGGTGGCGACGAGGCGCAGGCCCTCGCCGACATGGGCGAGGCAGCTGTCGAGCCGGGACCGGTCCGCGGGATCGGCGGACTTCCCGAGCTTCCAGGGCGCGCGGGTGTCGACATAGGCGTTGAGGGCGCGGATGAAGACCCAGAGCTCCTCGAGCGACTCCTTGAGCTGGAGGTCGGACGAGAGGGCGAGGTATTTGGCCGCGGTCGAGGACCAGAGGGCCCGCAGCTCGCGCTCGGGCGCCTCGTCGGCGGCGGGCGCGGGCAGCTTGCCCGCGGCGTAGCGGCCCGCCATGTTGAGCAGGCGGTTGAGCAGGTTGCCGAGGTCGTTGCCGAGGTCGGTCCGGTAACGCTGCCGGAAGAGCTCGAGGGTGAACTCGCTGTCCTGCCCGAGCGTCATCTCGCGGATGAGGAAATAGCGCAGGGGATCGGCCCCGTGGTCGCGGGCGAGGGCGAGCGCGTCGAGGGGCCTGGGGGCCGGCTCCCCCGCGGCCGCGGCCGGGGCCTGGGTCTTCGAGACCTTGGCCCCGCCCATGGTCCACCAGCCGTGGACGAGCAGGCGGCGGGGCGGCTCGAGGCCGAGCGCCTTGAGCATGCAGGGCCAGTAGACGGCGTGGGGCGGGACGAGGATGTCCTTGCCGATGACGTGCAGGTCGGCCGGCCAGAGGCCCTTGTCGGCGACGGCGGAGTAGTAGTTGGTGAGGGCGTCGAACCAGACATACGTCACGTAGTCGCGGTCGAACGGGAGCTCGATGCCCCAGCTCAGCCGGGACTTGGGGCGGGAGATGCAGAGGTCGTTGACCGGCTCGCGGAGGAACTCGAGCACCTGCCTTTGCCGGAACCGCGGGTAGACGAAGTCGGGGTGGGTCTCGAGGTGCCCGACCAGCCAGGCTTGGAACTGCGAGAGGCGGAAGAAGTAGTTGGCCTCGGTCAGCTGGACGACCTCGCCGAGGAGGGAGGGCCATGAGCCGTCCGGCGCCCGGTCCTTCTCGAGGAGGAACTGCTCCTGGCGGACCGAGTAGAAGCCGGTGTACTCGGCGCGGTAGACGAGGCCGGCGTCGAACAGCCGCTGGAGCGCGTCCTGGACGACGCGGACATGGCGGGGCTCGGTGGTGCGGATGTAGTCGTCGTTGGAGATGTCGAGCAGCCCGAGCATGCCGCGGAAGAGCCCGGCGATGGCGTCGCAGTGGGCCCGGGGCTCGATCCCGGCGCGGCGCGCCGTCTGCTCCACCTTCTGGCCGTGCTCGTCGAGCCCGGTGAGGAAGTGGACCTGGTCGCCTCGCATCCTCCGGTGGCGGGCGATGACATCGGCGAGGACCTTCTCGTAGGCGTGCCCGAGGTGGGGCGCCCCGTTGGCGTAGTCGATGGCGGTGGTGAGGTAAAAGCGACCCATGGGAGGCCCCACCCTTGGCGAATCGCCGGCGGCGCGCAAGGCAGGGCTGACCGGGCGTCAGGACCTCGCGATCTCGGGCTCGTAGGCGATCTCGAGGGTCAGGGACTGTCCGGCGCGCACGGCCATCGGGAGGTCGCGGCCGAGGGTCTGGTAGTAGTGGATCTTGCCCCAGCAGGTCCGATGGGAGGGGTCGAGGCCGACGGCCTCGACCTCCCTCCAGGCGCAGCCGAAGTCGTCCCGGACGACCTCGCAGCGGTGGTAATCGGCCCCGAGGGAGAAGCCGCCGTGCGGGCTCAGCCGGGAGTGGGGCGCGGCGATGGGCACGGCGAGGCGCACGGCGTCGATCGCGAAGGCGGCGCGGGGGAGCAGGGTGAATCGCCCGACCATCCTGCCGCCGAGGAACTCCCACTCGACGCGGAGCGCCCCGAGCCCGGGCGCGAGCCGCTCCGCGGTGTCGATGAGCTCGGGTTGGTCGTAGCGGAAGAGGGTCGCCCCGCGCGTGCCCAGCGCGACCTGCACGTTGCGTCCGTAATGGGAGGGGGTGATGCGACGGTCGCCGATGTGGAATTCGGGGATGAAGCACGGCCGGGAGGCGGCGACCGGCCAGTCCATCACCCCGGGCATGTGGGGGAAGGCGAGGGAGTCGCTCAGGCCGCGCCCCCCGCCGGACACCAGGGGAATCTGGACGAAGAGGCCGCTGCGGGCGTCGCTGTAGACGCAGAGCCCCTGCTCCTTGTCCCGCCCGCGGTCGAAGGGGAAATACCTGCAGGGCACGGAGGGGGCCGAGGGGGGCGCGGAGGGCAGGGCGCCCCCGATGGTGCGGGCGAGCCGCGACCACTGGCAGAGGTAGCGGGCGGCGTCGATGTTGGCCATGCGGGTGGTGTGGCCCGGGATGGTGTCGCGCTCCTCGTCGCGGATCACGAGGACGCCGTGCTCGAGGTCGACGAAGGAGCCGAAGAAGCAGGTGAAGAGGCGGCGGACGAGGTCGCGGGCCTGGGTCTCCCTGTCGGCCGGGACCCACTTGTCGCGCAGCGCCTGGAGGAGGACGGAGATGGGGTGCATCTGGCCGTAGGCGCCGATGCCCCGCCCGTAGGACCATCCCATGCCGTCCTCGCGGGTGGCGTCGAGGAGGATGCGGACGTACTTCTCGCCGTGGGCCCGGAGGCGCGGCAGCTTGGCGTCGCGCACCGCGAGGTTGGCGTGCAGCTGCAGGGCCTGGCGGGCGAAGATGAGGGCGACGAGGCCGTAGAGGTCGAAGCAGCCGCCGAGGGCGCCGCTGCCCTTGGCGGCGGGCGCGTCGTCGAGCAGGCCGCCGGTGCCGTGGGCGGCGATGCCGTCCACCATCCGGTCGACGAGGGCGCCGGTCTCGTCGCGGTCGGTCATGCCGAGCGAGAAGCGGCAGACGGCCTTGGCGATGTCGAAGGCCTGGAAGTGGTTGTCGTGCGCGCCGGCGGCCGCGAGGCGGGCGGCGATGACCTCCCGGGTCCCGGCGTCGAGTCGGTCCCAGACGGCGTTGCGGTCCTTGGAGGCGCCGAAGGAGATCAGCCCCAGGCAGGCGTAGGCGAGGCCGTTGTCGGCGCCCTCCCGGATGGCGACCTGGGCCGTGACGCAGCGCGCGGTCAGCTCGACGAGGTCGACCTTGCCGAGGACGGTCTCGTTGGTCGCGCGGTGGTACTCGCCGAGGGCGAGGGCGACGTGGCCGGGCTCGTCGGCCCGCATCGTCTCGCCCGCGACGGGCGAGACGCGGCCATCAGGGCCGACCGACCCGAGGTTCTGCTGCAGCAGCGACTTCGCGAGGTCGAGGCACTGATTGGCAAGGTTCAGCATCCGTGGGAAAGGGGTTTGGTTGGAGTCGGCGGGATGGGTTGTCAACCTCCGCCGTAAAAAGACTGCGAAAGTCCTCCGGCCGCCTCTCGAAAGTGTTGTCGGCGTCGGATTCGAACCCTAGAGATGCGGGGTGTCAGACGACCCCTCACCGCCAAGCCCGCCCGAGGACCTCGGGTCCAGGCCTTCGCTCGACCGACCCCGCCGCGGGTGGTGGCATCGCCTGGGCGGGGAGGGCCTGCTCGCCTCGCTGGTCTTTCACGGCGCGCTGCTCCTGCTTTTCGCCGCCTGGGTGATCGTCACGATCACGGACGAGGCCAAGACGGACCCCGAGACCTTCGCCACCGGTTCCGGGGGGGGCTCGAAGGGTGAGCGGGCCAAGGCCTTCGAGCACAAGATGCAGCCGAGGAACGCCCAGAACCTCGCCCGCACCTCGGCCCGCATCACGTCGAAGTCCGCCACGGCCTCCGTCGCCTTGCCCGACCTGCCCACCACCTCGGCCCCGTCGCTCATGGCCGGCCTCTCCGGCGGGGGCTCCTCCAAGGGCTTCGGCGGCGGCTCTGGCGGCGGCATCGGCTCCGGGGTCGGGGTCGGGGTCGGCAACTCCCGCAATTTCGTCTCGGTCTTCGGCAGCAAGGCGGCGACCGGCGGGTTGCTTGGCGAGTTCTGGGACATCAAGCTGGACCGCAAGGGCAA
>JAURJZ010000056.1 GCA_030831965.1 Verrucomicrobiota bacterium
CCGGGCCACCTTCGCGACCTCGGCGAAGGGGAAGATGTTGAGCCGGGGGTTGCCCAGGCCCTCGCCGTAGAAGGCCTTGGTGTTCTTGCGCGCGGCCTTGCGGAAGTTCGCCGGGTCGTCGCCGTCCACGAACGAGACCTCGATGCCGAGCTTGGGCAGGGTGTAGTGGAAGTGGTTCTAGGGGCCGCCGTAGAGCTGGGAGACCGACACGATGTTGTCGCCCGCCCCGGCGAGGTTGAGGATCGCGCCGGTGATCGCGGCCTGGCCCGAGCTGTGGGCGAGCGCGGCGGTGCCGCCCTCGAGCGCCGCGAGCCGCTGCTCGAGGACGTCCGTGGTCGGGTTCATGATCCGCGTGTAGATGTTGCCGAGCTCCTTCAGGGCGAAGAGGTTCGCCGCGTGCTCCGTGTCGCGGAACTGGTAGGAGGTGGTCTGGTAGATCGGCACCGCGCGCGACCCCGTGGCGGGGTCGGGCTTCTGGCCGGCGTGGAGGGACTTGGTTCCGAGGCGCATGGGGATGGGCGGTTGGGCCGAACGGTATCGCACGCCCCGGCCGCAAAAACAAGCCGCAACCCGCCTTATGACTTGAGCGGAGGGGCCGGCGGGCCAGCCTCGGCGCATGCGCCTTCCCGGCCTCCCCCTGGTCCTCCTCGCCGCCGCCTCGGCCGCGGCGGAGTGGCGCGAGGTCTGGCGCGACGACTTCGCCGGCGCCGAGCTCGACTGGACCCGCTGGGCCGTCGAGGAGAACGGCCACGGCGGCGGCAACAGCGAGCTCCAGTACTACCGCGACCGCCCCCGCAACGTCCGGGTCGAGAACGGCCACCTCGTCCTCGAGGCCCACCGCGAGCCCGTCAACGTCGCCGGCGTCGCGAGGGACTACTCCTCCGGCCGCATCCGGACGAAGCGGCGGGCCGACTGGCTGCACGGCCGCTTCGAAATCACCGCCCAGCTGCCCGCCGGGAAGGGCCTCTGGCCCGCCTTCTGGATGCTGCCCTCCGAGGAGACCTACGGCGGCTGGGCCGCCAGCGGGGAGATCGACATCATGGAGTTCAGGGGCGGCGAGCCCGACCGCGTCCACGGCACCCTCCACTTCGGCGGCGCCTGGCCCCGCAACGTCCACCGCGGCGGCTCGCACCGCCTGGCCAAGGGCGACTTCACCTCGGGCATGCGCACCTTCGCCCTCGAGTGGGAGCCCGGCGCCTTCCGCTGGCTCGTCGACGGCGTCGCCTACCACACCGAGACAAGCTGGAGCTCCGAGGGCGGCCCCTTCCCCGCCCCGTTCGACCGCCGCTTCCACCTCATCCTCAACCTCGCCGTCGGCGGCGGCTTCGGCGGGCCCGTCTCCCACGAGACCCGCTTCCCGGCCCAGCTGCGCGTCGACACCGTGCGCGTGCTCCAGCGCTGAGCCCGCCGCCGTCCGCGTGAGCCCGAGCCTGATCGACTCCCATTGCCACCCCGCCGCGGCCGCCCGCGCCGGGACCTTCGCGGCCTACCGCGCCCAGGCCGAGGCCGCCGGCGTCGCCGGCCTCGTCGCCATCGGCACCGACCTCGACGACTGGACGCTCTACCGCGACCTCGCCGCGGCCAACCCCGGCTACGTCCGGCACACCGTCGGCCTCCACCCCAACCACGTCGGCGAGGGCTTCGAGGACGCGCTGATGGCCCTCGGCTCGTACTTCGCCGACACCACCCCGCCCGCCGCCCTCGGCGAGATCGGGCTCGACTACTTCCGCCTACCCGCCGACCCGGCCGAGGCCGACGCCGCCAAGGCCCGCCAACACGAGGCCTTCCGCCGCCAGCTCGCCCTCGCCCACGAGCTCGACTGCCCCGTTGTCATCCACTCCCGCTCCGCCTTCCACGACTGCGTCCGCCTCATCGACGCCAGCCGGGTCGACTGGCGCAAGGTCGTCTTCCACTGCTTCACCGAGAGCGTCGAGTGCGCCCGCGAGCTCGCCCGCCGCGGCGGCCGCGCCTCCTTCACCGGCGTCCTCACCTACCCCAAGTCGACCGTCACCCGCGCCTCGCTGGCCTTCCTCGGGCCCGACCACCTCATGCTCGAGACCGACGCGCCCTACCTCGCCCCCCAGTCCCACCGCGGGCGCGACAACCACCCCGCCTACCTGCCCGAGACCCTCGCCACCGCCGCCGAGGTCCTGCGCATGGACCCCGCCGCCCTCGCCGCCCTGACCACGGCCAACGCCCGCGCGTTCTTCGGGTGGGACTAGGTCGGCGGGGTTGGCGGTGTCAGCGGTGTCAGCGGGCTGGAACTCGCCAGCGCTCGTTGTCGCCCCTTAATGGGCAAAGGGGAATGTGGGAAGCAGGCCAGGCCGCGCCCATTCCCCCTCCCCACCCGCCGCTGGGCAATTCCCCATCTTGGCGGCGCGACCTCGCGGGCAAACCTGCTTGGCACCATGCAACCCGAGCCTATTGACAGAATTCTGTACGTACGGCAGGATGCGGCCATGAAGACCGTCTCCTACACCGATGCCCGCAACCGCCTCGCCCGGCTCATGGC
>JAURJZ010000057.1 GCA_030831965.1 Verrucomicrobiota bacterium
CGCCGGCGCCATCCACAACTTCGGCTTCGACGGCCACTGGGGCTACCACCTCGGCGTCGCCACCGCCGACACCGAGGGCGCCTCCGGCTCCTTCGACGGCAACGGCCTCCGCCTCGGCCTCTTCGGCGGCTTCATGAACGAAGACCGCAACCTCGCCCTCGATTTCGGCCTCAGCTTCGGGACCCTCTCCGGCGACCTCACCCGCGACTCCGTGTTCGACGGCCGCAACACCGCCGACGCCGACACCACCACCCTCGGCGCCTGGGTCCGCGTCTCCTCGGCCACCACCCTCGGCCGCGCCACCGCCTTCACGCCCTTCGCCCAGCTCGAGACCTCCCGCACCAACCTCGGCGGCCTCGCCGAGACCGGCCAGGACGACGCCCTCGACGTCGCCGACGCCGACCTCAGCCAAACCGCCCTCCGCGCCGGCTTCGGCCTCCACCGCAGCTGGACCTCCGACAACGGCGCCTGGAACTACCGCCTCGCCCTCGAGGTCGCCTACCACCTCCAGCTCGCCGGCGACGACATCGACATCGCCTCCTCCATCCCCGACTCGGGCTTCGGCCAAACCACCACCTCCATCGGCGCCCTCCCTGGCAACGGCTTCTCCCTCGCCCCCTCCTTCAGCTTCGGCGCCAGCCCCGACTCCACCTTCAACGTCGGCCTCCGCCTCGACCAAGCCTCCGAAGGCGACGCCCTCTCCCTCCAAGTCGGCTACCGCCGCAAGTTCTGATATCGGATCGGCGGCACAGGGTCACAGGGGCACAGGGGCTCAGGGGCACGGGAGGTAGGGCGGTTTCTCCGAAACCGCTTCTCTCCCTCACGCCCCAATCCCCTGTATCAGGTAGGGTCACGGCTCCGCCCGTGACCTCTTCCTCCCGTGCCCCCGCGCCCCTGAGTACCTCCCGTGCCCCTGAGCAGCTGTGCTCCTGTGCACCCCTCGCGCCCCCGCGCCCCCGTGCCGCTGTGCTCCTGTGCACCCCCCCGCGCCCCCGCGCCCCGTGCAAACAAGCCCGACCTTAAAGGCCGGGCTTGTTTGCCATAACTCTCTTCCGGTGGCGCCCCCTTGGGGATTCGAACCCCAGTTACCTCAGTGAAAGCGAGGTGTCCTGACCGGGCTAGACGAAGGGGGCTAACCGGGAGGGGGTCAGAGAAAGACGGAAGGGTAGGGCGGTCAAGGAGAATGGGGAAAACCCCGCCCTCACTCCCTGTCTTTTCACCCGCCTTGGATAGCGACGTTTCTCCGCGACGTCCGCTTCTCCCCATCCTTCCCATCCTCCCAATCCTCCCCATCCTCCGCTCTCGCCCGCCGCCCCTCGCTCCCCGCTCCCCGCACCCCGCTCCTCGCCCCCATGCTCCTCTCCCTTGTCTTCTGCGGCGCCGGCTCCCGCGCCCGCACCTACGCCGGCATCGCCGCCGAGATGCCCGACCGCTACGCCATCGCCGCCGCGGCCGACCCCGTCCCCGCGCGCGTCGACATCATCCGCGGCCACGCCGCCAAGACCCGCGCCCCCGCGCCCTTCCGCGCCTTCGACTCGGCCGACGCGCTCTTCGCCGCCGGCAAGATCGGCGATGTCTGCGTCATCGGCACCCAGGACGCCCTCCACCGCGCCCACGCCATCCGCGCCATGGAGCTCGGCTACGACCTTCTCCTCGAGAAGCCCATCGCGCCCACCCTCGAGGACACCGAGGCCGTCGCCGCCGCCGCCCGCCGCCTCGGCCGCCGCGTCGTCGTCTGCCACGTCCTCCGCCACACGCCCTTCTACTCCGAGGTGAAGCGCATCCTCGACTCCGGCGAGCTCGGCCGCCTCGTCTCCCTCAACGCCCTCGAGGGCGTCCAGCCCTGGCACCAAGCCCACTCCTTCGTCCGCGGCCACTGGTCCGTCGCCGCCAAGTCCTCGCCCATGATCCTCGCCAAGTCCTGCCACGACATGGATATCCTCGCCTGGCTCGTCGGCGCTCCCCACACCGAGCTCTCCTCCCACGGCTCCCTCACCCACTTCACCGCCGCCAACGCCCCCGCCGGCGCCCCCGCCCGCTGCACCGACGGCTGCCCCGTCGCCGACACCTGCCGCTACAACGCCGCCCTCTACTGCCGGCCCGAGGGACGTCGCTGGCTGGGCATGGTCCACGACCGCGCCAAGGACGCCACCGACGCCGAGATCCTCGACTGGCTCCGCACCAGCCCCTGGGGTCGCTGCGTCTACCGGTGCGACAACGACGTCGTCGACCACCAGGTCCTCGCCGCCCGCTTCGCCAACGACGTCACCGCCACCTTCACCATGACCGCCTTCGACGAGGGCCGCCACCTCGAGCTCTTCGGCACCGAGGGCTGGCTCCGCGGCGGCTCCTTCATCAAGAAGCAGCTCGGCTGCGACCTCCTCGTCCAACGCCACGGCTGGGGCCAGGAACCCCGCCGCATCACCCTCGAGGAACCCAAGCACGGCTACGCCGGCCACGGCGGCGGCGACTGGGGCCTCATGTCCACCCTCCACGAGGATCTCACCCGCGCCAACCCGGCCGAGATGCGCACCTCCCTCGAGACTTCCCTCCAAAGCCACCGCATGGCCTTCGAGGCCGAACGCTCCCGCCTCCAAAGTCGCTCCCGCTAAGGGCCCCTCCCCCTTCTCCCGAATCAGGCCGGTCTGCGCCCACCGCCTCTTAGCGGGACGGCTTTTCCGAGTCGCCCCACCACCCAGAAGGATTCTAGCCCCTGGGCAACCGCGCTTATTGTATAAAGTGTTCCCAGCCAACACTTTAAAACCAATAATCCAAGCCCAAGCCATTATTTCACTTTATTTCGAACAGACCGCTTGCCCCTTTCACTCTTTTCTGAACACTATACCCAAGCCCGCCCCCCGCTCCTCCCGAGCCCCCGAGCCCCCGAGCCCTCCTTGCCCCCCCGCCTCTCGCATTCCCTTTCCTCACCGGAGCGCCGCGCCATCGCGTACTTCGTTCGCATGGCCGATGTCCTTTCCGTTCCCCGCTCCATCGCCCAGATCTACGGCCTCCTTTATATCTCCGCCCAGCCGCTGCGTTTCTCGGACATCGAAACGCGCCTTTCCCTCAGCAAGGGATCCGTCAGCGAGGGCCTCGGCTTCCTCAAGGAAAACGGCATGGTCCTCTCCTCCCGCGCCAAGGGCTCGCGCGCCGAGACCTGGACCGTCGCGCCTTCCCTCGCCGCCGCCATCGTCGATCTCCTTCGCCGCCGTCTCCAGCCCGCGCTCGAGCAAACCACCCCCGAGCTCCGCGCCCTGCGCGATGACGCCGCCGCCGCCGGCTTGCCGGCCGATGTCCAGGAGCGCCTCTCCCGCCTTTCCCGTTGGAACGACCGAGCCCTCGAGCTCCTCCCGCTCCTCCTCATGCGCCCGCCGTCCTGACACGGCAGGGCAGGGGAGCGCGCCCCCCGCGCCACTCCTCGTCCCTTTCGACCGGTGACCCTGGTCAATCCAGTCCAAAGCCAGAGCCCTTCGTGAGCCCACCCCCGCCGCCCACGGGCGGCAGCCTGC
>JAURJZ010000058.1 GCA_030831965.1 Verrucomicrobiota bacterium
GAGGCCGGGGGTCCACATGTGGTGGCTCCAGACGGCGAAGCCGAGGAAGCCGATGACGGCGCCGGAGAAGACGATGATGGGGTAGCCGAAGAGGGGCTTCTTGGAGAAGGTGGGGAGGATCTCCGAGATGATGCCCATGGCGGGCAGGACGAGGATGTAGACCTCGGGGTGGCCGAAGATCCAGAAGAGGTGCTGCCAGAGGATGGGCTGGCCGCCGTTGGTCGGGTTGAAGAAGTTGGCCCCGAACTGGCGGTCGAACATCAGCTGGATGAGGGCGACGGTGATGGCGGGGAAGGCGAGGATGATGAGGAAGGCGGTGACCAGCGTCATCCAGGTGAAGACGGGCAGGCGCATCATCGTCATGCCGGGGGCCCGCATGTTGAGGATGGTGACGATGAAGTTGAAGGAGGCGGCCAGGGAGGCGACGCCGAGGATCTGGAGGCCGATGATCCAGAAGTCGGTGCCGACGCCGGTGAAGCGGGGGGCCTGGAGGGCGGAGTCGGCCTGGCCGAAGGTGCCCGAGAGGGGGGCGTAGGAGAACCAGCCGTTGGCGGGCGCGAAGTCGGTGTAGGTGAGCTTCTGGTACCAGGCGAAGTCCTTGAACCAGCCGGCGAGGTGGCCGAACTCGAAGAGCCAGGAGGCGTTGAGGACGAGGGCGCCGAAGACGAAGGTCCAGAGGGAGAAGGCGTTGAGCCGGGGGAAGGCGACGTCGCGCGCGCCGATCTGGAGCGGGACGAGGTAGTTGAAGAAGGCGGCCGAGAGGGGCATCACGCCGAGGAAGATCATCGTCGTCCCGTGCATGGTGAACATCTGGTTGTACATGCGCGCCGTGATGAAGTCGTTCTCGGCGACGGCGAGCTGGGTGCGGATGGCGAGCGCCTCGACCCCGCCGAGGAGGAAGAAGAACATGGCGAAGGCGCCGTAGAGGATGCCGATCTTCTTGTGGTCGACGGTGGTCAGCCAGTCCACCAGGCCGGTGGAGCGGTCGGGGCGCAGCAGGCCGAGGTCGCTGCGCTCGGGCGGCAGCTCGGTCTTGGAGGCGACGGGGGCGTGGTGGGCGGCGTGGGCCATGGGAAGGGTGGGTGAAGGGGTCAGCGGAGGGTCATCAGGTACTCGACGACGGCGTCCATCTCCTCCTGGGTGAGGGTGGTGCGGGTCTCGCGGAGGCCGGCGACGCCGAACATCTTGTAATAGTGCATGCGGTTGCCCGGCTTGACGTCCTGGGGGATGAGGGGCTTGCCCGCGGCGTCGACGAGGACGCCGGAGGAGCCGATCCAGCGCGCGAGGTTGGCGCGCTGGCGGGCCGGGTCGACGGGGACGGTCGCCTCGGTGTTGCCCTTGGCGTCGAGCGACATCTGGGCGGCGGGGTCGCGGTGGTCGAGCCAGGCGCCGGCCAGGGTGGTGCGGGCGGCGACGCGCGAGAGGTCGGGGCCGAAGCCGCCGGCCTCGAACTGGCCGGCGACGCGGTGGCACATCGCGCAGGTCTTCGCGGCGAAGAGGCCCTTGCCCTTGGCGGCGAGGGAGCCGGCGACGGGCTCGGGGGCGGGGGCCTTCTGGCGCTCGACCCAGGCGGCGAACTCCTCGGGCTCGACCACGACGCAGCGGAAGAGCATGTAGGCGTGGGAGTCGCCGCAGAACTCGGCGCACTGGCCGTAGTAGTGGCCGGTCTCGTCGGCCTGGATCCACATGTGGTTGCGGCGTCCGGGGATGAGGTCGACCTTGCCGGCGACCTTGGGAATCCAGAAGGAATGGATGACGTCCTCGGAGCGGAGGTTGATGCGCACGGCCTTCCCGCGGGGGATGACCATCTCGTTGGGGATCGAGCGCTTGCCCTGCTGGGTGAGGCCGAGCTGGGGATACTCGAAGCGGAACCACCACTGCTTGCCGATGACGTCGATGGTGAGGACCTCCCCGGCGGCCTCGGGGGCGACCTTCCCCTTGTACCAGGCGCTGAGCTTGGAGGCGGGGCGGGATTCCTCGGGGACGTCGTCGACGTACCAGATGGCCTCGAGGGTGGGGATGGCGATGACGACGAGCGAGGCCACCGAGGCCATGATCAGGCCGATCTCGACCAGGGGGTTGCCGTGGCCCTGCTCGGGCGGCGGGGCGTCGGCCTGGCCGGCGCGCTCGCGGTAGCGGATGACCGCGTAGACGAGGGCGCCGCCGACGAGAACGAAGAGCACGAGCGACAGCCAGACGGTGGCCATGAACACGTCGAACTGGACCTGGGCGACCGGGCCCTTGGGGTCCATGGCCGACTGGCGCCCCATCCACTCGGCCTTGGAGCAGCCGGAGAGAATCAAGGCGGCCAAGGGCAGAATCCAGAGCATCGGAGAGCGCACGGCGAGCGACATGGGACGGGAAAGAGATTTAGGAAACCAAAACACGGGGAATGTCAGCGAAAAACCCCGGTTTGCGGGCCTAATTTGCACGGCGGGCTCAACCAAGGGAAAATTTGCCCGTAATAATCCATAAAATGTTGGCGGGCATGATATTGTGTCGATGAATAAATCGCATCCCTCCCATTAGCCGACGTGGTGAATTGGGAGTTGGGCCGCGGGGCCGCATTGGATTTGACCCAAGGGGGCCGCGAAGGGGGAATGCGTTGTGATTTGGACAAGCCCCCATGGACGTCGCCTGCCGGACTGGCGGGAGCGCACCTTGATCATGGGAATCGTCAACGTGACCCCGGACTCGTTCTCCGACGGCGGCCGCTGGATGGATCCGGCGGCGGCGGCGGACCAGGCGGAGCGACTGGTCGCGGAAGGCGCGGACGTGATCGACCTCGGGGCGGAGTCGACCCGGCCGGGTGCGAGCCCCGTGGGCGCGGAGGAGGAGCTCGCCCGGCTGGTCCCGGCCATCCGGGAGATCCGGCGACGGTGCCCGGGGCTGCCGATTTCCGCGGACACGCGGAAGCGCGAGGTGGCGCGGGCGGCGGTGGAGGCGGGGGCGGACATCCTCAACGATGTCCAGGGCGGGGCCGAGCCCGACGCGCGCTGGCCCTCGCTGGCGCCCGTCGCGGCCGAGCTGGGCTGTCCTTGGATTCTCATGCACAATCGCGCCGGGCCGCACGGCGAGGACCTTTGGGGCGAGGTGTTGGCGGACCTTCGGGGCGCGGTGGCGCGGGCCGAGGCCGCCGGCGTGCCGCGGCGCCAGCTCTGGCTGGATCCCGGATTCGGATTCGGGAAAACGCCGGAGGAGAACCTGGAGCTGGTGGGGCGGCTCGAGCGCTTGGCCGCGCTCGGCCTGCCGGTGTTGCTCGGCACCAGCCGGAAGTCGACGCTCGGGAAGGTGCTGGGCGAGCCGGACCCGGCGCGCCGGCTGCCCGGCGACGCGGCTTGCGCCGCCTGGGGCATCGGCAGGGGGGCGGCGATGATCCGGGTCCACGACGTGGCGGGGCTGGCGCCGGTGGCGAGGATGGCCGACGCCCTGAGGCGAGGTCGCGCCTGGCGTGCCGGCTGAGTCCCCCTGGTTGCCCGACTAGGATTCGAACCTAGACAGACTGAGTCAGAGTCAGTCGTGCTGCCATTACACCATCGGGCAGGCGACAGGGGAGCGGAGCCAGCAGTCGGACTTGAACCGACGACCTGCCGCTTACAAGGCGGCTGCTCTACCAACTGAGCTATGCTGGCGAACCGTTGCGGTGTCCAGCATTTTGAAGCCTTCCGGGGGGTCAACCCGGGATTGGCCGGGCGGTTCGGGAGGGCGAATTGGGGTTGAACGCCGGCAGGCGCTCGCCGATAAAGGCGACCCAGCAACCCCATGCGTCTCAACAAGCATCTCCTGGTCATCGCCTCCTCCCTGTTTGTCGGCTGCGCGTCCAGCGACAACCCCCTGGAGGAGGAGGTTTCGATCCACTCCAAGCCGACGGGGGCGATGGTCGAGATCAACGGGCAGCGCATCGGCCGCACCCCAATCCGGGCCACCCTGGACCGCACCAAGAACCACGAGGTCACCGTGGACAAGTCGGGCTTCGAGCCGAAGACCACCACGATTCGCCCCTCGCTCAAGCCGAACAACACCTACGGCTTCGCCGGCAAGGTCTCGGTCGTGCTCGACCCCGAGGGCGGGCAGGCCAACCTGAGCGCCGAGGAGCGCGCCGCCCTGGAGAAGACCCGCGAGTCGACCAAGGCCCCGGCCGGCGTCGATCCCGCCATCTACGGCACCACCGAGGGCGACCTGGCCGAGGCCAAGGTCGCCGCGGCCAAGCTCGCCGGCTTGGCGGAAAAATCCCGCGAGGCGGCCGTCAAGGCCCGCGCCGAGCTGGCGGCCGCCATCGAGGCGGTCAAGTCGGGTTCCGGCAAGGACACCGCCGAGGCCGAGGCGAAGCTGCAGGAAGCCGAGGCCGGCCTGAGGAAGGCCATCGCCGAGGCGGAGACCGCCGAGGCCAAGGCCAAGCTTGAGCAGGAGGTCGTCCAGCGCCGCCTCGTCCAGCTGGGCGCCGCGCAGGAGACCGTGGCGGTCGCCGAGGCCAAGGCCGCGGAGCTGAGCGCGCCGGGCAAGGAAGCCGACGAGGCCGCCAAGGTCGCCGCCCGCGCCGAGGCCGAGGCGGCCAAGGCGAAGGCCGCCGCCGAGGCCGCCGCCGTCGAGGCCGCCAAGGCCTCCGCGGAGGCCGCCGGCCGCGCCGCCGGCGAGGCCCGCGCGGCCCTCGCGGCCGCGACCGCGGCGCTCGAGGCCGCCGCCAAGGCGCGCGCGGAGGTCGGCGGGGCGGTGGATGGCGAGAAGCTCGCCGCCGCGCTGGCCGACGCCGACAACCGCAAGGTCACCGGCGAGGCGCTGGCGGAGAAGCTCGCCCAGGCCTCCGCCACCGTCGCCGCGCGCGTGGATGAGCTGGCCCGGGTGATCGCCGCGAAGAACACGGCCAACGCCGCGGAGGCGGCGGCCGAGGGCGCGGGCAGGAATCTCGAGCAGGCCAACGCCCGCATCGCCGAGCTGGAGCGACGGAACCGCGAGCACGCCTACGGCGAGTACACCGCCCGCAAGGGCCTCCTTGAGCGGCGGCTGCGCATGGGCGAGCTCAACCGCGAGACCTACCGCGAGCTTCTCTCCGAGCTCGACAAGGAGATCCGGGGCCGCTGAGCGGGCGCCGCGCCGACCCAGGCCCGTCCTCGCGGACGGGCTTTTTTGTTGGAAGGCGGCGCCGCGCGGGGACAAGGTGCGACCATGACCGCGCCGCTCGCCCGCACCCCCCTGCACGCCTTCCATGCGGCGCATGGCGCCCGCCTCGTGCCCTTCGCCGGCTGGGAGATGCCGGTCCAGTACACCGGCATCATCGAGGAGCACCTCGCGGTGCGGCGCGCCGCCGGCCTTTTCGACGTGAGCCACATGGGCGAGTGCCGGGTGACGGGCCCCGACGCCGCCGCGTTCCTCGACCGGGTGATGACGAACGCGATGGCCGGCATCCCCGTCGGCATGGCCCGCTACACGATCCTCTGCCAGCCGGACGGGGGATGCGTCGACGACCTCATCGTCTACCGTCTGGGCGCGGAGGAGTTCCTGATCTGCCTCAACGCCTCGAACGCGGCCAAGGACATCGCCTGGCTGCGGTCGCAGGCGGGGGGCGACCGGGTGACAATCGCGGACGAGTGCGCGCGCTGGGCCCAGCTGGCCCTGCAGGGCCCGGAGGCGGACGCCATCCTCGGCCCGCTGACCGACGCGCCCCTCGCCGCGCTCAGGCGCTTCGGCTTCGCGACGGCGACGGTGGCGGGCGCCGCAGGGTGCCTCGTCTCCCGCACCGGCTACACGGGCTCGCCCGGTTTCGAGATCTACCTGCCGGCCGGGTCGGCGACGGCGGTGGCGGAGGCGCTGCTGGCGGCGGGCAAGCCGAGGGGGCTCCTGCTGGCCGGGCTCGGCGCCCGCGACTCACTCCGGCTCGAGGCGGGGTACCCGCTGTACGGCCACGAGATTTCCGAGACGATCTCCCCCATCCAGGCCGGGCTGGGCTGGGCGGTGAAGTTCGCCAAGGGCGAGTTCGTCGGGCGCGCGGCCCTGCTCCGCCAGCACGAGGCCGGCCCGGCCTCCAAGGTGGCGCTTTTCTCGCTGTCGGACCGGCGCATCGCGCGCCAGGGCACGCCGGTGATGGCGGGCGAGCGCAAGGTGGGCGAGGTGCTCTCGGGCACGCTCTCCCCCCTGCTCAACAAGCCGATCGGGACCGCCCTGGTCGAGGCCGCGGCGCTCGGCGGGCGGCTGGAGGTGGACCTGCGCGGGCACCGCGTGGCGCTCGAGCTCGCCCCGGGGCCCTTCGTGAAGTGAGGGGTTGAAAACCCGCCGCGGCGCCGCTTCCCTGCCCCATCGCACCATGAGCAACGTCCCCGACAGCCTTCGCTACACCGCCGAGCACGAGTGGGTCCGACTCGAGGCGGACGGCACCGCCACCATCGGGATCACGGACCACGCGCAGGCCGCGCTGGGCGACGTGACCTTCGTCGACCTGCCCAAGGCGGGCGCGAGCTTCGCCGCGGGCGCGACCTTCGGCGCGGTGGAGTCGGTCAAGGCGGCCTCCGACCTGTATTGCCCGGTCGCCGCGACGGTCATCGAGGCGAACGAGGCGCTGAACGCGACGCCCGACCTCGTCAACCGCGAGCCCTACGGCGGCGCCTGGATGATCAAGGTCAGGCTGGCCGACCCGTCGTCCGTGTCGGGGTTGCTCGACGCCGCGGCCTACCGCAAGCTGCTCTGAGGAGCCCGCGCGGCGGTCAGGACGCGCCGCAGGCGACGCAGCGTCGAGCCAAGCCGGGCGGCGCGGAGCTCGTGCTCCCAGATGCGGAGGACGGACCAGCCGCGGGCGCGCAGCTCGCGGTCGACCCGCCGGTCGCGGCGGCGGTTGCCGAGGACCTTGGCGCGCCAGAAGGCGCGGCGGGTGCGGGGCAGGCGGTGGTGGCGGGGGCAGCCGTGCCAGAAGCAGCCGTCGACGAAGACGGCGAGCCGCTCGGCGGCGAAGGCGAAGTCGGGGCGACCGGGCAGCCGGGAGCCGCGACGCCATCCCCGGATGCCGGCGGCCCGGAGAAGCGCGACGAGGCGGAGCTCGGTCGAGGCGTTGCCCTTGCCCCGGATGAGGGCCATGAGGGCGCTGCGCTCGGCGGGGGCGAGGAAATCGGCCATCTTGGCGGGTGCGGGACGATCCTGCCGGGGGCGGCTGCGAGGGGCAAGCGGGAGCGACGCTTGCCCCGGGTCGCCGGCGGCGTCTAATGTGGGGCGATGGGCTTCGGCGACATCCATTCCCGACATCCCTGGGAGCCGACGCGCGAGCGCATCCTCGGGCGGGGCGACGCGGAGGTGAGGCGCGCGCTCCGGCGGGCCGAGGCGGGCGAGGCGGACCTGACCGACCTGGAGGCGCTGCTGTCCCCGGCCGCCCAGCCCCACCTCGAGACCATGGCCCGGCTGAGCCATGGGCGCACCCTGCGGCGCTTCGGCCGGACCATCCAGCTGTACGCCCCGGCCTACCTCTCGAACGAGTGCCAGAATGTCTGCACCTACTGCGGCTACAGCGCGGGCAACAAGGTGCCCCGGCGGACGCTCACCCCGGCCGAGATCCTGCGCGAGGCCGGGGCTCTCCGCGGCCTGGGCATCGACCATGTGCTGCTGCTGACGGGCGAGTCCAACAAGGTCGGGATCGACTACCTCGAGCGGGCGCTCGGGCTGCTGCGGCCCCACTTCGCCTCGCTCTCGATCGAGGTCCAGCCGCTGGAGTCGGACGAGTACGCCCGCCTGCGGCGGCAGGGCCTCAACGCGGTGCTGGTCTACCAGGAGACCTACCACGCCGAGGCCTACCGCACGCACCACCCCAAGGGGAGGAAGTCGGATTTCGGCTGGCGGCTCGACGCGCCCGACCGGGTGGGCGCCGCCGGGGTGCACAAGATCGGCCTGGGGGCGCTGCTCGGCCTGGAGGACTGGCGGACGGAGTGCTTCTTCACCGCCCTTCACCTCGGGTGGCTGGAGCGGCGCCACTGGCGAAGCCGGTTCAGCGTGTCGTTCCCGCGGATGCGGCCGCACGAGGGCGACCTCGCCCCGAAGGTGGAGATGACGGACCGGGACCTGGTGCAGGCCATCTGCGCCTTCCGGCTGCTCAACGGGGAGGTCGAGCTCAACCTGAGCACGCGCGAGCACGCGCGCTTCCGCGACCAGGCGTTCCGGCTGGGCATCACCGCCATGTCGGCCGGCTCGCGAACCAACCCGGGCGGCTACGCGGAGGGCGCGGGGGCCTCGCTGGAGCAGTTCTCAGTGGAGGACACGCGGAGCCCGGCCGAGGTGGCGGGAATGCTGAGGTCGGCCGGCTACGAGCCGGTGTGGAAGGACTGGGACCCGTCGTACGACCGCGCGGAGGCGGGAGGGGCGCCGTGCTGAGGGCCTGGCTCGAGGCGCCGCTGCGCGCGGGGCAGCCCAGCGTGACGCTCTCCGCGGAGGAGAGCGGGCACCTGGTGCGCAGCCTGCGCGGGCGCAGGGGCGACAGCGTCGTGCTGCTCGACGGCGCGGGCCTGGTCGCCGAGGGCCGGCTGGCGAGCGCGGACGGCGAGGCGGCGGTGATCGAGCTGCTGAAGGTCTCCCGCGCCCCCCTGCCCTCGCCCGCGATCGTCCTCGCGCAGGCGATGCCGAAAGGGGGGACGATGGACGACCTGGTGCGCTCGGTGGCCGAGGCCGGGGCGACCGAGATCCAGCCCCTGATGTCGGCCCGCAGCGAGGTCCGCCTCGACCCCGGGCGGGCCGCGGCCAAGGCCGCCCGCTGGCGCGACCAGGCAATCGAGGCGTGCAAGCAGTGCGGCAACCCCTGGCTCGCGCGCGTCGCCGAGCCCCGGGGCTTCCGCGCCTGGTGCGACGCCCTGCCCCCGCAGGTCCCCGGCGAGCTCCGGCTGGTGGCGTCGCTGGAGATCGACGCGGAGCCGCTGGCGCGGGTCGACCTGGCCGCGGCCGCGCGCGTCCGCTGGCTGGTCGGCCCGGAGGGCGACCTCACGCCGGAGGAATACGCCGCGGCGCGGCAGGCCGGGTTCCGCCCGGTCACGCTAGGCCCCACGGTGCTGCGGGCCGAGAACGCGGCCCTGGCCTGCGTGGTCGCGACGCAGATCCTGGCGCAACGCTAGCCGATCCGGGCGCCTCCGCCCGGGGAATCGACCCCAGCCGGGGGCGTTGGACACGCCCGCGCCTCCGCCGAGACTCGCGGCATGGAAACCCGCAACCCGCTCCGCGACCTCGCGGCCTGGCAGAAGGCCGTCACCCTCCACGCCGACCTCATCCGCCTGGGCCTGCAGCCGCAGGTGGCGCGCCATCCCTGGCTGGCCGAGCAGCTGCGCGAGGGCGGCCGCCGGCTCGCGGGCGCCATCGCCGAGGGCCAGGACCACGTCGACGACACCAACAACGACCTCCTGCTGGCGGCGGCGAAGGGGGACGCGCTGGCGCTGCTGACGTTGGTCGAGGCGGCGCGGCAGGCGGGCCTGCTTGAGGCGCCGGCGGCGGCGGCGCTGGAAAGGCGCTGCGAGGAGCTGCAGCGGCTGCTGGCCGGGCTGATCCGACGTCGGCGGGAGGGTCCGGTCAGCGGCGGTTCGCGGGGGCCTTGGCGACGACCGCCTCCATCCGACGGAGGATCTCCCGAAGGCGATCCCTGGGGCAGCCGAAGTTGAGCCGGACATGGCCCGGGTCGCCGAATTCCGCGCCGTTGGTCAGGCCCACGCCGCCCTCCTCGAAGGCGGCGTGGGGGTCGTCGAAGCCGAGCGGGCGGGCGTCGAACCACGCGAGGAAGCTCGACTGGGGAAGCTGGCGCAGGACGAGGCCGGGCAGGTGGGGCAGCCGGGAGGCGATGAGCCCGAGGTTGCCGCGGAGGTAGTCGACGCAGGCGCGGCGCCAGGGCTCGCCGTGCTCGAAGGCCGCCTCGGTGGCGGCGAGCCCGAAGACATTCTGGTCGAGCGAGAGCCCCTGGAGGAGGCGTCGGAAGCGGGCGCGAAGGGGGGCGTCGGGGATGATGGCGAAGCCGCAGGCGAGGCCGGCGACGTTGAAGGTCTTGCTCGCCGCCATCAGCGTGATGGTGCGCGCGGCGAGGTCGTCGCCGAGGGTGGCAAGGACGGTGTGGCGCGCGGCGGGATCGAGGATGAGGTCGCAGTGGATCTCGTCGGAGCAGACAAGGAGGTCGTGGCGCGCGGCGAGGTCGCCGAGGCGGCGCAGCTCGTCCCGGTCGAAGACGCGGGCGAGCGGGTTGTAGGGGCTGCAGAGGAGGAGGACCTTGGTGCCGGGGAGGGAGCAGGCCGCCTCGAGGCGCTCCCAGTCGAAGGTCCAGCGGCGGCCGTCGAACGCCATGGGCACCTTGGCGACATCGCGCCCGGAGAGCCCGGGCGCGTTGAGGAAGGGCGGGTAGAC